>CAUSRF010000070.1:0-6104 GCA_963534275.1 uncultured Streptococcus sp.
GTTTCCTTACCGACATTGGTATCTTTTTGGTCACCAGTTCCCTTGATTTGTGTGCTTCCACGAACATCCAAACGGACTGAAGCGTAGAATTTCAGAGCACGTCCACCAGGAGTTGTTTCTGGATTTCCAAACATAACCCCAACTTTTTCACGCAATTGGTTGATAAAGATGGCAATCGTTTTGGTCTTATTGATAGAAGCACCCAGTTTACGCATAGCCTGGCTCATCATACGAGCCTGCAAACCAACGTGGCTGTCTCCAATGTCCCCATCGATTTCTGCACGAGGCACAAGGGCTGCAACTGAGTCAATCACGACAAGGTCAACTGCACCTGAGTCAATCAATTTTCCTGCAATTTCAAGACCCTGCTCACCTGAGTCTGGTTGTGACAAAAGTAATTCGTCAATGTTCACTCCAAGTGCTGCTGCATAGGCTGGATCAAGGGCATGCTCCGCATCGATAAAGGCTGCGATACCTCCTTCCTTCTGCGCTTGCGCAACAGCGTGAAGGGCAACTGTTGTCTTACCAGATGATTCTGGTCCATAGATTTCGATGATACGTCCCTTAGGATAACCACCTGAACCAAGAGCAATATCAAGAGCCAAAGACCCTGAACTCATGACTTGAACTTTCTGCTCTGCACGCTCACCCAAACGCATGATTGAGCCTTTACCGAAATCTTTCTCAATCAATTTAAGGGCATCGTTCAAGGCTTTTTCACGATCTGCTCCGAATTTTTTTGAAATTTCATCTAATTTTTTTGGTTTTTTCGCCATTCTATTCTCCTGTATTCTAATAGTCCTAAGACCTATCTACTATTATATCAAAAGTTAGTCACTTAATAAAGCCTTGCGAACTAGGTTAAAGGCATGCATAACCGCAATCTGACGAACATCTGCTCGGCTCCGTCCTGCGATATTAGCCTTGATAACCTCTGTCCCTTTTGCATGTGCCAAGCCGATAAAGACTGTCCCAGCCGGATGCCCCTCTAGGCTGTCTGGTCCAGCAACCCCCGTCAAACTGACTCCATAATCAGACTGAGTCTTGATGCGTGCCTGCTCTGCCATCTTTTTAGCCGTAAACTCTGAAACGACACCATGTTTTTTCAGCTCCTGCTCGGAAATATCCAGCATCTTGGACTTTTCTTCTAAACTGTAGGTAACAAAACCGCCATTAAAGATAGCTGAAACGCCTGAAAAGTCTGCTAAAGTAGCTTGAAAGAGGCCTGCCGTTAAGCTTTCTGCTGCGGTAATGCTTTTCTTTCTCTTCTTAAGCTCTTCTACAACGACACTTGCTAGGCTGGTCTCCTCCCCATATCCATAACAGATGTCTCGTAGAGAAATTCCCTCGAAAGTCTGGCGATTCAAGATTTGATCTTCTAAGATATCCAGGGCTTGATCAGCCTGTTCTTGACTGACTGCTTTTGTAGACAAGCGCAAGGTCACCTCTCCCGTTTTGGCATAAGGTGCCAAGGTCGGATCGGTTTGATGGTCAATCAAATCAGCTAAAACGGTCACCAACTGGCTTTCACCAATCCCAAAGAAACGGAGCACTCGTGAATACAGTTTGGTGCCAGTCATCAGCTTGGGTAAGAGTTGATTTAAGACCATGGGTTTTAACTCACTAGGAGGTCCTGGAAGGACCACGTAAGTCACACCGTCAGCTTCCGACACTCCTCCGACAGCTAATCCTGTTTCATTTGGCAATGGAGTTGCTCCTTCCACAATTTGAGCTTGCCTTTCATTATTCGGTGTCCGAGCATAGTCTGGTCTTTGAGCAAAAAAGTGATCAAGTTTTTCCTGAGCTTGAGGATCAAATACCAAGGCTTTTCCCAAAAATTTCGCCAACGTTTGTTTGGTTAAATCATCTTCAGTTGGCCCCAATCCTCCTGTCAAAATGACTATACTACTACGCGAGCTCGCAATTTCTAGCAAAGACATGAGACGCGCTTCATTATCTCCGACAGCTGTTTGGAAGTAGACATCTACTCCAATTTCTGCTAGCTTTTCTGATAAGAACTGGGCATTGGTATTGACAATCTGCCCTGTCAAAATTTCTGTTCCTACAGCAATAATTTCTGCTTTCATCTTTCCTCCTACCTATCTATTCGGATTCTTTTTGAAAAAATCGCAGGAAGTTTCCCACGATTTGATTCTTCATTTTATTCAGATTCTTCGCCCGAAGCATTTGTTGAAGGCGCTGTTCGACCATAAAGACTCTCATACAGAACAGCGTTGGTCTTCAACTCTGTCACATCTTCTCTCCCTAGGGAGCGACGCAAGAGATTTTGCATTTCCAGCATATGCTCTGTCGTTACGATTTGATAAGAGATACCCTGCAATTCTTCACCTTCACCACGAAGTTGAAGTGTCTCAATATTTTTAAAAGAATCTTGATAACCAAGTAATTGAGGTACACTTTTCGCTGAAAGGTCTATATTAGTCTGCATATTTTCACTAAGCGCTTTTAGGATTGCCTGATAATGACTGATACTATTCAAACTCAAGACTTTTTCTACGATTTTTTGAATCACTTCACGTTGACGTTTTTGACGACCATAATCCCCTTCAGGATCCTGATAACGCATCCGTGAATAAACCAGAGCCTCCTCACCATTCAAGGTTTGCTCACCGACTCCGATTGAGATTTTATTAAACTCCTCTTGGTCAGTAATTGAAATTGGGAAACCAAGTGTGTTATTTACTGTGATACCCCCAACTGCATCAACTAGCTGTTGCAATCCCTTCATATTAACCATGACATAACGATCGATATGGATGTTCATCATTTTTTGAATGGTTGAAATAGCCAACTCTGCACCACCATTTGCATAAGCTGCATTGAGTTTTGCCTCCTGAACTTGGCCATTTCCTGTTTCAATCTTGGTCAAAATATCACGCTCTAAGCTCATCATGGTTGTTTTCTTAGTTTTTGGATTGACTGTCAAGAGAATCATGGAGTCGCTGTTTCCTACCCAAGGATCCAGACGTTCCTCGTTTCCCGTATCCACCCCCATCAAGAGAATGGTTAAAGGCTCCGTTGCCTCGATAACGTTGGTTTCTTCACCAATTTTCTTATAAGTTTTTTTACTTAAGGTTTCAGTTCCTTGATAATAAATAGTATAGGCATAAGCACCCACACCCAAAGCTGTTACTGCCAGAAAAGCTAATAGCATTCCGATTATTTTTTTTACCATCTTATCATTTATCTATCAGTCTACTCATCAGGTAAACGTCTAAAAATATCCCTTCTTTTAAATAGGCTCCTCTTTCTTGTAAGCCTTCTGTAACAAATCCAAATTTTGAATAGAGGTGGATAGCTGCCTCGTTGCGCTTTTGTACACTGAGCTGCAAACGACGCAGAACTCCACTGGTTTTAGCCCACTCAATTCCCTCTTCAAGGAGTATGCTTCCCAAGCCGTGATTCCAAAACTTCCTTTGGATGACCAAAAAGATATCCCCGATGTGACGAATCCGTATACGTTGCTCTGCCGTGATGTTCAAAACACCTGCAATTTCATCATTCAGGAGTGCTAGGAGAGTGATTTGGTTATCTGAAGTCGCTTGCTTTTCAATAAAAATTGCCATTTCAGATTCTGTCATCAGGATACCATTTTCATCCAGACTGGTGAAATCTGTCTCCTGTCCAACTAAATCCAAAAATGCAACCAAAGCAGCTGCATCCTGAGCTTCAGCCTCACGAATACAAAGTTCATACTCCATTTTGAAGCTCCTTAATCAATTGTTCAGCACGAGGACCTTGAGCGGAAAAATAGAGACGACGACCTTCAGCCTCTTTCAAGAGTTCCAACTCCAAGTAGGAATCTGGTAAATCCTCACCCAAAAGATGTCCCCACTCGATAACGGTCACACCACCACCAAAGAGAAACTCATCCAAGTCAATCGAATCAGCATCTCCCTCAATTCGATAGACATCCAAGTGGTAGAGCGGAAGGCGACCCTCATACTCTCTCACGATAGTGTAAGTTGGACTTTTGATCATCTGACGAATACCCAAGCCCTTGGCAAGACCCTTGGTAAAGGTTGTTTTACCAGCACCCAGTTCTCCAGACAGAATCAAAACATCGTTTTTTTGGAGCAATGTCCCTAGGCGTTCTCCCAGATCGATCAGCTCTTCTTCATTTTTTGTGTACATGCTACTATTATACCAAAAAGTTTTCTTTTATGTAAATTTTCTTTACAAACTTACTATAACAACTTTGTTAAAACAAGGGATTTTTATTGATCAAAAAGTGTTTTTAAAAGAATATACACACGGCGCTAACAAGTAAAATATCTCGGATCACATGACCGTAAAAGGAAAATTCTCTTCTCATAGATTTTGGAAATAAAAACCTAGCAAAAATGAATCCCAAACCGACATAAAAAACAATGGATAAAACTGTCATTGGATTTCTCAAGAACAGCAAGGTTGCCAGAACTGTCAGGACAACTGTTTTTTTCTTATTGAGAGTGCTTCCCAATTCTCGGCTGTATTTTTCAAGCGGTAAAAAGACAAGTAAATCAATGCCAAACAAGAAAAAGAAGGAAGGCAAGAAAAGGTCTACTAACTCTTGCTGAAAAGCTGTCTGTGTTAAAATAGTCTCCGACAATACCAGACAGACACCTACTAGGTTTAAGACCAACAAGGTACTATAAAATAGTTTCACTTTTTTCTGACTGTTTATAATGCTATGAACATCCTGATCTCGAGTGTAAAAGAAATTCATGCCCGCACACAGACCTGATGCCAATACGATAAACACTAGAAAATAAGCGCTTGACTGCTTTAAGGTTAAGATAGTTCCCTTCCACAGCAAGCAGCTACTCAGACTAATCTGAAGCAAAGCCAGTAACAATAAGATGCGAATTGATTTTATCATTTTCAGTACCCCCTTCGTATACATAATTATACTCTGCAAGAAAGATAAAATCCCTCCCCTCTTCTCAAATGTCCTATTTTAACGCTCAACTGACAAAAATCTGAAAAAGCAAGTCATTAAGCTAGTTGTTCTAGCTTTCTAGTTAAATAGTTACGATAAAGATTCAACCGTTCAATCAGCCCTGTTCAGATACTACATTCTCTCAACTTTCTGAAATTCCCTCGTATTTTCGTAACTTTAACAAGCATATCATTTGTAAGCCTACCTCCTAGACTATCAAAAAGAGGAAGACCAGTCTGGTCTTCCCCAAGGTTTCGGTAGAAAATAAGAGCATCTCCTTTCAAATAAAACGAAAGGATGAATGATACGGATTCATGTACAATCTCCTCATTCGGATATAGACCGAAGTCTATCTCTTCAGCGTCTACTTGTTTCTTTTGTTTATCAATGTTAATTTTGATAAGTCTTGTGTAGTGCTACTAAAGTCAACAGTCATTTTGTCAGTTGCTGACTCTGAAGCCACTAAATCACTTGAAACTGCTTGGCTAGCGCTGAGAGATTCTGTTATCACTAAACTTTGAGAAGACGATTCAGAAGCAGATAGACTAAGGGAGTGTTCAAATGACAGACTATGAGACACCGACTCCAATACAGAGAAACTATGTGATAAGGATACCTCTTGACTTAGAGACTCTTCTACATATACACTGTGCGAAGCTGAGACTGAAAGGCTTGCTGAAACTGACTCTGAAACCGACAGACTATGAGATTGGGAAGCTGCTTGACTCAGAGACTCTTCTACATATACACTGTGAGAAGTTGAAGCTGAAACAGACAAGCTAATGGATGCCGACTCTGAAACCGACAGACTATGAGATTGGGAAGCTGCTTGGCTCAAAGACTCTTCTACATAAACACTGTATGAAGTAGAAGCTGAAACAGAAAGGCTTGCTGAAACTGACTCTGAAGCCGACAGACTGTGGGACTCTGAAGCCACTTGGCTCAAAGACTCTTCTACATATACACTATGAGAAGTTGAAGCTGAAACAGACAAGCTAATGGATGCCGACTCTGAAACCGACAGACTATGAGACAGGGAAGCTGCTTGACTCAGAGACTCTTCTACGTAGAGACTGTGCGAGGCAGAAGCTGAGGCTGAAACAGAAAGGCTTGCTGAAACTGACTCTGAAACCGACAGACTATGAGATTGTGAAGCTGCTTG
>CAUSRF010000071.1:0-5948 GCA_963534275.1 uncultured Streptococcus sp.
GCATATTTTTCTAGATTTTCTTTAAAATTTGGTAAAACCATTCTGTTTTCTCTTTTCTATTTTTATTTTTCTTTCAAAGCAGAGAATAATCCTGCTAAAGCAATGGCACCAGACAAGAGCGCTGTTGATAGGATAATTGTTTCATCTGCCAGCTCTAGCTGATAGTCAAAAATCTTTTCAGCAGGTTTATCTTCCGCAAAAATCCTAAGTTTCATCTTGAACTCCTTAAAATTTATTAAAATAAATCGCTATGACTGCCTGTCCTCAGCAAGTTTAAAATCAATTCCGACTTGTCTACTTTATAGACCAAAAGCCAATCTGGTTGGATATGACACTCACGAACTCCTTGAAAATGCTTGGATACCGTCAATTGATGATCACGATATCTAGCAGGAAGTTCTTTTTCTTGAACCAGAAAATTCAAAACTTCTTCTAATAATTCTGCCTTCAAACCACGCTTCATAGCCAATTTAAAATCTTTTTTAAACTGTTTATGGTAACGAATCTTAAGCACGCAAGTTCTCCATCAAGTCCGAGACTGATTCGAAAGATTGACTCATATTACGATTTTGGTCTAAATCCGTTAACACTTGGAGCAACTGCCGATTCTCATCAAGCCTAACATCAAAAGGCAAACCTTGATATTGAATAGCCTGACGAAGGAAAATATTGATAGCTGTGGTCATATCCATTCCCAGATTATTAAAAACCTGTTGGGCCTGCTCCTTAACCTCACTATCCAAACGGATGCTCATGCTCGTCTTTGACATATTTTCACCCTCTTTCTATTTATTATTTTAACAAAAATGGCAAGAACTGTAAATACAAAACACATACAACGAACATACAATGACCTTCAATAGACAAATAGAATGAGGTTCCCTCTTCAAATATATTGACATAAAAAAGCTAATGTGCTACTCTTTATAAAAATACCCAAAATACATAGGAGCAAAAAGATAATGGACGAAATCTTTAACAATGAAATTGCAAGACAATTTACTAGTGCTATTCTGGATAAATACTTTTCACCTATTATTTCCAAAACAACTGACAAATTTAAAACGCTCTACAATGAGGCAAAAATTAATCTAGAGATTCCATTCCAATCTTATTTGACAAATTCTTATGAAAAATACAGTAAAATCAAAACGATTATCTACGGAATTGAGCCCAAAAGACTGTATGATTTTTTTGAAATCCCATTTTTAAAAAAAGGCTCAGACATCATCAAGCCCACTACAACAAAAGTACTAACTGATCTCTCAAAATTTTTAATCATTGAAGGTTCTGGTGGAATTGGTAAATCTACTCTTATGAAACACCTATTTCTAAGTGAATTGAAATTAAACGACTATATTCCTATTTTTATAGAATTAAAAGATTTTAACGAAGAGGGTCATTTAGACCTTGAGAAATTACTGTTAAAAAAACTAAATCAATTTCACAATACATTCCAAGAAAAATATTTAGATTATGCACTTCAATCTGGATGCTTTTTATTCCTATTGGATGGTTATGATGAATTGTACAGCGACAACCAAAAAGAATTTTTCAAGAAGTTAAATGATTTTTGTGACAAATATCCTGAAAATCATTATATCCTTTCTTCCAGACCTTATAGCAAATCCGAATTCATTGAATTTCAGCGATTTACAGTTTTAAAAGCCGTTCCTTTTACTAAGGAACAAGCTATAAGTCTTATTACAAAGATTGAATATCCAGATGAAGAACTCAAAAATAAATTTATTCGTGATCTAGAGAGTGGTTTATATGATAGACATGAATCCTTTGCTTCAAATCCTCTGTTACTAAATATTATGCTCTCCACTTACAATGACTATGCAGAAATCCCGCAAAAATTACACCTATTCTACTATCAAGCCTTCGATACCATGCTCTCAAAGCACGATGCTACGAAAAGCTATCGACGAAAACTGCTATCAGATTTAAGTTCAGATACTTTTAAAGAATATTTTGCAATCTTCTGTTTTCTAACATACCAAAAAGCAAAAACAGAGTTTACCTTCCCAGAGATTGAAGACATTTTTAAAAAATTTCCTCCTCGAATTAAAAACGTTCTCAATATAGGCAATTTTATCCACGATTTAGAAAACTGCCTATGTGTACTATACAAGGAAGGAAACAGATATAAGTTTTCCCATCGTTCTTTTCAAGAATATTTTGTTGCTTATTTTCTAAATATACAAACGGATAGTAAAATGCGGGACTACAGCTTTCTTCTAATAGAATCAGGAAAATTTAGCTCTAGTGCAGATTCAGTATTTTTTATGTTAGAGGATATGAATACTCAACGTTTTAATAATAATATCTTAATCCCTTTATTAACTAGGTTTGAAGAATCCAAATCTAAAGACGAGGACTTATTTGAATATTACATTCTCAATCTTCCCGTAAAAATTGATATTTCTCCTGGTACTAGCAACTCATCCTTTGTTTTAGGATTCTTCGGACCAACAGATAAACTTCAGCGTTTTATTTATTATTTTTTCACAAATACTTTTTATTATCCAGACTATCATACAATAGATAGTAATCCCCTAATATCATTTTGCGAAGATAACCATTTAATTGAACAACCTATCGGACCAGAAGATATCATTGAAAATAAAGAATTATTTGACTTATTTAAAAAATCTTGGGTAGGCCAAAAAATACTTTCTCTCACTCATTACAAGCAGAAACTGATAGAAGACCTAAAAGAAGAGGATATCGTCTTAGAGGATTAGTAATCTAGTCGTTATATATTTATGTTTACAATTAAAAAAATAACAGGATTGTCTAATGTCCTGTTATTTTTTTAATTATCAAACATCTCTGTAAAATTGGGGATAATCTATCTTCTTAAAACAACTCATCAAATAAACTCAACTGGTTATCTTCTGGCATATTGCCCAGAATCCCCATTTCATCCATCTTTTCAACCAAGGTTGATGAGAGTCCACCACGCTTGCGTAGTTCTGTTTTAGAGAGGAATTCTCCCTCTTCGCGCGCTCGCACCAATTGCTTGGCAACGTTCTCTCCTAAACCATCCATAGCGACAAATGGTGGGATGAGGGTGTCCCCATCGATGAGGAATTCGGTCGCATCACTACGGTATAGATCTAGCTTGCCAAATTTAAAACCACGTTCCCACATCTCATTGACAATCTCAAGAGTTGTATAGAGATCAATTTCCACATTAGAGGCTTCATTGTTCTTCCGTTTTTCAGAGATTTCTTCCATTCTGCGCTTGATGGCATCCAAGCCCGCACCCATGGTCTTGATATCAAAAGCCTTGGCACGGATTGAGAAGTAAGCACAGTAATAATAAATCGGATGGTGAACCTTGAAGTAGGCTACGCGTAAGGCCATCATAACGTAGGCTGCCGCGTGGGCTTTGGGGAACATGTACTTGATTTTTCCACAGGACTCGATATACCACTCAGGCACCTTATTGGCCTTCATAGCTTCGATGTAACCATTTCGTTCCTCTTCGGAAATCTTGAGCCACAAGCCCTTACGTACCCGTTCCATGATGGTAAAGGCCATCTTAGGTTCAAGACCCGCATGCATGAGGTAAACCATGATGTCGTCCCGACAACCGATAACGGTTGATAGGTCCGCAATTCCTTGCTTGATCAAATCCTGGGCATTTCCCAACCAGACATCAGTACCATGGGACAGACCTGAGAGCTGAAGCAATTCCGCAAAGGTTGTCGGATGGGTTTCATCAACCATCCCACGTACGAAGTTGGTTCCAAATTCTGGTATTCCCAGCATACCCGTCGGCGTTCCGATTTGCTCAGGTGTCACACCTAAAACTTCCGTTCCAGAAAAGAGAGCCATCACGCCTTCATCATCCATAGGAATTTCATTGGGGTCAATACCAGACAAATCTTGCAATTTTCGAATCATGGTCGGATCATCGTGTCCCAATACATCAAGCTTGAGGACATTCTCATCGATATCATGGAAGTTAAAGTGAGTCGTCTGCCATTCAGCCGTCACGTCATCTGCTGGATACTGGACAGGCGTAAAATCATAGACATCCATGTAGTTCGGAATAACAACGATTCCCCCCGGGTGTTGTCCTGTTGTCCGTTTGACACCAGCAGCACCTTGAGCGAGGCGTTCCACCTCTGCATCACGATAAAACTTGCCATAGTCACGCTCGTAACCCTTGACAAAGCCATAGGCCGTCTTAGCAGCCACCGTACCAACCGTTCCTGCACGGAAGGCATATTCCTCACCAAAGATATCACGGACATCCAAGTGGGCGCTAGGTTGGTCTTCTCCCGAGAAGTTCAAGTCAATATCGGGAACCTTGTCTCCATCAAAACCAAGGAAGGTCTCGAAAGGAATATCCTGACCATTTTTGCTGAGTTTGTGACCGCAATTTGGACAGTCTTTATTTGGCATATCAAAACCTGAACCATAAGATCCATCGGTGATAAACTCACTGTACTGACACTGACCACAGACATAGTGAGGAGAGAGCGGATTGACCTCTGTAATCCCGATCATGGTCGCAACAAAACTGGAGCCAACAGATCCACGAGAACCAACCAAGTAACCCCGTTCATTGGAACGTTGTACCAGCATCTGGGAAGCCAGGTAAATCACGGCAAATCCATTCCCCAGAATGGAAGTTAATTCTTTTTCAATCCGCAAATCAACAATATCTGGCAGAGGATTTCCATAAATCTCAAAGGCCTTCTTATAGGTCAACTCAGCGACCGTTTCTTCAGCCTTATCGATAAAAGGCGTGTACAAGTCACCCTTAACGACCTCAACGGGTTCAAAGATTTCTGCCAAAGCATTGGGGTTTTCAATTACCAATTTCCGAGCCAGTTCCTCTCCCAAGAAGGCAAATTCATCCAACATCTCATTGGTTGTTCGAAAATGTGCCTTTGGCAGTGGTGCTGGTTGGGCATGTTCCCCATGACCGATGGTTCGGTTAATCATCGCCCCCTGTCCCAAACTACGGACGATAATTTCACGGTAAATCTCTTCTTCCGGTTCGATATAGTGGACATTTCCCGTAGCCAGAACAGGCTTGCCAAGACGGTCTCCGATCTCTATCAAACTCTTAATAATGGTCTGGAGTTCCTCCATATCCTTGACCTGCTCCTTGGCAATCAAGGGAGCATAGATGGCAGGTGGCATAACCTCGATAAAGTCATAATACTTGGCCACCTCAACCGCCGCATCCACACCTTGGGAAACGACTGCATCAAAAACTTCTCCTTCTGAACAGGCTGAGCCTAAAATCAAACCTTCCCGATGGGCATCTAGCACTGTTCTCGGAATCCGCGGAACACCTTCGAAGTACTTGGTATTGGATAAAGAAACCAGTTTAAAGATATTCTTCAGCCCCACCTGATTCTTGACATAGATGGTCGCATGCTTGATTCGAGCTTTTTTATAAGAATCTGGACTGATCAAATCAATATTGAGTCTAGCTAGATCGGTCACACCATGTTTTTCTGCTACCTCTTTGATAAAGATAAAGAGCAGACGACCAGTAGCTTCCGCATCGTAGTTGGCCATGTGGTGATGTTCCAA
Organism: uncultured Streptococcus sp.; assembly: GCA_963534275.1. Lineage (GTDB taxonomy): Bacteria > Bacillota > Bacilli > Lactobacillales > Streptococcaceae > Streptococcus. Next base: position 5,569 of record CAUSRF010000071.1, read on the forward strand.
AGCCACACCAAAACGCTTGGTCAAAGGCCCCAAACCATGACGTTTATACTCAGGGTAGAGGTTTCTGGCAAACTCAAGCGTATCGATAACTGGCTGGCTAATCTTAGGCAAACCATGACGCTCATAATTCGCATTCATAAAGCCAACGTCAAAGGTCGCATTGTGGGCAACTAAGACTGTATCCTTGCAAAACTCTTGAAATTCTTGCAAAACTTGTTCCAGTGGTTTCGCATTTTTTACATGATCATCTGTAATACCAGTTAACTCAGTAGTAAAGGCTGACAAGGGATGCCCGGGATTGATAAATTCATCAAATTCAGCAATGACATTCCCCTTGTACATCTTAGAGGCCGCAACCTGAATCAAGTCATTATAGATAG
>CAUSRF010000072.1:0-5864 GCA_963534275.1 uncultured Streptococcus sp.
TTGCCTGGTCCAGACTTCCCAACTGGTGCCCTAGTTATGGGTAAATCAGGTATTCATAAGGCGTATGAGACTGGTAAGGGATCTATTGTTCTTCGTTCTCGTACGGAAATTGAAGAAACTAAAACAGGTCGCGAGCGTATCGTTGTTACTGAATTCCCATATATGGTCAACAAAACCAAAGTACATGAACATATTGTGCGTTTAGTTCAGGAAAAACGTATCGATGGAATTACAGCTGTTCGTGATGAATCTAACCGTGAAGGTGTTCGTTTTGTGATCGAGGTCAAACGGGATGCATCCGCAAATGTTATCCTCAACAATCTCTTCAAGATGACCCAGATGCAAACCAATTTTGGTTTCAATATGCTGGCGATCCAGAATGGCGTACCAAAGATCTTGTCTCTTCGTCAAATTTTGGATGCTTATATTGAGCACCAAAAAGAAGTAGTGGTTCGTCGTACACGTTTTGATAAGGAAAAAGCAGAAGCGCGTGCTCACATCTTAGAAGGTCTTCTAATTGCACTTGACCATATCGACGAAGTGATTCGTATCATTCGTGCCAGTGAAACGGATGCGGAAGCGCAAGCTGAGTTGATGAGTAAGTTCAAGCTTTCTGAACGTCAAAGTCAAGCTATCCTTGATATGCGTCTTCGTCGTTTGACAGGATTGGAACGTGATAAGATTCAGTCTGAATATGATGAATTGATTGCCTTGATTGCAGATTTGGCCGATATTCTTGCCAAACCTGAGCGTGTGGTCCAAATCATCAAAGAGGAATTGGACGAAGTCAAACGCAAGTTTGGTGACAAACGTCGTACGGAGTTGATGGTCGGAGAAGTCTTAACTCTTGAAGATGAAGATTTGATTGAGGAGACGGATGTCTTGATTACCCTTTCTAACAAGGGCTACATTAAACGTCTGGACCAAGGTGAGTTCACTGCCCAAAAGCGTGGTGGTCGTGGAGTCCAAGGTACTGGAGTTAAGGATGATGACTTTGTACGGGAGTTGGTTTCAACCAGCACTCATGATCATTTGCTCTTCTTTACCAATAAAGGACGTGTCTATCGCCTTAAAGGCTATGAAATTCCTGAATATGGGCGTACAGCTAAGGGCTTGCCAGTTGTCAATCTTTTGAAGTTAGACGAAGGCGAGAGTATTCAGACCATCATCAATGTTGATTCTGAGCGTAGTGATGATGCTTATCTTTTCTTCACAACTCGTCACGGTATCGTGAAGAGAACCAGCGTCAAGGAATTTGCTAACATTCGTCAGAATGGACTTAAGGCCTTGAATCTCAAGGATGAGGATGAGTTGATCAATGTCTTGCTGACAGAAGAAGATACAGATATTATCATTGGTACCAAGTTTGGTTATGCTGTTCGCTTTAATCAGTCAGCTGTTCGTGGAATGAGCCGTATCGCGACAGGTGTCCGAGGAGTCAATCTTCGTGAAGGTGATACAGTAGTTGGCGCAAGTGTTATTACTGACCAGGATGAGGTTCTTATCATCACTGAAAAAGGTTATGGTAAACGTACTCTTGCTACTGAATATCCAACTAAAGGCCGTGGTGGTAAAGGAATGAAGACAGCCAATGTTGCTGAGAAGAATGGTCCTCTTGCAGGCCTCCTCACTGTTAAAGGTGATGAAGATCTGATGATTATCACGGATACAGGGGTCATGATTCGAACAAACGTTGCCAATATTTCACAAACAGGACGCTCAACGATGGGAGTTAAGGTGATGCGTCTAGACCAAGATGCCAAGATTGTGACCTTTACAACGGTTGCCGCAGCAGAAAAAGAAGAAGTTGGGACTGAAATTGAAACAGAGAGTGAAGTATAATGTCTGAAAAAGATAATAAAAAGAAAAAAAAGAAACGCAGAAACCTGCTGACCAATATCCTAGCAGTCTTTCTCATCCTCTTGTCTTTGGTCTTGATTTTTAATTCAAAGATCCGAAACATGTTTATGGTTTGGAATACCAATAAATATCAAGTCAGTCAGGTGACTAAGGAAAAGATTGAAGAGAATAAAGAGGCAGAAGGAAATTTCGATTTTGATTCTGTCAAATCGATCTCATCAGAAGCGGTGTTAGCTGCCCAGTGGGATGCTCAACAACTTCCAGTAATAGGAGGTATTGCCATTCCTGAAGTAGAGATCAACCTGCCTATTTTTAAAGGTTTAGATAATGTAAACTTGTTCTACGGGGCAGGGACCATGAAAGCAAATCAGAAAATGGGGGAAGGCAACTATTCACTAGCCAGCCACCATATCTTTACTGCTGAAAATGCAAGCCAAATGCTCTTTTCACCTTTGGTCAATGCCAAAGCGGGGATGAAAATTTATCTGACTGATAAAGATAAAGTATACACCTATGAGATTCGTGAGGTGAAGCACGTGACGCCTGATCGCGTAGACGAAATTGAAGACCGTGATGGTATCAAAGAAATCACATTGGTAACCTGTGTCGACTATGATGCGACAGAGCGAATTATTGTTAAAGGTGATTTTAAAGAAGTTAAAGCATATTCAGAAACATCTGATGATGTCCTTAGTGCCTTTAATAAACCATATAAACAGCGTTATTAAACTCTAATGAACCAGTGAAATAGTCATTTCGCTGGTTTTTGTGTGAACAAAGAGAACTAAAAAAACTTTTAAAGAAAAATATGAGAAGTATTACAAGTGAAATTTTTTGAACAAAATTTTCATATTCCACGGGAAACGCTTTCTTGAAAACAAGAATTATGTTATAATTATCACAAATAAAAGTTTTAGGAGTTTTTTTATGGTCTCTTCAGAATTTATCTCAAAGATTGAATTTGCTTGCAAGAAGAAGGAAAGTCTTTATAGTCAAAGTAAATTTAAGTATGCGATTCGTTCTATGTTTGCAGGTGCCTTTCTAACATTTAGTACGGCTGCGGGTGCAGTTGGAGCTGACTTGATTAATAAAATAGCGCCAGGTAGCGGACGTTTTCTTTTCCCATTTGTTTTTGCTTGGGGATTGGCCTACATTGTTTTCTTGAATGCTGAGTTGGTAACTTCAAACATGATGTTCTTGACTGCTGGCAGTTTCTTGAAAAAAATCTCTTGGAGAAAAACAGCTGAGATTTTACTATACTGTACCTTGTTCAACCTCATCGGAGCTTTGATAGCAGGTTGGGGCTTTGCCCACTCAGCAGCCTATGCAAATCTGACTCATGATAGTTTCATCTCTGGGGTTGTAGAGATGAAGTTAGGCCGTTCCAATGAGCTAGTCTTGCTTGAAGGTATTTTAGCGAATATCTTTGTGAACATTGCCATTCTTTCATTCGTTTTGGTGAAAGACGGTGGGGCCAAACTTTGGCTTGTCTTATCAGCGATTTACATGTTTGTATTCTTAACAAACGAACACATTGCAGCCAACTTTGCTTCTTTTGCGATTGTTAAGTTCAGTGTTGCTGCAGATTCTATTGCTAACTTTGACATTCCTAATATCCTTCGTCACTGGGGTGTAACCTTTATCGGGAACTTCATTGGAGGTGGCCTCTTGATGGGATTACCATATGCCTTTCTCAATAAGAACGAAGATACTTATGTCGATTAAAGAAATGAGCACGAGTTAATCGTGCTTTTTTGTTTGAGGTTAAGACTAGTCATAGTTATTCCTTATATCAAAATATAGAAAAACGGTATTGGAAAAGGCTAGCCCAAGATGATACAATATCCGTAATGAAGCTATTTGGAGGTCGTGAAATGACTCGTGAATTTAAATTTGAAACCCTACAATTACATGCTGGGCAGGTGGTTGATCCAGCTACCAAGTCTCGTGCAGTACCGATTTATCAAACAACATCCTTCGTTTTTGATGACACGCAGGAAGGTGCTGATTTGTTTGCCTTGAGAAAACCAGGCAATATCTATACTCGTATCACAAATCCTACAACAGCAGCCTTTGAGGAAAGAATCGCTGCTCTTGAAGGTGGTGTTGGAGCACTAGCAACAGCATCAGGTATGGCTGCTGTAACCTACACTATTTTGGCGCTTGCTCACGCAGGTGACCATGTGGTGGCTGCGTCAACTATTTACGGTGGGACCTTCAACCTCTTGAAAGAAACCCTTCCTCGTTATGGGATTACAACAACCTTTGTGGATGTGGATAATTTGGAGGAAGTAGAAGCAGCTATCAATGACAATACCAAGCTTGTCTTGATTGAAACCTTGGGGAATCCCTTGATTAACATTCCTGACTTGGAAAAATTGGCTGAGATTGCGCATAAACACCAGATTCCTCTCGTTTCTGACAATACTTTTGCCACACCGTATTTGATTAACGTCTTCTCTCACGGTGTAGATATTGCCATTCACTCAGCAACTAAGTTTATCGGTGGGCATGGTACGACTATTGGAGGAGTGATTGTTGATAGTGGTCGTTTTGACTGGGCAGCTTCAGGGAAATTCCCTCAATTTGTTGAGGAAGATCCGAGCTACCATAACTTGAGCTATACTCGTGATGTGGGTGCGGCAGCCTTTATTATCGCTGTTCGTGTTCAATTGCTCCGTGATACAGGTGCTGCCTTGTCACCGTTTAATGCCTTTCTCTTGCTCCAAGGGCTTGAAACTCTTTCACTTCGTGTGGAACGCCATGTGCAAAATGCAGAGAAAATTGTTGATTTCCTTGTCAACCATCCTAAGGTAGAGAAGGTAAATTATCCAAAACTAGCTGACAGTCCATATCATGCCTTGGCTGAGAAATATTTGCCAAAAGGTGTTGGTTCAATCTTTACCTTCCATGTCAAAGGTGGAGAAGCAGAAGCTCGCAAGGTGATTGATAATTTGGAAATCTTCTCTGACCTTGCAAACGTTGCAGATGCCAAATCTCTTGTTGTCCATCCCGCAACAACCACTCACGGTCAGTTGTCAGAAAAAGATCTAGAAGCAGCAGGAGTCACACCAAACCAAATCCGCTTGTCGATCGGTCTTGAAAATGTAGAGGATTTGATTGAAGATTTGCGTTTGGCCTTGGAAAAAATTTAAAGTAACAGATATAAACAGTGGGTTTCGACTCGCTGTTTTTGATTTTCCCTCAGGCATGATATAATGGTTACAGAAGTCTAGAAAGAGGAAGGTTATGAACGAAATCAAATGTCCCAACTGTGGGGAAGTCTTTACAGTAAATGAAAGTCAGTATGCCGAACTTTTATCCCAAGTGAGAACGACAGAGTTTGATAAGGAATTACACGATCGCATGAAGCAGGAGCTGGCCTTGGCTGAGCAGAAGGCTATGAATGAGCAACAGACTAAACTGGCTCAGAAGGACCAAGAAATTGCGCAATTGCAGAGTCAAATCCAAAACTTTGATACAGAGAAAGAGTTAGCTAAGAAAGAAGTTGAGCAGACAAGCCATGAGGCCCTATTGGCTAAGGACAAGGAAGTACAGACCTTGGAAAACCAATTGGCTACCTTGCGTTTAGAGCATGAAAATCAACTGCAAAAGACTCTCTCTGATTTAGAAAGAGAGCGTGATCAGGTCAAAAATAAGCTCCTCTTGCAAGAAAAGGAAAATGAGTTATCTTTGGCTTCCGTTAAGCAGAATTACGAAGCCCAGCTTAAGGCTGCTAGTGAACAAGTTGAATTTTACAAGAATTTTAAAGCCCAACAATCTACAAAAGCTATCGGGGAAAGTTTGGAACAGTATGCAGAGAGTGAGTTTAACAAGGTTCGTAGTTTTGCCTTTCCAAATGCCTACTTTGAGAAGGATAACAAGGTTTCTGCGCGTGGTTCTAAGGGAGACTTTATCTTCCGTGAATGTGATGAAAATGGAGTGGAAATCATTTCCATCATGTTTGAGATGAAAAATGAAGCCGACGGAACAGAGAAGAAACA
>CAUSRF010000073.1:0-5856 GCA_963534275.1 uncultured Streptococcus sp.
TCAAGTAGTGGTTTCATGATTATCTCTTTGTAAACGTTTTATATTTTATATAGTATAACATGAAATGAACAAAAAAGCTTCAGATCAATATAAATTCCTTAAAGCTTGATCATCTATGATATGAATGGTACGACGAACTTTTCGAATATAGTGATGTTCTTCAAAAATCTTAAATTTTCGCGAAATAGTTTCGGGTCTCGTTCCAAGGTAACTAGCAAGTTCCTTTTCTGAAATTGGCAAAGTGAAGGTGAGTTTAGGATTGTTACTTTTTCCGGTAAGGTGAATAAGATAGCAAGCAAGGCGTTGTTCTATTTTTTCAAAGGCTAATAAGGTGACTTGTTCTTCTGTCTGAATTGCTTTTCTGGCATTAAGACGTAGAAGTTGCCAACTAAAATGTGGAAAACTCTGGAGAAGGTATTGAAAATCCTTTTTATAAATGACACAGACTTCTGTAGAGACCAAGGCTTCCCCGTAGAGATCCTGATTATTCTCTTCAAAGAGATAGTTTTCTCCTTCGTAATTTCCTTTGCCAACGATACGGATGCATTGCTCGGTTCCATCATTAGTCAGACGATAGACCTTAAATTGTCCTCTATTAACAATGATTAAGGTTTCCTCATCAAAGGGTGAGAAAATTAACTCGCCCTTTTTAAATTTCTTATGGTGAAACAGACTTTGGATACCCTGAAGTTCATCACGGGAGAGGGAGCTAAAAAGGGGAACGGTATAAAAGCATGGTTGGGACATAGAAACTCCTAATTTTGAAGAAATTTATAGAAACTTGACGAATATCAATTTTTTTATCATTTAGATACAGTAAAATAAAAAACACAATATATAGAGTGTGTTGTTTTATAAAACACAATATATTGTATCAAAAAAGGAGAAGTCATGCAAAGAATTAGATTTTATTATATTAGTTTAAGTGGGAATACGAGTTCCTTTGTCCAGCGGGTCAGTCAATATATAAAAGCGACGTATCATAGAGAAGTTGAGTCTTTAAATGTAAAAGATTTAAAAGGGAAGGCAATCACAGTAGATGGTCCCTTTGTCAGTTTTTTACCAACTTATCTAGAGGGAGGAAATGGAATTGATACTGGTTTCCAAGAAATTCTGACGGGAAATCTTCGAAAATTTTTGGAGTATCAAGGAAATTTTCGTTATTGCCTAGGAATTATTGGGAGTGGTAATCGAAATTTCAATAAGCAATTCTGTCTAACGGCTTTTCAATATGCAGAGCAGTTTGGCTTTCCTGTTATAGATGTTTTTGAATTACGCGGGACAGATGAAGATGTAGAGAGGATCTCCAAACATATTTTAGCTAGTTTTGAGAAAGCGGAGGAAAAAATAGATGTCAGCTACTAAGGATTATTTTGTTTTGAACAATATGGTGAACATTCCAATTGATGGTGAAATTCCTCTTTACTATGATAGAGAGGCCTTAACAGACTATTTAAAGAATGAAATTGAACCTCATACGATGCATTTTTCAAGTCTGAAAGAACGTCTCCAGTATTTAATTCGAGAAGATTATGTGGATGAAGAGGTTGTGGGCTTGTATCGCGGAGAGTCTGGTAAGATTGATAGTGATTTTTTAGAGGACTTATATCAAAAAATCAAAGAACATGGTTTTGCGTTTAAGAGTTTTATGGGAGCTTATAAATTTTATAATCAGTATGCACTAAAGACTGATGATTCAAAGACCTATTTGGAATCGTTTGAGGATCGGGTGTTCCTTAATGCCCTCTATCTAGGAAATGGCGATCAGAACTTAGCTACAAAAATTGCGAAGGAAATGATTACCCAACGGTACCAACCTGCGACCCCCACATTCTTAAATGCAGGAAAAAAACGGCGTGGTGAGATGGTTTCTTGTTTTCTAATAGATCTCGATGACTCTATGTTATCTATCGGACGTGGGGTCAACTCTGCTTTACAACTTTCTAGACTTGGTGGTGGGGTTGGAGTGAATTTATCGAACCTACGTGCGAGTGGTTCTCCTATAAAAGGAATTGAACATGCTTCTTCGGGAGTGCTCCCTGTAATGAAACTACTAGAAGACTCTTTCAGCTATAGCAATCAGCTAGGACAGAGAAATGGGGCAGGGGTCGTTTACTTGAATGTTTTTCATCAGGATATTCTCGCCTTTTTATCGACAAAGAAGGAGAATGCAGATGAAAAAATTCGTGTTAAAACCCTCTCTCTGGGGTTGGTCGTTCCGGATAAGTATTACGAGCTGATTAAAACAAATCAACCCATGTATCTGTTTAATCCTTATCATGTTGAAAAAGTCTATGGGAAACCTTTTTCGTATGTAGATATCACGGCTGAATACGACCGATTGGTTGTAAATCCAGCTATCGAAAAGACGGTTGTTCAAGCGAGAGAATTGGAACAGGAAATTTCCCGTTTGCAACAAGAGTCTGGCTATCCTTATATTTTAAATATCGATGTCGCTAATCGCGCGAATCCCGTCAAAGGGAAAATCATTATGAGTAATCTTTGTTCAGAGATTTTGCAACCACAGACTCCATCCGTATTGAATGATGATTTGTCCTATCATGAGATGGGAACGGATATTAGTTGTAACCTTGGATCAACTAATATTGTTAATTTACTAAAATCTGAAGATTTTGCTGCCTCTGTTGATACAATGGTCCGTGCCTTAACGACTGTTACGGATCTAGAGTCTATTGAAGAAGTGCCTACAGTAAATAAGGGAAATCGTCTCTACCATACGATAGGGCTCGGAGCGATGGGATTACACACAGCTTTTGCTTTGCACCAAATCAAGTATGGTTCAAAAGAATCTCTAGAATTTACAGAAGCTTACTTCTTGGCATTGAATTATTATTCTTTAGTATCCAGCAATAGAATCGCAAGAGAGCGGCATGAGACATTTTATGAATTTGCGGATTCACGTTATGCCGATGGAAGTTACTTTTCACCATATGTAGAGCAAGATTTTGTATTTAGATTTCCTAAGATAGCAGCCATTTTTAAGGATATTCCTATTCCAACGAAAGAAGATTGGAAGGTACTAAGGGAGAAGGTCATGAAAGATGGTCTCTACCATCGAAATCGTTTAGCAGTGGCGCCTAATGGTTCTATTTCTTATATCAACGAAACGAGCGCTTCTCTTCACCCAATTACTCAGTTGGTAGAAAATCGGCAGGAAAAGAAGGTGGGATCGATCTTTTATCCCGCTCCGTATCTGTCCAATGATACCTTACCATTTTATGAGACTGCTTATAACATGGATCAGCGTAAAATTATTGATGTGTATGCAGTCGCACAAAAACACATTGATCAGGGAATGAGTCTGACTCTCTTTATGCGTTCTCAATTACCTGAGGGACTATATGAATGGAAAACTAAGGAAAATACAATGCTAACGACACGTGACTTGAATCGTCTTCGGAATTACGCATGGCGAAAAGGGATAAAATCACTTTATTATGTTAGAACCTATACAGAGGATGACGAATTTAGCAGTGTAAATAGCTGTGAATCTTGTATGATTTAAGGAGAGAAGATGTCAAAAAAATTTCTATATTACAAAGCAATCAACTGGAATGAGATTGAGGATGAATTAGATAACGCTACGTGGGAGAGAGCGACATCGTTATTTTGGCTAGACAATCGAATTCCAATTGAAAATGACAAACCTGCTTTTAATCGTTTGTCGGTAGAGGAGAAGCAAGAATTAAATCGCTCGCTGATCTTTCTTGCGAATTTATCAACTTACCAGTCGTTAGAGGCGGAGGAGTTTATACGGCATAGTGAACGCTCGCAACAGGAGGTTGCTATTGTAAACAATCTACAGTTCACTGAAATGGTAAATACCAAGGCTTATAATACTATTTTATACTCCTTTAATGAGGACGAACAGGAGGTGGCATCCTTATTTGAGTGGGTAGATCAACATAAATTGGTAGTAGAGCGACTAGAAAGAGTCGACACGGTATATCATAGTAAAAATGCGATTCAGAAGCGCTTTATGGCTACTTGTGTTGAAGGAATCATGACTTATAGTCAACTTGCCTTTTTGATGAAATTGTGGATTCAAAAGGGCTTTACTAATCTTGGCGAAATGGTGAAAATGATTCTCTTGAATGAGTCATTGCATTGTGACTATCTGATACATAAAGTCAATCTTCTTTTGGCAAGAATGGATAGAGCTGACCAAATCTCATTTCAAACCTGGGCTGTTGAAATGATTGACAGAATCTTAAAAACAGAGGGGAAAATCATTCGTGAACTTTATGTAGATGCTGACATTCAAAAATTGACTCAGAACCTTGTACAAAGAGAAGCCAATCATTTGTTAGAGAGTATCGGGGTCAAAGAGAGGTACCCGGTTGATAGGGAGATTCTCTCTGCGCTTGATGGAGTATTGAATAGGCTGAGAAAGCACGAGCTTCTCGGGCAGATGTCTATTCATAGGATAGAAGAATCACGTGATGATGACTATGATTTTTGAGGAGGATTTATATGTTACATCGGACATTGAATTGGAAAGAAGTCGAGGATGAGTTAGACGACTATGTTTGGGATAAAGCTACGGCACAATTTTGGATTGATACTCGTGTTCCAGTATCAAATGACTTGCTTGATTGGAAGCAACTATCAGATCCGGAGAAAGAGGTTGTCAAGAAAGCGGTTGGAGGCTTGGCTTTGCTTGATACGCTTCAATCCGAAGAGGGGTTGTATTCTATTAAACAGCACGTTCGAACTCGCAAGGAGAGAGCGGTTCTGAGTGATTTTACATTTATGGAATCTATCCATGCTAAGACATACGGTACCATATTGATTTCGTTAAATACTTTTAAGGAAATTGAGAAAATATATGATTGGATGAATCAGGATCCTAAAATGCAGTATAAAGCCCAAAAGATAAATGAGATGTATCAGCATGGAACCCCTCTACAGGTGATGGTTGCGAGTGTGTTTTTAGAAGGGATCCTATACTATAGTAACTTTTTCATACCGCTTTGGTATCGTGGACAAAATAAACTAGCTAATCTAGCAGAGTTAATCAAATTAGTAATTAGGGACGAATCTGTACATGGGACTTATCTGGGATATAAGTTTCGCTTAACCTTTGATGAGCTCTCAGAAGCAGAACAACATGAGTTCATAACTTGGATGTATCGTTTTTTAGATGATCTTTTAGAAAATGAGTTTGCATATACGGATGAAGTCTATGCACCTATTGGTCTGGCGGAAGAAATAAAGGTATTTGTTAAATACAATGTCAATAAAGCGCTACAAAATATGGGCTTTCAAAGTTACTTTTCGGATATTACAGCGTCTGATGTGAATCCGATTATCATGAATGGCATTTCGATTGAAACGGCCAATCATGATTTCTTTTCTCAAGTGGGTGCGGGATATCTAATGGGAAATGCAGAAGCAATGCTAGATGATGACTACGATTTTTAGAATAAACGAAACGATTCCAACGGAAATCTCTACATAATTTTTTCATAAGTTTGTTTCAAAACGCCTTTAGTTTGTGTATATCTTTTGGAGGCGTTTTTTTTTATACTGAACATGAAACTTGTTTGAAAGAGGTAAATCGATTATGGTTTATTCGAAAGAGATTGTCAGAGAATGGCTGGATGAAGTAGCAGAGTGTGCCAAGGACCATCCGGAGTGGGTGGATGTCTTTGAGCGTTGCTACACCGACACCTTGGACAATACGGTCGAGATCCTAGAAGATGGTTCAACCTTTGTATTGACAGGGGATATTCCTGCCATGTGGCTTCGGGATTCAACTGCCCAACTCAGACCCTACCTTCATGTGGCTAAAAGAGATCCTCTCTTGCGTCAGACCATTGCAGGTTTGGTCAA
>CAUSRF010000074.1:0-5705 GCA_963534275.1 uncultured Streptococcus sp.
TACCGACTTCAGGATGGTCATCTAGGTCAAAGGCCATGATAATCTTCATCTTGTTGCGCTCATGGAAACGGTAGTGGAGAAGGGCATGCCCCATATTACCAATCCCAACCAACATAACATTGGTGATGGAGTTATCATTTAGGAGGTCAGCAAAAAAGGTCATTAGTTTTTTGACATCATAACCAAATCCGCGTCTTCCTAGTTCACCAAAGTAAGAAAAATCACGACGCACTGTCGCAGAATCGATACCGATAGCCTCTGCAATTTGCTTAGAGTTGGCACGCTCGATTTTTTCTGCATGAAATCTCTTGAAAATTCGATAGTAAAGAGAGAGTCTTTTTGCTGTTGCTTTTGGGATAGCAGACTGTTTAATTTTCACAAAATCACAACCTTTCTATCCTTCTATTTTATAGAAATATTGTGAAAAAATCAACAAAAATCAACGAAAACAAGAAAAAACTAAGAGAATTCTTAGTTTTAATCTGAAAAATTAGTTTGTGATAAAAAACGGTAGAGATCGCCAACTAATCCTTGATAAATCACTTTATCATTCAGTGTTAAGGAGCTAATTAGGAGAGTGTCGGGCAGGGTGACACAGCCTGATAGGGCTAGCATAAGCTCTTCGTAATCGGCAAATTCAAGTGTGCGTTCTACTTGATAGCTATCTTTATATGTGAGACGATACATAGCAAACTATCTTTCTTCTTTTGTGAAGATTCCGCGTTCTACAAGGCTATCCATGAGGAAGTAGAATTTCTCTTGGTGGATATGGTGTTCTTCAGATTTAAAAATATTCACCAAACGAAGACCAGATTTGTCAGTGACGTTAATCTTAACACCTGTAAGATCTTTATTGATGATAATTTTTAGTAGGAAACCTTCACCACTGTTAGGAACTTTTTCAAGTAAACGAGTCAGTTCGTAGTTTCCGACTTTTGTTTCAGAGAAAGTATTGTCTTTCAGTGTGAACTTTTTGACAGTTGGACTAAGTGTATAGTCGTAGCGGCAGTTTTGTAGTTTAATGGTTTTTTCGAATGCCATTAGGTTAATCTCCAATAATATTTTTTAAGGTTTGTGCCAGTTGTTTCAGTTCTTTCTCGGTATTAAGAGGAGAAAGACTGATACGGACAGACTCTTTTAAACGATGGGAATCAGCCCCATAAAAAGCTTCGAGTACATGACTGGTCTGTACAATACCAGCAGTACAGGCTGAACCGGTTGAGATTGAAATTCCTTCTAGGTCTAACCGGAGCAAGAGCAAATCATTTTTTTGACCAGGGAAACCGATATTGAAAACATAAGGCAGTTGATTTTGACCTTCATTAAGATAATAGTCCAAACCTTCAATCTCTTCTAGAAAAGCAGTTTTTAATCCCTCTAGTTTTTGGTAATGCTCGGCTTGATGATCCAAGTCTTCTTTGAGAGCAGCAACCATGCCTACAATGGCAGCGAGGTTTTCTGTCCCAGCTCGTTTCTTTTGTTCTTGGTCTCCACCGTGAAGGTAGGAATCAAAGTCCATAGACGAAGCGTAAAGAAAACCAATTCCTTTTGGTCCATGGAACTTGTGAGCAGAAGCACTGAGAAAATCGATTCCTAATTCCTCAGGATGGATAGGAACTTTTCCGATAGCCTGAACAGCGTCTACATGATAAGCAGCAGAATGTTCTTTTAAAACACGTCCAATCTCAACGATAGGTAAGAGACTACCCGTCTCATTATTAGCATACATAGTGGAAACGAGAATGGTATCGTCACGTAAAGCTTCTTGAATCTGCCCCGCCGTAATCTCTTGATTTACTGGTTGGATGATGGTAGCTTCAAAGCCAAAATGTTGAACCAGATAATCAATGGTTTCAAGGACAGAATGGTGTTCAATAGCTGTCGTGATGATGTGTTTTCCTCTTTCTTGATGGCGGAGACAATAGCCGATAATAGCTGTATTGTTACTTTCTGTCCCTCCAGATGTGAAAAAGATTCGTTGTGGCTTGGTTCCTAGTAAGTGAGCTAACTCCTGACGGGCTTCACGGAGTAGTTTACCAGCATGGCGACCATGACTGTGAATACTTGAAGGATTCCCATGGGTTTCTTGCATGACCTTGGTCATTTCTGCGAGAGCTACTGCTGACATTGGAGTAGTAGCAGCATTGTCCAAATAGATCAAAGAATCACCTTATTCCTTTTTATTATATGCAAAGAGTGGGCTAACTGGTTTTCTTTCGTGGATACGGACGATGGCATCACCAATCAATTCGCTAGCGGTGATATAACATACATTTTCTGGAGTTCTTTCTTTGGTTGCTACCGAGTCAGTCACTAGGATTTCTTTAATGTTTGCGGCATCAAGAAGCTCGGCGGCACCTTCTACAAAGAGTCCGTGACTAGAGACCGCATAGATTTCAGTTGCCCCTTCACGTTCGACGATTTTTGCTGCTTCTGAAAAAGTACGTCCAGTATTTAGGATATCATCAATCAAGATGGCTTTTTTGCCTTCAACATCACCGATGATATAGCCTTGGCTACGCTCTGAATCATCTTGAGCATAGTCGATGATTGCGATTGGTGCATCTAAGTATTCAGCTAAGCTACGGGCACGTTTGACACCAGAGTTTTTTGGACTAACAACAACGACATCTGATCCCAGCAACCCTTTATCGCTGTAGTGTTTAGCAAAGAGAGGAATTGTATAGAGGTTATCTACTGGAATGTCAAAGAAACCTTGCACCTGAACAGCGTGGAGGTCAAGGGTTAGAACACGGCTAACACCTGCTTTGACGAGCATATTAGCAACCAGTTTTGCAGTGAGGGGTTCGCGAGAAGAAGCGATACGATCCTGACGAGCATAACCAAAGTAAGGAAGGACAACGTTGATACTATGAGCACTTGCACGTACACAAGCATCAACCATGATTAACAACTCCATCAAGTGGTTGCTAACGGGGTAGCTGGTTGATTGGATGATGTAGACATCGTAACCACGGACACTCTCTTCAATGTTGACCTGGATTTCACCATCAGAAAATTGGCGAGAAGATAATTTTCCGAGAGGTATCCCAACCGTTTCTGCGATTTTCTGTGCAATTTCATGATTGGAATTAAGTGCAAAAAGTTTCATGTTGTTTCTATCTGACATTGTGGACCGTCCTCTGTAAACTCTAAATATTTTGTCTTCATTATTTTACCAAAAAATGGAGATTATTTCAGCATTTTTTCATGCTTTTAATAAAACGAATTAATTTTGAAGGAGCTTTCTGATAAGTTATCTGATTTTCATCTAAAAATTGCTGAAAATCTCGTTTTCCTTCCTCGTGATCAGTGACTTCTAGCTCCAGTTCGTAGTCTGTATGATCAAAGTAGTGACTTTCATCTAGTGCCATTAGACCAATCGACGTTTCCATTTCGTAACGAATAGTTGCAAGACAACCCAGAACAAACCAGTCATGACTTTCAATGCCAATCTCAGCAAGTTTCTCCATAACCATCCCTTGAGGTAGGATCTGTTTTTCTAAATAATGTTCAGCTTCTGGAAGAGTCATTTTTTGATTGTATTCCATATTGCCAATAGTTTGAGGAACTTTCAAGGTCAACTCCGCCCAATCTGAAAAGGTGCGAATGCGCATGGCAACCTTCTTTTCACGCAGTTGGAAATCTGGTGTGTCAATGTAGTAGTTTTTCTGAAGGACGGGTTGGATATGGGAAAACTGTTTTTTTAGATGATCATATTCCTCTTTTTTCAGAAGTGTTTTCAATTCTATTTCTAAATGTTTCATTTTTTCAACCTTTTCTATATCTTTGAAAGCGATTTATGGTATAATGGACAATGTATTTATTGTATACGAATGTACTGAAAAAATCAAAGATTTTCGACAGGGCAATCAAACATTACAAGGGAGAAAATATGACCATAGAATGGGAAGAATTTTTAGATCCTTACATTCAAGCTGTTGGTGAATTGAAGATTAAGCTTCGTGGAATTCGAAAACAATATCGTAAACAAAACAAGCACTCTCCGATTGAGTTTGTTACTGGACGGGTGAAGCCGATTGAAAGTATCAAAGAAAAAATGGCTCGTCGAGGAATTACTTATGCAACTCTGGAAAATGACCTGCAAGATATCGCAGGGCTGCGTGTCATGGTTCAATTTGTAGATGATGTTCAGGAGGTTGTTGCAATTTTACGCGAACGCCATGATATGAGAGTCGTTCAGGAACGGGATTATATCACCCATCGGAAGGCTTCGGGCTATCGCTCCTATCATGTGGTGGTAGAGTATACAGTTGACACCATCAGTGGTGTTAAGACGATTCTGGCTGAAATTCAAATCCGGACCTTGGCTATGAATTTCTGGGCTACCATTGAGCATTCGCTCAATTATAAGTATCAGGGGGATTTTCCAGAGGAGATCAAGAAACGCTTGGAGATTACAGCTAGAATTTCCCATCAATTGGATGAAGAAATGGGTAAGATTCGAGATGACATTCAGGAAGCGCAGGCGCTCTTTGATCCTTTGAGTAGAAAACTAAACGACGGTGTAGGAAATAGTGACGATACAGATGAAGAATACAGGTAAGCGAGTTGATCTCATAGCTAATAGAAAGCCACAGAGTCAGAAGGTTTTACATAAACTGAGAGAAAAACTCAAAAAACAGCATTTTATAATTAATGATACAAATCCCGACATCGTCATTTCGATTGGCGGGGATGGGATGCTTTTGTCTGCCTTTCATAAGTATGAGAATCAGTTAGATAAGGTTCGATTTGTAGGCGTACATACTGGACACTTAGGTTTTTACACGGATTATCGCGACTTCGAGTTGGACCAGTTGGTTAGCAATCTCCAATTGGATACTGGTGCCAAGGTTTCTTATCCAGTCTTGAATGTCAAGGTGACACTTGAAAACGGAGAAGTTAAGACCTTCCGTGCACTAAACGAAGCCAGCATTCGTCGATCGGATCGCACCATGGTTGCGGATATCATTATTAATCATGTTCCGTTCGAGCGATTTCGAGGAGATGGTGTGACTGTTTCAACGCCGACTGGAAGCACTGCCTATAATAAATCCTTGGGGGGAGCTGTCTTGCATCCTACCATTGAGGCCTTGCAGTTGACAGAAATAGCGAGTCTCAATAACCGAGTTTATCGAACACTTGGTTCGTCGATAATCGTTCCGAAGAAAGATAAAATCGAGCTTTTACCAACTCGTAATGACTATCACACGTTATCGGTTGACAATAGTATCTATTCTTTCCGAAATATAGAAAGGATTGAGTACCAAATCGACCATCACAAGATTCACTTCGTAGCGACTCCAAGTCACACTAGTTTCTGGAATCGTGTCAAAGATGCCTTCATCGGCGAGGTGGACGAATGAGGTTCGAATTTATCGCAGATGAACATGTCAAGGTCAAAACCTTTCTCAAGAAACACGAGGTTTCTAAAGGACTGTTGGCTAAGATAAAGTTTCGAGGTGGGGCTATCCTAGTCAATGATCAACCTCAGAATGCGACTTATCTCTTAGATATTGGAGATAGGGTGACCATCGACATCCCTGCAGAGAAAGGCTTTGAAACACTTGAAGCCATTGATCGTCCTCTAGATATCTTGTATGAGGATGACCACTTTTTGGTTTTGAATAAGCCTTATGGAGTAGCTTCTATTCCTAGTGTCAATCATTCCAATACCATTGCCAATTTTATCAAGGGTTACT
>CAUSRF010000075.1:0-5612 GCA_963534275.1 uncultured Streptococcus sp.
CGATTTGAGACATCTGTTTTCCCTCCAAAAAGAAGTCTAAGCATAAAATCTCAGATTTCTATAGCATTATTTAATCAATTCGTAAATAGCTTCAGCGTAGATGGCTGCTGCACGGAAGAGATCGTCCAAGGCGATAAATTCATTGGCTTGGTGCATAGTATCGATAGAGTCTGGGAACATAGCACCGTAGGCAACACCACGTTCTAGCAGACGACCAAAAGTTCCACCACCGATGACTTGCTCATGACCTTGAAGTCCAGTTTGTTTTTCATAGACATTCAATAAGGTTTGAACAAGCGGATCTTCCATTGGCACATAGTGAGGGGTGTGACCGTGTTCTGACAAGCTAACAGAAGCAACTGGCAAGTTTTCAAGGATTGACTTGATTTGTTCTGGGCTTGTTCCTTTTGGATAACGGAAGTTGAGGGCAATAGTATTATCAGCACTTGCTTCGTCAAAGCGGAAGACACCTGCATTCATAGAGAGGGTACCCATCTTTTCATCCACATGAGCCACTTTCAAGTTTTTACCTTCATGGTCATTCAAGAGAATCTTACCAGCGATGTCCAGATAATCTTTTGCAGGCCCCGCAAAGTCAAATTGGCTGAGGAAGAGGGCAAGATATGTCGCACCATTGACACCTGAAGCAGGCATAGCACCGTGGGCTGATTTACCAATGATAGTCACCTTGTATTGACCAGCTTCTTCTTGGAGTTCTCCTCTGAGTTTGTACTCTGCAACAAAGGCATCTAGTTTCCCTTGCAAGTCAGCCAGGTCACCTGAAACGACTGCTGTTGCTGATTCAGGCACCATGTTTTCACGCAAGCCACCTGTAAAGCTGTGAAGACGAGATGCACCTGTATTTTGACCTGCAAAGTGGAGGTATTCAGTGATGTTTCCTTTTTCACCGTTGATGATAGGGAATTCAGCGTCTGGTGAGAAACCGAAGTCTGGTTTTGCTAGTCCTACGTGCTCAAAGTAGTAGTCCATGTCTGCCCAGCCTGATTCTTCGTCTGTTCCGACGATGAAACGAACTTTCTTAGAAGTTGGAAGTCCCAATTCTTTGATGATTTTCAAACCATAGTAACAAGCTGTTGTAGGACCCTTGTCATCTGAAGCACCACGCGCATAAAGGCGACCATCTTTAATAGTTGGTGTGTATGGATCAGTGTCCCAACCGCTACCAGCAGGCACTACGTCCATGTGGGCAAAAATTCCGAGAACTTCTTCTCCATCACCAAACTCAAAATGTCCTGCATAGTTGTCGACATTAGTCGTTGGGTAGCCATCGCGGTCTGCGATTTCAAGGAATTTCTCCAAGGCTTTTACTGGCCCAGGTCCAAATGGATGCTGAGCGTCGGCCTTGCTGTCGTCACGTTCTGAGTTGATTTCCAAAAGGCTAAACAAGTCAGCCAAGAGGTCTTCTTTGCGTTTTTCTACTTCTGCTGTAAAATCAATTGCTGTCATTTTTTCTTCTTTCTATCTTTTCTCGATGATTTCATCTACTGGCAAGCGGTAGCTTGGTTCCAATTTTTCATCTGTGTAACCCACTGTAATCAAGAGTTCTGGACGGAAGCGGTCTTCAATTTCCAAAACTTCGTTGACTTTTGATTTGTCAAATCCAAAGATAATGTTAGAACCGATTCCTTGGTCTGTAAGAGCGAGAACCAAGTTCATGACAACCAAACCAGCATTGAGGGCTAAGTAATCACTGACCTGCTGCTCATTGTAACGCGCGAATTCAGCAGGCAAATTTTTCATGTAGTATTGAAGTTGCTCTTCTGAGAAATTCTTTGCACCACCAACACGGGCAATCTTGCGGGCACGTTTGGCAAGGTCTGTATCAGTAAACAAGGCAATGGTCACTGGCGCTGACGAAACCTGCTCAAAGTTAGAACCATAAGCCAACTTTGCCAATTCAGCATTTTTCTCACGAACAACCACAAATTTCCAAGGCTGGCTGTTGTGGGCACTTGGTGCCAAGGTTGCGATTTCGATAGCCGTACGTACATCTTTTGGATCAACTGGCTTATCAGTGAAATGCTCGGTCGCATGACGTTTTTTATTTAATTCAAGAAATTTCATAATCGATTTCCTTTTCTAATTCTACTGCTTCCATTCTACCATATTTTGAAAGAGCTTGCAGAGATTTTTCATAGAAACAAACTGGAACAAGGATAAGAAACCGAACGAAGCACATCATTGAAATCAAGGAGCTCCTCATCCAGTTCCAACTATTTTCAGTGGCTTAAAGAAACTAGTCCACCTTATATTCTGACTTTATAGCCTCTAAGAAATCTTTCACATCCTCTACATAATCATGCTTTTCAATTAAACTAGCTAAAAGTTCCAGATTGTGCCCCTGATAGTTATCTTCACGACGTAGCTCTTCATACATTTCGATAAAGGGAAGCTCCTTGGACTTGGCTAATTCTAACTCAGCCTCATAATCATAAGCGACTTTACGAAATAGGATATTGACCAATTCCCCATCTTCAACTTCTATCACAGCATACTGGGCACGGTGATTTTTTAACGCCTCCCAATCAAAATAGGGCATACCAATCGACCCTGGATTGATGATTTGTTGCCCTTGACTGCCATAACGAAGCAACTGCTTGTGAACATGACCATAGACTGCCACGTCGGTTTCCGCATCTAGGAGTTGGTTAAATTTATCTGTATCATTCTCAACCATCAAGTCACGTCCATAATTTTTGTCAGGTAAATTATGAGAAAGAGAAAAGCGCAGCCCCTCAACTTCTTTCTTTTCCAGCAAAGGCAAGCTTCGTAGCCAGACAATCGTTGCAGGATCCATTCGCTCCATCAAAAACTGGGTCATTCGCATAAGCTGGATTTCTTGTGGATCTTCCAAACCGTATTTGCCATCCAAGGCCTCAAGGACACAATCATCCCAATTGCCTCGAACACTTGCTGTGATAGGAAGGTCCTTTAGGAGACTGACCAAGTCATCTGCACCTGGGCCAGGAAGAAAAATGTCTCCCAAAAGCCAATATTCTGTCGCTTCCAGCTTTCTAGCATCCGCAATTACTGCTTCTAAAGCCGTCGCATTGCCATGAATATCTGATAAAATTGCTATTTTATGGTTCATGATGGTTTTCCTTTTTCTATTTCATCTAGCCAATTGTGAAACTCCCAACGAAGAGGAGCTTCCTTGCCTATTCTTTGCCTCAAATGTTCTTGATATTGAAGATAAAAGGCGTAATCTCCCCAACTACTCCACACTTGAGAAGGTATTGAGATTTTTAACTGTTTTTTAACCCTCTTTAACACGATGTTATCTATCGGTACGTGTAAAAAAGGAAAAACGGAGTCTAGGGATACAGCCTCCAGCATATAGAGATACTTGAAAGTCATATTAATCCACTTTTGAGCATGACCATAAGTGAATCGAATCCCATTTGAGCGATAGCAGTCTATAACAGTGTCACAAGTCCTATGATGCCAACTATCAAAATCAGTTTGACATAACTTGTCCCGGTCCAATAGATTTAAAATTGCTTCTTTGATACACTTTGAAGCCTGCTTTCTCATCTCCAAGCGCTCTTCATCTGGCATGCCATGAAAGCGCAAGGTTCGATTAAAATCCAGATAGGCTCGAGTAGTTGCAGCTAAAAATAAATCTTTTGAATTCCCAAAGTAAGCAAATCGTAAAAAAAGGAGTATATCTCTGTCAATCTCAATCCTAATCATATCTTCTACTTTCTATCTAGCTACTTATTCTAATTCTTTTATTGGTTCCGCCACTTGAGCCAATTCCACTTCTTCCTGTGGGTTCAACTTCCTCTGCACGGCCTCTGCGACAAGTCTTGGCACTCCAACTTCTACAATCTCATCTACACTAGCTTCCTTGATTTTAGTCAAAGACTTGAAATGCTTCATGAGATTTTGCTTGCGTTTAGGTCCCAGACCGTCAATGCCATCCAGTTGTGAAGAAAAGGAGTTTTTGGAGCGCAGTTGACGGTGGAAAGTAATGGCAAAACGGTGCACCTCATCTTGAATGCGTTGGAGGAGGAAAAATTCCTGAGAATTGCGAGACAACTCCACCACCTCAAGCGGATCTCCAAAGAGCAATTCATGGGTTTGGTGCTTGTCATTCTTTTGCAGACCTGCAATCGGAATATCCAAGCCCAGCTCTTCTTGGATGATCTGCTTAGCAATATTGACTTGACCTTGCCCCCCATCAATCACAATCAAGTCTGGCGGGGTTAAGCCCTCACGTTGAACACGGCCATAGCGTCTGCGAATAACTTCTCTCATGCTGGCATAGTCATCCGGCCCGACGACTGTCTTGATTTTGTACTTACGGTAATCCTTCTTACTGGGCTTTCCGTTGACAAAGACCACCATGGCCGAAACAGGGCTAGTTCCCATGATATTGGAGTTGTCAAAAGACTCAATGCGAACCGGAGTCGGGATTTGGAGCAAACGACCTAGATTTTCAATAGCTCCTTGAGTCTTTTCGACAGATTTTTCTAGCAGATTGAACTTCTGCTCCAGACTAACACGGGCATTTTTGATGGCTAGATTGACAAGCTGTTTTTTCTCTCCACGCTGAGGTTTGAGAATCTTGGTATCCACCAAGGCCTTGACCGCTTCTTGGTCAATATCCTGCGGAATCAATACTTCATTGGGAACCAGGTGGGATTTTTCTTGATAAAATTGTCCTACGTAGGTCAGAAAATCCTCATCTGGATCATTGTAATAAGGGAATAGATTAACATCACGTTCAATTAATTTACCCTGACGGACAAAGAAAACCTGCACACACATCCAGCCCTTGTCTACATAGTAGCCAAAGACATCGCGATTTTGGAGATCCTTAGCCATGACCCGTTGCTTGGTTCGAAGCGTTCCAATGGCCTGAATCAGGTCACGGTATTCCGCCGCGCGTTCAAACTCCATATTTTGTGCTGCCACTGCCATTTTACTCTTGAGGTCATCGATGATTTTGTCATCCTGTCCTTTTAAGAAGTCAGAAACCTCCTGAGCCATGGACTTGAAATAGGCCTCATCTTTTTTACAGATAGTGTGGGCCATACATTGACCGATATGGTAATAAAAACAGACCTTAGACGGCGGATTGGTACATTTCCGAAAAGGGAAAATTCGATCCAGCAACCGCTTGATTTCATTGGCCGCTCCCACATCTGGATAAGGACCAAAGTAAAGTCCTCCATCCTTCTTGACCTGACGGGTGATTATCAAACGAGGATAGCGCTCATTGGTGATTTTGATGAAAGGATAAGACTTATCATCCTTGAGCATGATATTGAATTTAGGCTTGTTTTCCTTGATCAGATTGATTTCTAGGAGAAGGGCCTCAATATTGGACTCAGTAACGATAAATTCAAAATCCACAATCTCAGACACCAGAGCCTCTGTCTTGGTATCGTGACTGCCACGGAAGTAGGATCGCACACGATTGCGCAGATTTTTAGCCTTTCCTACATAAATAATGGTGCCGTTTTTATCTTTGTGAATGTAGCAACCAGGGCTTGTCGGCAAAAGCTCTAGTTTTGATTTGATCAAGTTGTTCATAGTTCCATTATAGCAAAAAGGCCGTAACAGGACGAACAAAAAGCCCCACC
>CAUSRF010000076.1:0-5581 GCA_963534275.1 uncultured Streptococcus sp.
TGGCGGTGCTGCGAGCCATCTAAGCTAGGAAATCATGCTACTCAATCACACAATTGCATAAGAATAAGAGAATGACAAGTTCATTGAATGAAGGTGGTACCGCGGTTTTTCGCCCTTCGTGATATGAGCTTGTCTTTTGATTTTTGGAGGTGTTTATGAAGACATTTCTCGTGAAACAAAAGTTTCGTCTTGGAGGCGAACGCTTTGATATCAAGGATGATAGAGGAGTAGTGAACTATCAGGTTGAGGGCTCTTTCTTCCAAATTCCTAAGACCTTTACCATCTATGACGCCTATGGTGAGCAAGTCAGTGAAATCAGCAAAGAATTTTTCACTTTGCTTCCTCGCTTTAACATTCAGTTACGGGACGGTTCAAATTTCGTCATTCGTAAGAAGTTGACCTTCTGGCGAGATAGGTATGAATTTGATGATTTAGGCCTTCGTATCGAGGGCAATATCTGGGATTTGAATTTCAAATTGCTGGATGACCGAGATCAACTTGTCGCCGAGATTAGGAAAGAAATTTTCCATTTGACCTCAACTTACACCGTAACCGTCTATGAAGACTCTTATGCAGATCTGGTCATTTCCCTCTGTGTCACGATTGACTATGTGGAGATGCTAGAAAGCCAATCAAATTAAACAAGTGAAATAAGGAGACAATATGAAACAACTATCTAGTGCACAAGTACGCCAAATGTGGCTGGATTTCTGGGCAAGCAAAGGCCACTCTGTAGAACCATCAGTTAGCTTGGTTCCTGTAAACGACCCAACACTTTTGTGGATCAACTCTGGGGTAGCAACCCTTAAGAAATACTTTGACGGAACCATCATTCCTGAAAATCCACGTATTACCAATGCGCAAAAAGCCATCCGTACCAATGACATCGAAAACGTTGGTAAGACTGCGCGTCACCACACTATGTTTGAAATGTTGGGGAACTTCTCTATCGGAGATTACTTCCGTGATGAAGCTATCACTTGGGCTTATGAACTCTTGACAAGCCCAGAATGGTTTGATTTTCCAGCTGAAAAACTCTACATGACCTACTATCCAGATGATAAAGATTCATACAACCGCTGGATTGAAGTGGGAGTGGACCCAAGTCACTTGATTCCGATCGAGGACAACTTCTGGGAAATCGGTGCGGGACCTTCTGGACCAGATACAGAAATCTTCTTTGACCGTGGTGAAGCTTTTGACCCAGAAAATATCGGTATTCGCCTTCTTGCAGAAGATATCGAAAACGACCGTTACATCGAAATTTGGAACATCGTCTTGTCACAATTTAACGCAGACCCTGCTGTTCCTCGTAGCGAATACAAGGAATTGCCACACAAGAACATTGATACGGGCGCTGGTTTGGAGCGTTTGGTGGCAGTTATCCAAGGGGCTAAGACAAACTTTGAAACAGACCTCTTTATGCCGATCATCCGTGAAGTTGAGAAATTGTCTGGTAAGGTTTACGACCAAGATGGCGATAACATGAGCTTTAAGGTCATCGCAGACCACATCCGTTCTCTTTCATTTGCTATTGGTGATGGTGCCCTTCCAGGAAATGAAGGTCGTGGTTATGTCCTTCGTCGTCTTCTCCGTCGTGCTTCCATGCATGGTCAAAAATTGGGTATCAATGAGCCTTTCCTTTACAAACTCGTTCCAACTGTTGGAAAAATCATGGAAAGCTACTACCCAGAAGTGCTTGAAAAATGTGACTTTATCGAGAAAATCGTGAAGAGCGAGGAAGAATCCTTTGCTCGTACCCTTCATTCAGGTCAACACTTTGCAGAAACCATTGTAGCTGATTTGAAAGAAAAGGGTCAAAGCGTTATCGCGGGGAAAGATGTCTTCAAACTCTATGACACTTACGGTTTCCCAGTGGAATTGACAGAAGAAATCGCCGAAGAAGCTGGTATGACTGTAGACCGTGAAGGTTTTGAAGCAGCCATGAAAGAACAGCAAGAACGTGCGCGTGCGTCAGCTGTTAAAGGTGGTTCAATGGGTATGCAGAATGAAACCCTTCAAAACATCACTGTTGAGAGCGTCTTTAACTATGAAGCATCACAATTGTCTTCTAAATTGGTGGCCATCGTAGCGGACAATGCAGAAGTAGAAACTGTCTCTGAAGGAACTGCCTCTCTCATCTTTGCTGAGACTCCGTTCTACGCTGAAATGGGTGGACAGGTTGCAGACCATGGTAAAATCTTGGACGCTGCTGGAAACATCGTGGCTACGGTGACAGATGTTCAAAAAGCGCCAAATGGCCAACCGCTACATACAGTTGAAGTCCATGCTCCGCTTGCTTTGAACCAAGAATACACACTTAGCATCGACACCAATCGTCGTCTTCGTGTCATGAAAAACCACACGGCAACTCACTTGCTCCACGCAGCGCTTCACAATATCCTTGGAAGCCACGCAACGCAAGCAGGTTCACTTAACGAAGTCGAATTCCTTCGCTTTGACTTTACGCACTTCCAAGCGGTGACAGCAGAGGAACTCCGTGCCATTGAACAACAAGTCAATGATAAAATCTGGGAAGCAATCGCAGTGGAAACTGTTGAGACTGATATTGAGACAGCTAAAGAAATGGGAGCCATGGCCCTTTTTGGCGAGAAGTATGGTAAGGAAGTTCGTGTTGTGACGATTGGCGATTACTCTGTTGAACTCTGTGGTGGTACCCACGTTGGCAACACTTCTGAGATTGGCCTCTTCAAGATTGTCAAAGAAGAAGGGATCGGATCAGGAACTCGCCGTATCTTGGCCGTGACTGGTAAGGAAGCATTTGAAGCCTACCGTGAGCAAGAAGACGCTCTGAAAGCAGTCGCAGCGACTTTGAAAGCACCTCAACTCAAGGAAGTACCTCATAAAGTAGAAGGCCTTCAAGAGCAACTCCGTCAATTGCAAAAAGAAAATGCAGAATTGAAGGAAAAAGCAGCAGCTGCGGCCGCAGGTGATGTCTTCAAGGATGTGAAGGAAGTCAACGGATACCGTTACATTGCGAGCCAAGTATCTGTATCAGATGCAGGTGCCCTTCGTACCTTTGCAGATAACTGGAAACAAAAAGACTACTCTGACGTGCTAGTCCTAGTTGCAGCTATCGGTGACAAGGTAAATGTTCTTGTAGCAAGTAAGAGCAAAGATATCCACGCAGGTAATTTGGTTAAAGAATTGGCTCCAATCGTTGATGGACGTGGTGGTGGAAAACCAGACATGGCCATGGCAGGAGGAAGCAACCAAGCTAAGATTCAGGAATTGCTGGATGCAGTAGCAGGTAAATTGTAAGAAAAAATGAGTCCCGGCCAACTATTGTTGGTAAATAAGAAATCATACTCTGAAGAGAGCCGTACTGGTTCTCTTCTTTTTGATATCCAGTGACTATTCTAACTTTAAAGTTGTCAAAAATACAAAAAATAAAAACATTTTGCTTAATTATCTTGGATAGGGATTTTATTGTAGGGACTAAACATGTTCCATTTTAATGCCCTTCACTTGGTCTTTCTCTGTTTGGAATATCATAGGAAAAGATTGGTTACATTCGTCACTCCATAGTCCGTTCCTCCTCCCAAGATATGCAAACGGCAGTTAAAACAGAGCTTTAGATCCATGTTGGTTAAGAATGCAGTTGGAACCGGTGACAGGTAAAACTTTTCTCGATAGCAGTCGTATGGGCATCTTTGTCGGTCGTTGAGTGAATTTAGGAAGACCTATTTAACCAAGTAGTCAATACTGTGGGGACATTTTGGAGCAGGATAATTCAGTCTAGCGCTGTCTCGCTTGCGACTTTTAGTTTATAGATAGTATAGGATAGAAAATTTGTTGTTTTTAGTCTAGTTATAAGAAACAGTATGATAAATCGTAATCTTCTCCACTTTCCAACTTAACATGAGGAGTTTGGTTAAAGAATAGGAATTTTTAATAATCGTTGGTTTTACATTCTGGGAACATTCTTGTTGGTATTGAAAAATTGAGAGAATATATGGTTTTTGTGGATATTTTTCGATACCAGAAAATCAAGAAAAAGAGCAGTTGAGATGAGACTGCTCTTTCTTGTATTTATGTTAACTAGTTAATGTCTTTAGACAAGTTCATCAATCGAAGTGTGGTCCTTATCTAGCCCTTGGGCAACTGGAAGACTGGTCAAGTAACCTTGATAAGTTGTAACTCCTTGACGTAAGCCCTCGTCTTCAGAGATTGCTTGTGCGAATCCTTTGTCAGACAAAGCTTCGATATAAGGAAGAGTGACATTGGTCAGGGCGATGGTAGAAGTACGGGCTACGGCGCCAGGGATGTTGGCAACAGCATAGTGGAGTACACCGTGTTTTTCATAGACGGGTTCATCGTGCGTTGTCACACGATCTGCTGTTGCGATAACACCGCCTTGGTCAACGGCAACGTCAACGATGACAGATCCTGGACGCATTTGTTTGACCATCTCATCTGTTACCAGTTTTGGTGCCTTGGCACCAGGGATGAGGACCGCTCCAATTACCACATCAGCATCCTTCACGCTTGCTTCGATATTGAATGAATTGGACATAAGAGTTTGGATTTGGTTTCCGAAAACATCTTCTAGGACTGAAAGACGTTTAGCACTAATATCTAAAATAGTTACTTGAGCACCAAGTCCAAGGGCGATACGGGCAGCATGTGTACCGACGACACCGCCACCGATGATGGTTACTTTTCCTTTTGGAACACCTGGTACACCACCAAGTAGAACACCAGAGCCACCAGCTTGCTTAGTAAGGAAGTGAGCTCCGATTTGCACCGCCATACGACCTGCAACCTCACTCATAGGAACGAGGAGTGGCAGATGTCCTTGATTATCACGAACAGTTTCATAGGCAATTCCTGTTGTTTTGGCTGCTAGCATGGCACCTGCTAATTCTGGCGCAGCGGCCATGTGCAAGTAGGTGAAGAGGAGAAGATCGTCGCGCAAGTAAGCATATTCAGAAGCTAATGGCTCTTTTACTTTCACGACTAACTCTGCTGCCCAAGCTTCACTAGCAGTAGCGACAATCTCAGCACCTTGCTTTTGATAGTCTGCATCAGTAAATCCTGAACCGAGACCAGCATTTGTTTCGATGAGGACACGATGACCACGACCAACTAGGCTATAGACACCAGCAGGTGTCAAGGCAACGCGGTTTTCATTATTTTTAATTTCTTTTGGAATTCCAATTAACATAGAGATAACTTACCTTTCAATTGACGGGATTATTTTAGTTGTCACATTCCATTTCATAAATCAAAAATGTGATGGTTTTATTTTATATGAAACCGCTTCAAAAATCAAGAAAAACTTTTGCTTTGATGAGCTTTTTTTGCTAAGCTAGTAGGAAAATATATAAGTTAGGATAGGAGAAAGTTTTATGATAATCCATACAGAAGTCAATGCTGATACTTCTTCTCTCAACTTTATGTCAGTACAAAAAATTCATGTAAGACGTTGGGAGATAATTGGTGACTATAGAAGAAGGGAGGAGTATTTACAGTATTTGATTTCGCAATTATATGACTATTCAGCTAAAAATAATTTTAATCTATACTTAGTATTAGGGGATGATTGCTTTAATGATAA
>CAUSRF010000077.1:0-5494 GCA_963534275.1 uncultured Streptococcus sp.
AGAAGCAGAACAACCAACAGGACAGATCCGAATATTGTTAGTACTTTCTTCATTTTTCTCCCCCTTATTTGCCATATTTCTGTTCGAAATACTCTTAACTTTTCCTTTAATCTGATTTAGACCATTCGCCATCTTTTGAATCTGTTTTGGAATGATTGCCAATAGAATAACAAAAGAAAAATGTCTTTGTCCCATTATACCACAAAAAAAGAGAGCGTCTTTCGCTCTCTCTAGTACTCCGGTAATTCTACCTTCAGGCTCATATCTGTATGCTGTAATGCCTTCTGAACCGCAGCAAGAAAGGCTAGTCCATTGTCAGATGGAGAATACTGGAAGGTGATATGAATGATTTTTTTGTCAAAGCTATCGCCATATCGCTCCACATACTGCTTGCTTTCGAGGAAGTGAATGTAATTATTAATTTTTTCTTGCAGAATTTCCAAATGGACTGCTTCTATCTCTTCCTCCCAGCCAACTGGATCCACCAGAAGAAGCTCTAAATGACTATCAACTATACCAATTGCGTCAAGTTCGCTAGGTTCCAGTTCTGAAACAATGGCTTTGGTGACGATTTGGGTAAATTCTTCAGGAGAAAATATTTTTTGGTTATAAGATAAATCATTGAAAATTAAGTCAGGATTATTTTGTATAAAAATTTTATTCGACTCATCTTGTGTATACTGTTTTTTTGATTTCCAAAAACCATATTGCGCATAATTCATCAACTCCTTGCCAGTATGTTCTCCCGACATGTAACTATCTGCAGCTTCTTTGGGGATTTCTCTAATCACTTCTGGGCAGGTAATATTAAAAGTTGGATAACGCAAGAAATACTTGTCACCATCTTGACAGATTTCCAACATATCTTTTTTGCTTAAATAAATTGTTTTCATTCTCATCTCCTTTTCTATCTACCAAATGTCTACTGATTAGTTATTCCCTATTTTTGGGCTGTTCTTATGATGTCATCCACTTTACTATAAAGGCCAGTGCCCTGTTTCAGCATAAGCCATGACTTCGTATGCTCCCCTAGAAGATTCAAATGCTTTATCCATCAGTTCTTTAGAAATAGGATAGCGAACTTCTGGCCCCATGACTCCTCCAACTTCTTTAAAGAAACTAATTTCGTAATAACCATCTGTCTCATATACAATAAATCCATCGCCTCTATGTACAATCGTATCCGATTGATTATAATCTTCTAACTCATCTGCCTTAGGCCAACGATGATGTTCACAATAAAACATTACTTCTAAAGAATCTTTTTCTGATTTTGAAACACGTTCTGCTAATTTTTGGCTAATGGGAAAGTTAAGCACTTCTTTCCCTCTACTCCACAGAATCTCATAATCATTATTGTTTTTTAATACCGTACAATTTTTGTATTGCTGAATTTCTATTGTCGTATAAATTTGCTTCCTTTATTTAACATTGCAGAATTATCATAGACCAAAAAAGATTTAGTTGGTGCGCACATTTCTTATCAAACTCTCCATTACCTTCTTTCTCCTGTGCAAATTATTGGCTATACACAAATAGAGAATAAACAAAAGCATCGAGTGGAAAAATAATGGCAAAAAACTAGGATATATTAGGTAGGCAATCAAGGATACTAATAAACTAATAAAGCTAGCACGAAGTACAGAAGTAACAACAGCTCCACTTTTCTTTACTACTTCTAGGAATTCTATGTACTCCAAATCTGAAAATAAAGCAGGATACAACTCCAAATCTTTTTTAAAATAGATATCCAGCAATTTACCGATAAGTAAGAAAAGACAAGAGAATAGAATCAAATAAAGATACTTGTGCTCAGCTATACTAAAGATTGTCAGACCATTCAAGAATCTAATAAATGGAAGAACTAGTAATATCAGGGAAAGAATAAAGTACTGTTGACTCTTAGAAGTTCTTTCTGGAATCGAAAAAAACAGTTTCCTTCCTTTTAAGTCATAGTAAACCAATTTGTTCTTAAACTCTCCTAGATGAACCAGTCCTTTATAACGTTTTTTCTTTCATTTCCACTCCCTCCCTAACTCAAACACTCCATAATCAAAAGATACAAGCTCTTAAAATCTCGAATTGAATGACATCTACCCACTGTAGTTTTAACCCCTTTTCCTCTCTATTATACCACACGAATGTTTTCTTATAAATTTATCTCGCACCTTACAAAGCTATACGGATTAATAGTCGCATAACTAAAAAACTGAGCCCTGTACAATACAGAACTCAATCCTTACTTTTAGTATAATGCCTAATTGTTTTGGGGAAATATATTACCACATAGAACCATTTAGTTAGTCTCTTCCACCAAGTTTACTATTGATGGTCATCATGATACTAGCTATTTTTTCACCCCAATATGGGTCAGAAGCATAGAGAACATTCATTCCTGTCGCCTTGTTCCCCAAGTGATCTCTTCCACGGTCAATGTAGTTCTCACGAATCCACTTAGCCGCGCCGAGGATCCCCTTATCCACATCATCAAATTTCTTGGCTGAGGTATACGGGCTCGAATCATAAGCTGCAATTCCAAAGAAATTATTCTTATCCTTAGCTATCTGGCTCCGTCCCCAAGCACTCTCAAGTGCACTATGGGCCATTAAGTAAAGAGCATTCACACCATATCGTTCCTCAGCTTCCTTAAAAATAGCTCCCTTACCAGCGAGGCGACTATCCCGAATATTCATCAAAGAATAAACTTTATCCAATTCAGCTGCACTGTAATTACTTGGTTTAGTCAAATCTCTAAAGAGGAAAGGATTTTCAATGGTAAAGCTATCAAAATGAAGCCCATCAGTTGAATAATATTTCTTACCAATGGTCATAGCCGAGCTATGTGGAGCAACACGGAGACTCACATAAGGTGACAACTCATGGTAAAAATACTTGCCATCGCTTGTATAGTGAGGGACAAACTCACTTTCTTTATCAATAGCTACTAAATCACTTTTATTCATGAAGCCGGATAAACCAGAAATATTGACTGGTATTTGACTATCTTTTTTAGATTGAGCATCCCCAAGTGAAACTATGGTTCCTTGCGATACATAACTCAATCGTTCACCAGAAGCGCTATAGACATAAGCAGTAATTGGCTTCACTTTGTAATATTTTGCCTCTGAGATCCATTTCCCATTATTCTGGAAGGAATACTCTTTACCTTTGATCGTGAAAGTACCTGTTACATATCGACCATCATCTTTTAGATAGTACCAAGCATCGTAATCTTTGTCAAAAATCCATTCATTTTTGGCCATATAACCACCAGATTTAAGGTAGTATGAACCAATCCATTCACGGGAAGCGTAGGCTCCACCTGACTTCAAGTAGAACCAGCTATTGTAGGATTTATCAAAAATCCACTCTTTTTCCGCCATAGCGCCACTATCTTTCAGATAGTAGTCACTTTTCCACTGGCTACTTGCCATCACACCATCGCTATTGAAGTAGTACCATGTCCCTTTGATTTTCTCCCATTTGTCGCGAGAAATCTTTCCTGAAGCTGTAGCATAGTACCACTTGTCGGATATTTTCACCCAATCGTTTTCTGCCATGGCACCACTACCTTGGAAGAGATAGTCATTATAGATGGTGCGACTAAGCATGACACCATCTTTATCAAAGTAATACCAGACGCCCTCAATCTTTTCCCATTTGTTGCGAGAAATCTTGCCTGAAGCTGTAGCATAGTACCACTTGTCAGATATTTTTATCCAAGCATTTTCTGCCATGGCACCGTTACCTTTGATAAGGTAACCATCAACTATAGTATTACTGAACATAATACCGTTTTTATCAAAGTAATACCAGACACCTTCAATCTTTTCCCATTTGTCGCGAGAAATCTTGCCTGAAGCTGTAGCATAGTACCACTTGTCAGATATTTTTACCCAAGCGTTTTCTGCCATAGCACCGTTACCTTTGATAAGGTAACCATCAACTATAGTATTACTGAGCATAATACCGTTTTTATCAAAGTAATACCAGACACCACCAATTTTTGTCCAGTTTACGACGGGCTGGTTATTTTCATAAAAATGCCAGTTTCCTTGCTCTTTTCTCCAACCTTCCTTGATAACGTCCTCATTTTTTTTCTTTTTGGATGAGTCATCTTTAGAAGAATTTTCCTCTTTTACAACCGGCTCTTTCTTCGTCTCGACTTTAGGAACTTCTTTCTTGGGAGCAGCTTCCTCTTTTTTCTCGACCACATCTGTAGTCTGAGTTTTTTTCGTAACCTGAGATTCTTCAGCATATACAGATGTCTTTGCAAATCCTACCATAGAAAGAACGACAGTACTTGCAAGTAGTATCTTCTTCATTTTATTCTCCTCAGTAGAAAACGATCTACACTATTACCATTTTATAAAACCTATTGTAACATAGTTAACAGACGGAAATATTACAAATTGATGAAGATTCTATGTCTTGTTGACGATAAGGAAGGTCTAACTTATATCAGACTGGCTTTGACTTCTCGACGAAGTTCTTCTAAACTGCTAATGCCATATTTGTCCATGACTTTTGGCATATTTTCGATGATATCAGGACAGGCATATGGATTGGTAAAGTTGGCTGTTCCAACTCCGATGGCAGAGGCACCAGCCAGATACATTTCTAGGGCAGCTTCTGCCGAATCCACTCCTCCCATTCCAATGATAGGCAGGTCTGTTGTTTGGGCGACTTGGCGGATGAGTTTGAGGGCTACTGGAAAGACTGCTGGACCTGACATCCCACCTGTTCCATTTGCTAGGATTGGTTTTCTAGTTTTGAGGTCAAAGCGCATACCGACAAGGGTATTGATCATGGTTAAGCCACTTGCCCCTGCATCTTCTGCGGCTTTAGCAATAGTGACAACATCCGTTACACTAGGGGTTAACTTAACATAAACTGGCACATCAGAGGCTTCCACAGCCGCTTTTACCACTTCATAAGCCAAGTCAGGATCTTGCCCAATCAAGAGTCCGTGATTGCCGTGATCCACATTAGGACAGGAGATATTGAGCTCTATAGCTTTGACATTAGCCGCCTTAGAAATACCATGAGAAACAGCTGCATACTCTTGTTTTGAAAATCCTGCAACATTGGCGATGATAGGAAGATTTGGGTATTCTCTTTCCAACCAAGGAAGTTTTTCAGCCAAAACAGCTTCTAAACCAGGATTTTGTAAACCGATTGCATTGAGCATACCAGCAGGTGTCTCAGCTACTCTCGGAGTAGGATTGCCAAAACGGGGTTCAAGGGTTGTCGCCTTGATCATAATAGAACCTAAAAGGTCTAAATCATAGTACTTGGCATACTCTTGTCCAAAACCAAAACAGCCTGATGCTGGTATGATGGGATTTTTCAATTCCAAGCCCGGTAGAGAAATTTGTAAGCGATTTGTAGTCATGACTTTCTCCTTATAATACAACTGTTCCTGTACGGAAAACAGGACCATCTTCACAGACACGTTGGCTGACCGTCTCACTATCTGGCACTTTTAGAACGC
>CAUSRF010000078.1:0-5462 GCA_963534275.1 uncultured Streptococcus sp.
GCTATCAAACGCGCTCGCGTAATGGCTTTGATGCCTTTCGTAAACGAAGATTAAAGAAAAAAAAGACCCCAACGGGTCTTTTTTTCACGAGCTTTGAAATGAGAAGGCGAGTCAGGTCCGAGGGACCTCTTTTTCTGATCCACCCGGGTCTTTTTTCAGATTCGGTTGAACCTCTTTTTCAGACTTTTACGGGGTTCTGTTGGACAGAGCTACTTTTGACCTAGTAAGATGCTTTTTTCTTACTAGGTTATTTCTTTTTATTTTTATTATCGTGCTATAATGGTAGGAGAAAGTTTTAAAGGAGTAGCTTATGAAGACGACGTGTTCAATTAGAAAAATGCAAGAATCTGACATTAAAGATCTCTCTCGAGGATTTACTAGCCAAGGTTGGCCAAGTAGAGAGGAGATTTTAACTCGATACTTTAAGGAGCAGGAAAGTGGAGAGAGGGAAGTGTTAATTGCTGACCTTACTGGTGTAGTAGCGGGCTACATTACTATTTTACCTGATGCTAAGCAGGGACCCTTTGCTGGAATGGCTCCAGAACTGTCAGATTTCAATGTCTTTGAAGCCTTTCAAAACCAAGGTATTGGCAATCTCTTGATAGAAGAAGCAGAAAAACGAGTAAAGCTTTTTTCGGACAAAGTGACGTTAGGTGTAGGTTTGCACTCAGGCTATGGAGCTGCCCAGAGATTGTACATCAAGAGAGGCTATATTCCAGATGGTTCAGGCGTTTGGTATCGAAACCAACCTTTGGAAATGAATGCCACTATTCAAAATAATGATGATTTAGTTCTGTACTTATCCAAGGAATTAGAATAAGAGATAGCGAATTTTTTGGAGATGTGGGATTTCTCTACTTTATGGTATAATGGAAAGAGTTAGATTGAAAGAGGTAGAGAGATGGATGCAAAATTAAAATACAAGGCAAAGAAGATTAAAATCGTCTTTTTTGATATCGATGATACCCTGCGTGCGTCAAAGACAGGTTTTATTCCGGATACAATTCCTACTGTCTTTAAGCAGTTGCGTGAAAAAGGGATTTTGACAGGAATTGCTTCTGGACGTGGCATTTTCGGTGTCGTTCCAGAGATTCGTGATCTCAAGCCGGACTTTTTTGTAACCTTGAATGGTGCCTATATAGAAGATAAAAAAGGAAATATTATTTATCAAAATCGGATTGAGAAGTCAGATGTTGAGGAGTATATCTCTTGGGCCAAGCAAGAGGGGATTGAATATGGTTTGGTTGGCAGTCATGCTGCTAAACTCTCCACTCGGACAGAAATGATCAGTGAGGCTATTGATCCGATTTACCCGAACTTGGATGTGGATCCTGACTTCCATGAAAAAGCAGATATTTACCAGATGTGGACCTTTGAAGATAAAGGGGATGACTTGCACTTGCCAGATTCCTTGTCGGATAAACTTCGCATGGTGCGTTGGCATGAACATTCATCTGATATCGTGCCCATTTCAGGATCAAAAGCAAGTGGTGTAGCTAAGGTTGTGGAGCATCTAGGCTTGAAACCAGAAAATGTCATGGTTTTTGGAGACGGTCTCAATGACTTGGAACTCTTTGATTATGCAGGAATTAGTATTGCCATGGGAGTTTCCCATGAAAAAATCAAAGAAAAAGCAGATTATACTACAAAAACAGTAGAAGAAGATGGTGTTTTTGATGCCTTAACTAAGTTTGGTTTAGTAGAAAAAGAATTGTATTTCCCACAAGTAGACATTGAAACAGTAGAAGGTCCGCTAGCGACCATTAAGACAAATCACGGAGACCTGCGTATCAAGCTCTTCCCTGAACATGCTCCTAAAACAGTAGCTAACTTTATCGCTCTTTCAAAAGATGGTTACTATGATGGTGTGATTTTCCACCGCATCATCAAGGACTTTATGATCCAAGGTGGAGACCCAACTGGTACTGGTATGGGAGGAGAATCTATCTATGGAGATGCTTTTGAAGATGAATTTTCTGAAGAACTTTATAATGTTCGTGGGGCTCTGTCTATGGCCAATGCTGGACCAAATACCAATGGCAGTCAGTTCTTTATCGTGCAAAACCAACACTTGCCATACTCTAAGAAAGAGATTGCGCGTGGTGGTTGGCCAGAACCAATCGCTGAGATTTATGCAGAGCAAGGCGGAACTCCTCACCTTGACCGTCGTCACACTGTTTTTGGGCAATTGGTCGATGCAGAATCTTTTGCAGTCTTGGATGCCATTGCAGCTGTTGAAACTGGTGCTATGGACAAGCCAGTTGAAGATGTAGTAATTGAAACGATTGAAATTGAGGACTAATATGAAAATTGGTGATAAGCTAAAGGGGCGTATTACAGGAATCCAGCCCTATGGCGCCTTTGTCGAATTAGAGACAGGGGTGATTGGGTTGATCCATATTTCAGAGATTCGAACAGGATTTATCAAAAATATCTATGAAGTTTTGAAAATTGGTGAAGAAGTGCAAGTTCAGGTTGTTGATTTAGACGAATTTTCAGGTAAAGCCAGTCTATCTATTCGCACGCTGGAGGAAGAAAAACACCAACTGCCAAGACGGAGACGTTTTTCAAATGACCGTATCAAGCACGGTTTTGCACCTCTTGGCCGAATGATGCCAATATGGACAAGGGAAGCCCTCAACAATCTGAAAGAGAAAAACTAGTCTATTAGATTTCGTATTTTAAAATCAATATATGGAAGAACAATTATTAAAACCAGGAGAGCGAATCAATCAGCTCTTTTCGACAGATATCAAGATCATCCAAAATAGAGAGGTGTTTAGCTATTCGGTGGATAGTGTTCTCTTATCACGCTTTCCTCGCTTTCCTAAAAATGGCTTAATAGTGGACTTTTGTGCTGGAAATGGTGCAGTTGGACTTTTTGCAAGTAGTCGTACCAAGGCCAAAATTCTCTTTGTGGAGATTCAGGAGCGCTTGGCGGATATGGCTGAGCGTTCAGTTCAATTGAATGGTTTGGAAGAGCAGATGCAGGTTATCTGCGATGATTTGAAAAATATGCCTGCACACATTAAGGGAAGTAAGGTGGATATGATCTTGTGCAATCCGCCTTATTTCAAGGTGGACCCGCATTCCAATCTGAACGAGAGTGAACACTACCTCTTAGCTAGACATGAAATTACAACTAATCTAGAGGAAATCTGTCGAAGTGCTCAGAGTATTCTCAAGTCTAATGGCCGTTTGGCTATGGTTCATCGTCCAGATCGACTTTTGGATATTCTAGACATGCTTCAACGTCACAATTTGGCACCTAAGCGCCTGCAATTTGTCTATCCTAAACGAGAGAAGGAGGCAAATATGCTCTTAATCGAAGCTATCAAGGATGGATCGACGAGTGGCTTCAAGGTCTTGCCACCACTCATTGTTCACAATGACGATGGCTCCTATACGCCAGAAATTCAAGAGATTTACTATGGATCATAAGGCATATATGTATGTGGTGGAGTGCCGTGACGGTTCTTACTATACTGGTTACACGACAGATGTTAAGAAACGCCTTGCTGTTCATAATAGTGGTAAGGGAGCCAAGTATACCCGCGCTCGATTACCAGTCAAACTTATCTATGTAGAGGCTTTTGCTAGCAAGGAAGAAGCCATGTCTGCAGAGGCTCTCCTCAAACGTAAGAAAAGGCCACAGAAAGAGCGATTTCTATCCGAAAATCAAGAGAAAAATCTAGTTAACGATATTGATGTCTAATGAGGAGTCCTTTGACTCCTCTTACTTTTGTCAAAAGAGAAAAAAAGTGCTAAAATAAGATGAATAAATTTAAAGAGGTATTATCATGTCTAAGATTCTAGTATTTGGTCACCAAAATCCAGATTCAGATGCCATCGGGTCATCTGTAGCCTTTGCTTATCTTGCAAAAGAGGCTTATGGATTGGACACAGAAGCAGTGGCACTTGGAACACCAAACGAAGAAACGGCCTTTGTTTTGAACTATTTTGGTGTAGAAGCACCGCGTGTCATCACATCAGCTAAAGCAGAAGGTGCAGAGCAAGTTATCTTAACGGACCACAATGAATTCCAACAATCTGTTTCAGATATCGCTGAAGTAGAAGTTTATGGTGTTGTAGACCACCACCGTGTAGCTAACTTTGAAACTGCAAGTCCGCTTTACATGCGCTTGGAACCAGTTGGATCTGCGTCTTCTATCGTTTACCGCATGTTCAAAGAACACGGTGTAGCAGTTCCTAAAGAAATTGCAGGTTTGATGCTTTCAGGTTTGATTTCAGATACCCTTCTTTTGAAATCACCAACAACTCACCCATCTGATAAAGTTATTGCTCCTGAATTAGCTGACTTGGCAGGCGTGAACTTGGAAGAGTATGGTCTTGCTATGCTCAAGGCTGGTACCAACTTGGCTAGCAAATCTGCTGAAGAATTGATTGACATCGATGCTAAGACTTTTGAACTCAACGGAAATAAGGTCCGTGTTGCCCAAGTAAACACAGTTGATATTGCTGAAGTCTTGGAACGTCAAGCAGAAATTGAAGCTGCAATGCAAGCAGCTAATGACGCAAATGGCTACTCTGACTTTGTCTTGATGATTACAGATATCGTCAACTCAAACTCAGAAATCCTTGCTCTTGGATCAAACATGGACAAGGTTGAAGCAGCCTTTAACTTCAAACTTGAAAACAACCATGCTTTCCTTCCAGGTGCAGTTTCACGTAAGAAACAAGTAGTGCCTCAGTTGACAGAAAGCTTTAATGCCTAATAGTCTGAGTGATAATTGAAATGAGGAGACGTTAGTTTCCTTATAGCTAAAGGGGTTTCGGCTCCTTTTTTTCTAGGAGAGAAAGATGTTAGAAAATGGCGATTTGATTTTTGTGAAGGATCTTTCAGATATGGGGCAGGCTATCCAAGCTTCGACTGGGAACTATAGTCATGTTGCTATCTTTTTGGACGGTTTGATCTATCATGCTAGTGGGCAAGCAGGTGTCGTTTGTCAAGACCCAGCAGAATTTTTTGAACCGACTCATCTCTATGACCTTTATGTTTATCCAGAGCTGGAAGCTGACTCGGTAAAGGAAAGAGCTAGCAAACATTTAGGTGCACCCTATAATACCTCTTTTTATCCAGATGGATCTGGCTTTTACTGCTCCCAGTATATCGCTGAAATCCTACCTATTTTTGAAAGCGTTCCGATGAAATTTGGAGATGGGGAGCAGGAGATTAGTG
Source organism: uncultured Streptococcus sp. (assembly GCA_963534275.1). Classification (GTDB taxonomy): domain Bacteria; phylum Bacillota; class Bacilli; order Lactobacillales; family Streptococcaceae; genus Streptococcus. The sequence continues at coordinate 5,201 of CAUSRF010000078.1, forward strand.
ATTTTTGGAGAGAATATTATAGGAAACTCGAACTTCCTGTGCCTCTAAACCAGCCGGGGACCAATCCTAGTCAGTTGGCGGCATCTCCTCTTTTAGAATGTAAAGAAAGGAATCTTCATGATTCAGATTTTTAATCCCTCTCGTTTAACTCGACAACCATTTTTTATAAATTTAGTAGACTATCTGGACCAGCATGATGATGTAATCCTCCGGGAAATCAAGGCTCAGTTTCCAGATGTGGCAGTTGATAAACTCATGGAAG
>CAUSRF010000079.1:0-5431 GCA_963534275.1 uncultured Streptococcus sp.
TGCTTGTTTCATCTTCTTCTACTTGTAAGCTGAGTTCCTCTAGTTGTTTGAGAGCTACTGTTGAAGGAGCTTGTGTCATTGGGTCAGTTGCCTTGTTGTTCTTAGGAAAGGCAATGACTTCACGGATATTTTCTTCTCCTGCTAAGAGCATGACAAATCGGTCAAGGCCGATAGCCAAGCCACCGTGTGGTGGGAAACCATAGTCCATGGCTTCAAGAAGGAAACCAAACTGGTCATTTGCTTCTTCAGATGAGAAACCAAGAGCCTTGAACATGCGTTCTTGAAGATCTTTTTGGTTGATACGAAGACTACCACCACCAAGCTCATAACCGTTCAAGACGATATCGTAAGCAATGGCACGAACCTTAGCCAAATCACCTTCTAATTCGTGAGCTGTTTCTTCCTGTGGAAGGGTGAATGGATGGTGGGCGCTCATGTAGCGACCTTCTTCTTCAGACCATTCAAACATTGGCCAATCAACCACCCAAAGGAAATTAAATTTATCGTTATCAATCAAGTCAAGCTCTTTGGCGATACGTCCACGAAGGGCACCTAGTGTTGCATTGGCCACCTCAAGCGTATCTGCTACAAAGAGAATCAAGTCCTTGTCTTCAAGATCAAGTGCGCTAGTCAAATCACCTTGGATGCCCGTCAAGAACTTAGCAACTGGTCCGTTCAATTCACCGTTAACAACCTTGACCCAAGCCAGACCCTTAGCCCCATACTGCTTGGCTACTTCTGTCATCTTATCGATATCTTTACGTGAATAGTTGTCCGCAGCGCCTTTAATCACAATGGCTTTAACGGCAGGCGCTTCTGAGAAGACTTTGAAATCAACACCTTTAACCACTTCTGTCAAGTCCTGAAGCAACATGTCAAAACGGGTATCCGGCTTGTCAGAACCATAAAGGGCCATCGCGTCATCGTACTTCATACGGGGGAATGGAAGCGTCACGTCGATGCCTTTGGTTTCTTTCATCACGCGCGCAATCAAGCCTTCTGTGATATCTTGGATCTCTTGCTCAGTAAGGAAAGACGTTTCCAAGTCGACCTGAGTAAACTCAGGCTGGCGGTCACCACGCAAGTCCTCGTCACGGAAACATTTGACGATTTGGTAGTAACGGTCAAATCCAGCATTCATCAACAATTGTTTGGTAATCTGTGGACTTTGAGGAAGAGCGTAGAAATGACCTTTATTGACACGGGATGGCACCAAATAGTCACGTGCCCCTTCTGGCGTTGACTTAGAAAGGAAGGGGGTTTCCACATCAATAAACTCCAACTCGTCCAAGTAGTTGCGGATAGAGTGGGTCACCTTAGCACGAAGTTTGAGATTTTCCAACATCTCTGGACGACGAAGGTCAAGGTAACGGTAACGTAGACGCGTATCATCATTGGCCTCAATGCCATCCTTAATCTCAAATGGGGTTGTTTTAGCTGTATTAAGCACTGTCAAAGCTGTCACGTTTAACTCAACTGCACCAGTTGGCAATTTATCATTGGCTTGCTCACGCGCAGCGACTTGTCCAGTCACCTCGATAACAAATTCGCTACGAAGGCTTTCAGCTGTTGCCATGACCTCTGCAGATACTTTTTCAGGGTTGATAACCAACTGCATGATTCCTTCACGGTCACGAAGGTCGATAAAGATCAAACCACCAAGGTCACGACGACGGGCAACCCATCCTTTCAAGGTCATTTCTTGTCCGATGTGTTCCTCACGAACACGACCAGCATACATACTACGTTTCATTTTTTCTCTCCTCTTTTATTCTGTTACTATTTTACCATAAAAGCGCAGGCTCTTCATGAAAATCAGCAGAAAAGTTTGATTGTCTATAAAAATCAAAACGAAGAGCTAAAAAATCGTGACACCATCAAAAAATCCGATGAAGACACCATCGGATTTTCCTATTATGATTCTTAACCTTTTTTACGCTTTTCAGCAATCTCAGCTGCCTTTTTAGGTAGAACAATCTCCGTCGCATAAGCCGAAGCAAAACGCAAGACACCTGCAATAGGTGCAAAAATCACTGCTAGATTATTGTAAAAGAAATCGCCTTTAAAGGCATAGGCAAGACCTCCGATAATAAAGAAGAGAACGACCGCCTGTATCACTGCTAATAAAATTACTCGTTTCATGTGACCTCCTGACTCTATTATAGCATGAGTATCATCAAAAAGCCGATTAAATTATTCAAAGCATGTAAAGAAATGCTGTAAAGAAGGCCTTTTCGACTCACATAAGCTAGACCCAAACTCAATCCCAGACTAGCATAAACTAAAAACTGTTGCAAAGTCCCTGGAAAATGAATCAAGGCAAAAAGGACACTCGATACCAGAAGAAACAGAGCTGTCTGTTTGCTATTGTCCTGCATAGGAAAGAGATAACGCGCCAGCATCCCTCTAAAAATGAGTTCTTCCGTCAGAGGAGCAAAGACCACCACCATAAAGAAACCAAATTCAGGCTGTGCCACTGTCAGTTGGGATACGATTTGTTGATTGGTCGACGGATCGTCTGGTAAAAAGAACTGGGCTGTAATAGCCACTAGCAAAACCAGAGTAGGCAACCAGATATAACGATTAAAAGCAGTCGTCTGGATGCTAACCTTTTCTGTCTGATACCACTTGTAAACTCCATAAACATAGGCTCCTGACAGGGCGATATAAAGTGGCAAGACTCCATAGATTGAAGCCCCTAGTCCAAGAGCTGACAGAGCCATACTCTGAACCAGACCATAACCAAAGAAAAAGGATAGAACAGCTAGAAGAAACCAGCCAAGATTTTTAAGTATTTTCATAAAGATCTCCTATTTGAAATAACGTTTCACCATAGGTAACTGCATCACATTGATATAAACATGGATAGCTCCGACAAGAAAGAAGGCTAGTAGCTGAATCTCTCCTGTCAATAAAGAAAAGAGATCAATCAGAAAGTAGAGACCTGGCAAGACATAGTTATTTAATTGGAATAAAATCCGAAAACTCTGTTCCAAATTAGCCTTGCGCTCCCCTTCATCGTAAGAATTGAAATAGTCTAAGGCGTCCTTTGGTGTAGAGAAAAATGCCAAATCAAACTGACGAACAACCGCAATGGTCTTATAAAGATATTTTTGAACATTGAAAACCAACACTAATAGCAAAAAAGAAAGAGATAAGGTTAGAAAGTTTCCATTTAGTATAATCACTTCACTTCCTGCAATGAAGAGAGCCAATAAAATTGCTACGTTTGCAATATTAAAAGCAATGGTTCCAAACTCGAGATTCCGATACATTTGCACATAATAGGTTTTATTCAGATCATCATCCATTTCCTCTTGATACAAGGAGTGAAATTTTCTGCTTTTCTTTAAGAAATTGAAAGTCAAAAGAATGCTAATGAAACCTATCAGTAAACAAATAGCTGATATCCATGGTACCAAGACTTTTACATCTAAAATAATTTCATGGGATTCGGCACGTGCCTTAAACATCCCTACAAACACGCCCAAGAAAGCTCCCAAGACAACAGACATTAAAAATAACAATCCACGTTTCTTTTTCATATTCATTCCCCTTATTCACTTGCTAGATTTTTTGATTTCTTTTCAATCCATTCAATTACTGGTATGAGGGCAAAATAGGCCCAAATAAATTGGTCACTTTGATAGGGATTAAACCAGCCTAAGTCTATTCCAATCAATAGAAACACGCTGACTACTAGAGCTATGGCAACTACATAATAGATCACTTTATACTTGTTCATTCCTCATCCTCCTCTATACGAAATACCGACTCGACTGGTTCATTGAATATCTGTGAAATCTTCAGAGCTATTACTATTGACGGGGTGTACTCATCCCGTTCTAGCAAACTGATGGTTTGTCTGGACACGCCAGCTAGCTTGGCCAGTTCAGTTTGATTCAAACCATCGCGAGCCCGAAGCTCTTTTAGACGGTTTTTTAGTTGCATGCTACACACCTACTCTCCGTCAAATTCAACGGCTTGGATATCCTCAATGCGTTGTAGTTTGAATTTTTCTTTTCCTTTTTTATCAACGCTACGTAGTTTGACCCATTCCTCGTCAACATCCACAACTTCCCAGTTATCTGGTCCAATATACACTCCCGTTATAATTGGTTTCTTTCCAATCATTTCTTGCAATAATCTCGACATATCTATATCTCCTTTCTCTTTTCTTTCGATTACCTTTAACCTCTTCTCTAACCGCTTGATTTTTTTAGATTGACTACTATAAATCAAGACGAGAAAAGGTAAAAAAATCCATACCCACATGTGATTCCCTCCTATTTCTTTATTTCTTAACTTACTTACATTGTAACACATCTTTTTCTTTTTGACAATTATATTTGTCAAAAAGCTTATGATTTTTGTCATTTTGCAAAAGAAAAAGGTCAGGAGTAGGTTCCTGACCGGTTTATCTGTTATTAAAACCCTAGTTTTTTAAAGATTTCTGAGAAGTTTTGGCTGATTGTATCAAGCGTAACTTCCACCTCTTCTCGAGTTTGGTTGTTCTTGACTGTCACTTGTCCGCTTTCGACTTCGCTCTCTCCTAGGGTGATAAGGGTCTTAGCCGCAAAGACATCGGCTGACTTGAATTGAGCTTTGAGTTTACGGTTGAGGTAATCACGCTCTGCTTTAAATCCTTGTTGGCGAAGAGCCTGTACCAACTCCAAGGCCTTGACATTTGCTCCTTCACCCAAGACAGCAATATAAACATCCAGGGCGTTTTCGATAGGGAGGGCCACACCTTGCTTTTCAAGGATGAGAAGCAGGCGCTCTACACCAAGTCCAAAACCAAATCCAGCAGTTTCAGGGCCTCCAAAGTAGGCAACCAAACCATCGTAGCGACCACCCGCACAGACTGTCAAGTCATTGCCCTCAATCTCTGTGATAAATTCAAAAATCGTGTGGTTGTAGTAGTCCAGACCACGTACCATATTGGTATCGATGATATAGTCTACACCCAGATTTTCCAACATCTGACGGACGGCATCAAAATGAGCTTGACTTTCTTCATCAAGGAAGTCCAAGATAGACGGCGCATTCTCTACTGCTACCTTGTCTTCTTTTTCCTTAGAGTCCAAGACACGGAGAGGATTTTCCTCCAAGCGACGCTGGCTATCCTTAGACAAGGTCTCCTTGAGCGGTGTCAAATAGTCGATCAAGGCCTGACGGTAAGCCGCACGACTCTCAGGATTTCCAAGAGTATTGAGGTGCAATTTGACACCTTGGATGCCGATTTCTTTCAAGAAATGGGCTGCCATCGCGATCGTTTCCACATCGGTAGCTGGATTGCTAGAACCAAAACACTCAACACCGATCTGGTGGAACTGCCGCAAACGCCCTGCCTGTGGACGCTCATAACGGAACATAGGGCCCATGTAGTAGAACTTACTTGGCTTTTGCACTTCTGGTGCGAAGAGTTTAT
>CAUSRF010000080.1:0-5360 GCA_963534275.1 uncultured Streptococcus sp.
ATCTTCTCCAAAATATGCTATAATAATACCAAAAGATAAAGAAGGAAGTCTTATGATTAAACTACTAGCCTTGGATATGGACGGAACCCTCCTTAATGAAGCCAAGGAAATCCCACAAGCCCACATTACTGCCATTCACCAGGCTATTGAAAAAGGCGTCAAATTGGTTCTCTGTACGGGTCGCCCGCTTTTCGGTGTCCTTCCTTATTACAAAAAACTGGGTCTTGATCTCCAGAATGAGTATGTCATTGTCAATAACGGTTGCTCAACTCACCAGACTAGTGACTGGAGTCTAGTTGACTGGCAAGAACTCAGCCCAGCTGACATTGAATACCTCTATGACCTAGCTGAAAAGAGCGATGTGCAATTGACTCTTTTTGATGAGGAACACTATTTTGTCCTTGGTGGCAAGCCTAATCAAATCGTTCAAAATGATGCCAAGCTAGTCTTTTCAGACCTGACTGAAATTTCTCTTGAGGAAGCGACTAGTGGCAAGTACCGTATGTTCCAAGGCATGTTTTTAGGCACTAAAGAACAAACAGATGATTTTGAAGAGCGTTTTGCTACAGAACTCTGCCAACGATTTAGTGGCGTTCGTTCGCAGCCTGTCATTTACGAAGCCATGCCACTTGGAACGACAAAAGCTACTGCTCTTTCACGACTAGCTGATATTTTGCAGATTGAGCCGTCAGAAATTATGGCCATGGGCGATGCCAATAACGATATCGAAATGCTCCAGTTTGCAGGACTTGGCATTGCTATGGGAAATGCCAGCGACCATGTCAAATCCCTTGCTAACGACGTTACAGCCAGCAACGAAGAAGACGGCGTCGCGCGTGCGATTGAGAAGTATATTTTATAATTGAGAAGCCCAGTTCATGTCAACTGGGTTTTGTTTTTTTTAAGAATCACAAAACTTTAGAAACTCTTTAGAAATACTTGAGCTTTCTTTGATTTCTATAGCTTATACTAAAGGTAGAAAAATAAACCAAAAGGAGAAAATCATGAAAACAGTACTCGAGATTCATGGACTGACCAAAGAATTTGGTAAACAAGCTATTCTTCAAGATCTTAATCTAACGATAAAAGAGGGAGATATTTATGGACTTATCGGGAAGAACGGAGCAGGTAAAACTACTCTTATCAAAATAATTACGCAACTACTGTTTGCGGATACAGGAACTGTTTCCCTCTTTTCTAGTAAATCGGAAAATGAGTGGACCAAAGCTCTATCTCGAGTAGGTTCAGTTATCGAATCACCTGTAGCTCATAATCACTTAACAGCCTATCAAAATCTGAAATATTATTGTATGATACGTCATATTCCAAATGCTGATAAAGTCATTCGAGAAACACTGGATTATGTAGGTTTGTCTGATACAGGTAAGAAAGTCTTTCGTGATTTCTCGCTAGGAATGAAACAAAGACTTGGTATCGCCATTGCTCTCCTATCTAAACCTGACTTCCTGATTCTTGATGAACCTATTAACGGTCTCGATCCGATTGGAATCAAAGAATTTCGCCTCATGATCCAGCGGCTCAATCAAGAAAAAGGCATAACTATCCTCATCTCTAGCCATATCTTGTCTGAACTCTATCTCCTAGCTAATCGCTTTGGTATCTTAGATCAAGGTAAGATTATCCGTGAAATCAGCAAAGCTGAATTTGAAACACTAAGTGAGGATTATATCGTGCTTAGAACAAGCGATAAAGAAAGAGCTTGTCAAGTATTGAAGGAACAAATCCAACTCCAGTTTAAGGTTGTAAATCCTGAAAATGAAATCCATATCTTTGGTAATGAACAAGATGTCAAACAGATCCTCAAGCAACTAACTTTGGCAGATGTTTCTATTGAAGAGATTTACTTTGCCCGTCAAAACCTAGAAGAATACTTCACACAATTGGTAGAATAGGAGAAAAATCATGATACACACCATTCAAGCAGATTTTTACCGTCTTTTCCGCTCCAAAGGATTCTGGATTACAGAATTCATTCTCTTTGTACTTATGTTACTGGGTGCTACTATTGGCGCTACAGGACATCTAATGTCCGTTCAAACAGCACCACCTGAGACTCCTACCCATGGTTGGAATGGGATAGAAGCTCTAATCAACGTGTCAAATAACGGCTCAAACCTCGTTTTCCTCTGTATTATTCTAGTATGTTTAGTTCTTGGGGTTGATCTAATCGGCAAGCTTTATAAAAATAGTTTGACAGTCGGTGTTTCTCGTACAGAATTTTTCCTTGCTAAATTCTTTGTTCTAGCAAGTATCGCTCTCTTACAACTCATTACCAGTCTTGTGATTGCCTTTATTCCCGCGACTCTACTAAACGGACTTGGTACAATGCCTGATGGTTTTGTTACTAATCTCCTCTTGACGATTTCCCTTCAATTCCTTTGTCTCCTTGCTTGGCTTTCCATCGTTTCCTTCATTCTCTATGTTAGTCACTCTTATCTAGCGGTATTTATTGGTTATTTGGTCAGCTCTATCATCCTTTCTGTGCCAATGCTTGTTTTCCCAGACATTGAAATTCTACGATATTTAATTCTAGATTTAGCCTATGCTATGACTACTAATAGTCAAGCTATTCTCTATACCATCACGGTTTGCGTAACGGTCATACTTTTCTTCTCTTTCAGTGGACTGATTATTTTCAAGAAGAAAAGCTTATAAAAAGGACCTCCTCTAGGATATAGAGGAGGTTTCTTCTGTTAAAAATAGATAAAGACCGAAAACCATTCTCCATCAGCAACTAGCTTCATATCCGCTCCAAGAAGATGAACCAATTCCTCGGTAATATAGAGACCTAAACCAGAGGATTCTTCTGTGTCTGATAGATTTTCAGAATAAAATCGATTGCTGAGATTATTTATATTCTTGATAGGTTTTTTAACAAGGTTATCAATTTCCAAAACAAGCCCTTTTTCTCCCTTTTTCAAAGAAAGCCGAGCCTTTTTCTTGCCGTGCTTGAGAACATTTCCAAGGAGGTTTTGTAAAATTCTATCCAGCAAGTCTTCATCAGTCGTCGTTTTCAATCCTGGTTCAACATTAAAATCAAGAACAATATGAGAAGATTGAAAAACGTCATAATAGGCTAAAGTCTTCTTTGTTATAAAAGTTGATAAATCAAGTTCTTCCAGTTTCGGTTTGACTGCTCCTTCCATCAAATGACGGTATTCAAGGAGAGCCTCCAAACGTTTGGAAACCAAATCAAGGTGATGGGCTATTTTATTTAAGGTTTCTGAACTATTATCGGGATGTTTTATTAGTTGCTGAGTATATCCTGAAGCGATTGTCAAAGGTGTCCGAATATCATGAGCGATGTTACTGATTGCCATATCTAGGGTACGTTTTTCACGCTTCATGATTAGCTGATTTTGCTCCACTTCCTGAAATAGATTCTCAATTTGGTTATGTAGACGCAAAATGGTCTTTGAAAAGAAATTTACCCCGATCCTCTTCATGCTACCAGAGCGAATCTTTTCTTCGATTTGTCTGCTTAAATCTCTAATTGCTATATGATAGCGAATCAAAGAAATCGCCAAAATAATGTTAGTAAGGAGTAATATTGATATCAAAATGTAATTCATTATTTGTCTCCTTTTAATCGTACACCAACTCCCCAAATGGTTTCGATGTATTCGTGACTTGGATCCAGTTGATGGAGTTTCTTACGAAGATTGCTTAGATGAGTGTTGAGCGTATTATCTCCAGGCAGGTAACTTTCTTCCCAAATCAATTCATAGAGTTCTTCCTTTGTGAAGATCTTTTTAGGATGATGGAGCAAGATTTGGAGAATCTGACACTCTTTCTTTGCAAGGCGAATAGTTTCAGTTGTGCTACTTATTTCAAAACTATCCGCATCGAACTGGATATTTTTAAAGTTTTGTACAAGGTTATCAATTTCTCTTCGATCTTCTGACTGATGTTCACCACTTTGGCGTAATTGCACGGTGACTCTGGCAAAGACTTCGTCCAAATCAAAAGGTTTTACTACATAATCATTGGCGCCATCTAATAGATACTGGCTGATGAGCTTTTTATCACCCAAAGCAGTGAGCATGATGACCGGAGTCTGACTAGTTTGTCGAATGGCTTGCAAGACTTGGTCACCATTTTTCCCAGGGAGCATGATATCTAGCAGAACGAGATCAATGCCACCTTTGTCAAATTGCATGATACCTTCTGTGCCAGAAAAGGCTTGTATCACCTCATGCTCCTCAGTGAGAAGTGTTCGCAAAATTTCTTGGATTTCATTATTATCTTCAATAACCAATATCTTAGCCATAAACACCGTCCTTTCTAAAACTATTATAACATGTTTTGTTAGGATTTCCAGACACAGAAAAGCTCCTCTCACATTGTAAGTAAGAAGGAGCTAATGGAAATTGAATCTACTTAACCAAATAAGCAATCAAGGTTATAATCCATAGATGAGCTGGGTAGAAAATATAAAAGAAATACTTATTCCATATAGTTTGTTCACCACGTTCCCCATTATACAAGGCCATAAAAGGAAAGACAGTGATAAAAAGCCAGTCAGAGTTGTAAAGCATCATTTCCAATGTTTGGTGCCAAGTGTCGTAAATTTGGATGGAAGTTACTAACAGGAAGGCCCAAAGGAGAGTATAGAGAAGATTTCGCAATCCCTTGCGATTTCGACAAGAGTAACTAATTAAGAGAAATGGTAGCATAGTGATGCCACCCTCAGTAAAAAGACAACCGAAAATCAAGAGACCAGCAACTCCAATTCGACGACATAACTTCTCTTTTTGATCCAACTCTTTTCTGGGAAATCCAAGCCAAAGCATGGTAACACCGATGGCCAAAGTAAAGAAAATGTTATTATTTACCATTACTCCTTTAGATGCAAATAGGGCGTTGAGGAGGCTATTTCCAGCAAACATGATAAGCGCCCAACTCCAGAGACGAATGAGGTAGTTTTTCAAATTTCGAGTATGGATGAATCCTTCCATAGCCATATAGGCAAACCAAACTCCCACACAACGGGTCAAGGCGTGAAGAATACCTTCCCACATAGGAGAAACAATTCCGGTGATATGAGGAATATGGTCTAAAACCATTATTGCAGCCATCAGATACTTCAACTGCGTCGCATTCCATTTTTTCATAATAAACCTCTTTCTTTTTGATCTACATAGAGTATAGCATACATTTCCACGTATAATCGTACACCCATCTTACATTTAAAAAGCCTATCTTACATTTTTGTAAGACAGGCGTGAATATCAAAAATTTATTATGAAATTTACCTTCTAGTCCGTAATTCGTTGGTACATTTCTGGTCTTCTATCACGAAACAGGCCCCAGTTGAGGCGTTCGCTTGCTCCCTTGTC
>CAUSRF010000081.1:0-5336 GCA_963534275.1 uncultured Streptococcus sp.
CATCATAGTCATAGAAGGCTACGTCTTTGACAACTTCACCAGGTAGCGTGCTCTTGACATCATAGTTTCCTAAAAGACCAACCTCGATTTCACGCGCATTTACACCCTGCTCCACTAATACACGACTATCGTACTTGAAGGCAAGCTCTAAAGCTTGGCGAAGTTCCTCTTTATTTTCAGACTTAGAAATACCAACACTAGAACCCATATTGGATGGTTTGGTAAAGACTGGGTAACTTAATTTTTCCTCAACTTCAGCAATTTTAGAAGCTAAGTCATCCCCTTCAACAATCGCTACGTAAGGAACTTGGGCAATCCCAGCAGACTCTAATACACGCTTAGTTGTGATTTTATCCATGGCAAGGCTTGAAGATAGGATGTTACAACCGACATAAGGCATTTTCAAGACTTCTAAGAAACCTTGAACCGAACCGTCTTCTCCCATAGGTCCATGAAGAACTGGAAAAACAACCGCTCCTTCTTCGTAGATGGCACTTGGAGCAATTTTCTTGTCCCAATCAATCGTTTCATTAGTCATGAGACGTTCATCTTGGCCAGGAGTTTGGGTAAATTCTTGGGTTTTGATGAAATCACCAGACTGGCTGATAAAGAAAGTTTTGACTGCAAAATGGTCATAGTTAACCGCACGCATGACACTCTCAGCTGACAATACAGACACTTCACGCTCTGCACTGCGTCCACCATATAATAGAATAATTGTTTGTTTCATATGATTGTCCTATTTCTACTAGAATACTCGCTTTTTAGTATATCACATTTGTTTATTTTTTTAAACTTGAATAGCACAAAAGAGACTGGATTAAAAATAAATCCAGTCTCTTGATTTCTTATATATCGTATCTACTAGTTAATTGCCTGTTCTATATCCTTACAGACTAAAGTTCTGTACGATTTTCAATAGCTCTTAGGAGCGTTACTTCGTCAGCATATTCGATATCTGATCCTACTGCTAGACCTCGTGCTAGACGAGTAACCTTAATCCCTGCAGGTTTAAGTAGTCGAGAGATATACATGGAGGTCGCCTCACCATCTGCTGTTGCATTGGTGGCTACGATGACCTCAGAAACCTCACTCTCCATGAGGCGAGTCATGAGACTTTTCAGATTGATATCATCGGGACTAATCCCATTCATAGGGGAAATCAAGCCGTGTAAAACATGGTAAAGTCCGTGGTATTCTTGGATGTTTTCCATAGCAGCGACATCGCGGCTATCCTCCAGAACCAGAATCGTAGACTGGTCACGGCTAGGATCGGTACAGATAGAACAAGGATCATCATCTGTCAAACGTCCACAAATAGAGCAATAGGTCAATTCTCGCTTGGCTGCAAGAAGATTTTTTGCAAATTCATTGACGTCATCATCCGACATCCCAATGGTATAAAAGGCCAGTCGGGTTGCTGTCTTAATCCCGATACCTGGAAGTTTAGAATAACTGTCAATCAGCTTAGCTATAGGTGTTGGGTAAAGCATGGCTTCCTTTCTAGTTCATTGGATGGTGTTGGTTGTATAGATTGATAATGTCACGAGCAATCGAAGGTCCGACACCATTAGTTAGATTCGTATTATGCGGGAAAACAACTGCGACTGCAATCTGCGGATTATCGGTTGGCGCATAGGCTACGGCGTTGGTATTGTCGGATTCTTGGCCACCGTTAACGTAACTTTCGGCAGTACCCGTTTTCCCGCTGATGGAAACGGCTGCGCCATTTGAAAAGGCACGACCAGTTGTCAGAGCACTCGTTCCATGCGAAACTTGATAGAAACCTTGCTGCAAGATAGCCATATCTGATTCTGAGATATTGACCTTGTTTAGTTCCTTAGTGGCTGTTTCTTGAACCAGACTGCCTAAGCCACCTTGGTCATTGTTTCCATAAACACCTTCAACGATGTGAGGAGCTAAACGTACGCCATTGTTTGCAATGGTTGCGACATACTGGGCTAACTGCATCGGTGTGTAGTTGTCAAACTGGCCAAAGGAATTATTGATATAGTTTCCTAAATCAAATTCTTTCGGCGTAAATCCTGTGGATTCATCTGGGAGGTCAATCCCTGTTGACACGCCCAAACCATATTCACCAAAGGTTGAACGAAGTTTTCCCATGGCAGATTCAAGATTGTTGGTTCCTACTGTCATATTCGGCTGATAAGTTTGCCCCATGATTCCAAGAGCAGTTTGGACCATGTAAGTATTGGATGAATACTCCAAGGCCTCAACTGCTGTAATCGGGAAAGAACCATAATAAGGGGTATACCAGGAATTGATAGGGGCAGAACCTTGGAAGACGATTGGTTGATCTGTCAAGGTTTGATTTCCTGACAAGACCCCATTTTCCCAACCTGAACTGATGGTAGCTGCCTTAACGACAGATCCTGGAACAAAGACATTGGTGACAGTTCCGAGTGAGTCTGTGGTCAGTTCTCCAGTCTCTACATTATGCTTCATTCCTGACATGGCTAATACAGCACCTGTCTTAGGATTGAGGGCTACTGCATAGACACCCTCTGAATATCTAGCTCCACCATTGGCAAGTTCTGAGTTGAAATAACTCTTTAAGAGACTGTCTACGCTATCTTGGAAGGCTAAATCAATGGTCAATTTGATATTTTTACCCTTGCTTCCTTCTTCGATATTCTCTACACTCTCCATGTCTCCGTGCTTGTCCAAGTGAATTTCCTTGACGGTACGTTTTCCTTGCAAGACTTCTTCGTATTGCTTTTCAAGATAGGATGTCCCAACACGGTCATTGAGAGAGTATCCTTTCTTGAGATAAGCATCAACTTCCTCTGCTGGAAGACCTGACTTTTCACTGGAAACACTACCGACGATAGACGATAAAGAAGTGTCCAGTACTTTTCGGTCCCATGAGGTTGAAATGCTGATACCTGGTAATTCCTTAGACGCTGATGCAACGAGAGCAACTTGGGTATCATCTAAGGCATCAGTAGAAATAGTGCCCGTCGCAAAATTTTCAACAGCATTAAGCTGACTAAACAGATAGATTTCCTTTTTTTGCTCATCTGTATAATTGAGTTGACTCACGTCAATACTTTCAACCGCATTATTGTAAAGTGTCGCTTCCGATAAGCGGTTCCCATCTGAATCCAGGCGTTTATCGCTTGGCAAGGATTCGACTGTTTTTTTGTAAACGTCCTGGTCCGCCAAGTAGTAGTCTGCAATCTGACGATCTGTGAGTTCAGGGGAAGTGACATTCACATACGTCAACAGTTTTTTAGCCGTCTCCTTCAATTCAGCTGCCGTCATTTTATTGTTTCGCGTGAAAGAAACAACTTGCTTGACTGTGTTTTCTACCAAGGGTTTCCCTGATGCATCATAGATCTGTCCACGAGCTGAACTGGTTGTTACCCTAGTCTGGCTGGCTGAAGCCAATTTTGTTTCATAAAAATCTTTATTCAGTACCTGCATATATAACAATCGACCAATAATGGCCATAAACAGCAGGATAACAATCGCAAATAGTAAATTAAGCCGAATCGGAATCGAATGGCTATTGAATTTTCTCATACAACTAAGACTCTTTTCTAGAAAAATTCCAGTTTTTCCTGACAAATCCACCTAAAAAATCTAGGATTTGACTAGAAACCAGTACTTTTCATTGTACCATATTTTACGAAGAAAGACTTGGAAAAGTCTAAGCAATTTTTGACTTTTAACTGAAAATGCCTTTTTATTTGGTTATCCTATTTTCTATGATATAATGATAGTAATAGTTAGGAAAGCGTCAACTTTTAAGACTTTGACTCATAAAAAGGAGCCTCATGAACAAGCCAGACATCGCAACTATAATTGACCTCCATTTTGAAGAATTAACCGAGCTCGAGCAAGAAATCGCTCGTTATTTCTTGCAGGTAGATACGATTTTGGATGATTTATCATCTCAACAGGTTACTCAAAAACTGCATGTTTCTCAAGCTGCCCTTACTCGTTTTGCAAAAAAATGTGGCTTTACTGGCTATCGAGAATTTGTTTTTCAATACCAGCACCAGGCTAGTAAACAGGACACTCATTCACACAAACACAGTCCTTTGACCAAACGTGTGCTTCGAAGCTACAGCAACCTACGAGAACAAACACAGGATTTGATTGATGAAGCGCAGCTTGAACGTGTAGCTCAGTTAATTGAAAATGCTGAACGGGTCTACTTTTTTGGAACAGGGAGTTCCGGTCTGATTGCCCGTGAGATGAAACTACGTTTTATGCGTCTAGGTGTGGTTTGTGAAGCTTTGACCGATCAGGATGGCTTTGCATGGACAACCAGTATCATGGATGAAAATTGTTTGGTACTTGGTTTTTCCCTCTCAGGCACTACCCAATCCGTCCTAGATAGTTTGTTGGATGCCAAGGAAATGGGCGCCAAGACCATTCTCTTTACCAGCGCTCCAAACAAAAATAGTCAGGCTTATACCGAAACTGTTCTTGTTGCTAGTCACAGTCAATCATCTTACATCCAGCGTATTTCCGCTCAACTTCCTATGCTTTTCTTTATAGATTTGATTTATGCCTACTTTTTGGAAATCAATCGCGAGAGTAAGGAAAAAATTTTTAACAGCTATTGGGAAAATAAAAAACTCAACGGCTATCGTAGACAAAAACGCATTAGAAAATCCTAGTTTGGTTCAACCAAACTAGGATTGTTTTGTTTTGAAATGATAATAGGCTCATAGATGATCATTCCAATCTTTCTCTTTGTACTAATGCCATTTTTATCTGTGTTTATCAGTTCTTCCATAAATTTCCCTTTCCGTTTTTGAATTTTTGACAACAAAAAGGAAGTATCGGCTATTTGCTTTTACTTCCTCTCTATCATTTTATTTAATTGTTTTACTTCGACAAACTGAGATTTAGATTTTATCCCTTAGAGAAAATAAAACGGGCTATTCTCCTGAAGTATGCTCTGTAACATTATAGTTTAATGCAGAGTGTCGCTATATAGTCATTTCCATAACATGATAATCTATTTCTTTTGTCACACGATTCATAAAAATCTATCATAGCGAGACCATTTTTAAGTTGTCCTCTAATCTGAGTTTCTAAGGTATGGCTAAATTCATATCCATATTCTGGATTTATGGTTATCTTGCCTTCCTCTTCAAGCTCTTTTGAATTAAAAGGTATTGAAAACTTTAAAAGTAATTCCTCATCGGGTTTGTCCCATACAATGTCAGCATCATACATGTATATCCAAGGATTCATAAATCCGACCATTAACAATCCACCCTTTTTCAATACTCGAGAGGCTTCTTTATACATATTTTCTAAATCTTCTATATATACATTTGAAACTGGATTAAAAA
>CAUSRF010000082.1:0-5296 GCA_963534275.1 uncultured Streptococcus sp.
CGAAAACCATTATCCAAAAGGGTTCCAGCCCAAATACCAGGCAAGCCCCAACCAAGAACAATCCCCATCAGATATCCTGTTCCAATGCGGATACACCACATTCCTATACTTGTTGCATAAAAGGGAAAGCGAGCATTCCCCAAACCCTGCCAAACTGCAGTATAGATGACTGTTCCTATCGTCATAGGAGTACCTAGTAGAGAGAACAGTGCCACCAAAACACTCGCCTCGACTGCTATAGAGTCCGTCGTATAGAGATGAGTCAGTGGTGTCCCTAAGGCATAGATACTGAAAGTTAAGGGCAACATGAGAAGTAGAGAAAGCCAAAAGGTTTGCTTGCTCAAATCATCTACTCTTTCCCAGTTATCCTCTCCAACTGCTCGAGCTACCTGCATGACCGTCGCCGTAGCGACGCCAAAGGCAGGCATATAGTTAAACTGGGTCAAGACTTCTCCGACAGCATTCCCCGCTACTGCCTCCGTCCCAAAAGAGACGACCAAGGCAATGATCACTACATCTCCAGCTCGCATCATGAGACGTTCTCCTGCTGCCGGTATAGCCAAAGTCAATAGTTCCTTATCTAAACCAAAAGTCGGTTTCTCAAAAGGCAGCTTTAATTGCGACCACAAAATCACAAGACCGACTAAGCGAGACAAGATAGTCCCCCAAGCAACACCAGCTATCCCCATATCAAGGACAAAAATAGCTAGACTTGAAAAAAGAATATTCAAGGCATTGGATAAAAGACTAACATAGAGAGGCAGACGCGGATTATGCGTTGCACGAATCAAGGCACCTAGACTGGTCATCAAGCCCAAGAGAACAATCGATCCACCCACCAAAGATAGGTAGAGCCCACCACTCTCAGCCACCTCCTGCTCAGTTCCCAAAAGTCCTATCATCTCTTGCCCAGCAAAGATGGATAAAGCGCCTAAAAGTGCACTCAGCAATAGGGTTATCTTGAGAGCCTCTGTCACGTGATAAGCCAACTTGGACTGATCTTTCTGCCCCAAACTTTTTGAAATAACACTGGAAATAGCAGCTCCCAGAGCGATAAAAATCGCCTGGTAAATCGTGATAATATTGCCAGCCACTGAAACACCTGAAATAGCGATCAAGCCCAAGTGGGCGACCAAGTAGCTGTCCACCATTCCCATGAGCATCTGCAAAAAGTTTTCACCCATAGCTGGCAATGCAATATTAAGAATGTCTTTATTTTTCTTAAACAATCTCTCCTCCTGATGAAAAGAAACTCAGTTGGTTTCCCAACCGAGTTTACGCCCTCTGTCTTAAAGTCCTAGATAAGCCTCCACCGCTGCTTGCATGTCAGCAGCTGCCACTGTTGTTTTATGACGAACCGGAGCTGTTTCAAGGCCATCAACCGCTGGTGGCACTGCCACTCCTGAAATGTCATGCAATTGAGCCAAGGCTTCAAAGTCTGTCAGGCCTGCTTTTCCTGTTACCGCTTCTACTGCAACCACTGGGAACTTGTAAGGACTAGCTGTTGAAGCAATCACTGTCTTAGTCGCATCGCTAGTAGCCGCTTGGTATTTTCTATAAACAGCTGAGGCAACCGCCGTATGTGGATCCTCAATATAGGCATCTGTTTGATAAACACGTTTAATTTCTGCTGCTGTTTCTTCCTCAGTCGCATATTCAGCTGCAAAGAGTTCCAAAATCGCTGCATCAAAGTCTATCAATTCATATTGTCCTTGTGTACTCAAGGCATTCATGAGTTCAGCAGTCTTAACCGCATCATTCCCCAAAAGATGGAAAATCAAACGCTCCAAGTTTGAAGATACCAAGATATCCATAGATGGGCTAGTTGTTACCTTAAACTCACGTTTCTTATCGTAAACACGTGTCTTGAAGAAGTCTGTCAAAACATTGTTGTCATTTGAAGCACAGATTAATTTGCCAACTGGAAGACCGATTTGTTTAGCATAAAAGGCAGCCAAAATATTTCCAAAGTTTCCTGTTGGTACTGTGAAGTTGACCTTATCACCAGCTACAATCTCACCAGACTTGACCAACTGAGCATAAGCATAAACATAGTAGACAATCTGTGGCACCAAACGACCAATGTTCATAGAGTTAGCTGATGAAAATTGCAACTTGTTCGCTGCCAATTTTTCACGAAGAGCTACATCGTTGAACATGTGCTTCACATTTGTTTGCGCATCATCAAAGTTTCCATCAATAGCGATAACATGAGTATTGTCGCCAGTCTGAGTAGTCATTTGCAACTCTTGCACCTTGCTGACACCATCCTTTGGATAAAAGACGATAATCTCAGTTCCAGGCACATCGGCAAACCCTGCCATAGCAGCTTTCCCAGTATCACCAGATGTCGCTGTCAAAATGACAATCTTGTTCTCCAAACCATGCTTTTTAGCGGCTGTCGTCATAAAGTACGGCAAGATAGACAAGGCCATATCTTTAAAGGCAATCGTTGAACCATGGAACAATTCCAAGTTGTATTGCCCATCCAGTTTCACCAATGGCGCAATAGCTGGAGTATCAAACTTGCTATCGTAGGCATTGTTGATACAGTAGTCCAACTCCTCAGCCGTAAAGTCATCTAAAAATGCTGACAAAACTAACTTAGCCACTTCTTGGTAAGAAGCATCTTTCAATTTTTCAAAGTCCAAATCGACCTTTGGATAAGAAAGCGGTGTAAACAAACCACCATCCGTCGCCAAACCTTGCAAAATAGCTTGGCTGGCAGTTACTGTATTATTGGCATCACGCGTTGATTGATAAACTAATGTCATGAATCTCTATCCTTTATCTATAGTCTCTTCCATTATATCACGATTTTTCAGAAAATTCTCCCTTTATAAGAGAAATTATAATCCCAATTCTTTCTTCAAAGGCTCTAAATAAACCATTTCTTGATTATCTCTTTTCTCCAGTCCTTCCTCAGCTAGGGTGAGTAAATCTTCAGAAAACTCGAGAACCGCAGCTTCTTCTTCATCTGTGAGTTGTTTTTTAGAAAATTGTCGTCTTAAAAGCTTATAATCACGACCAGCTGTGGTAAAAAATGGAGCAGTTCGCAAGTAAGCTTCAAGCTTGTCTAAATGAACCAACAAGCCCAAGTGAAAAGCAGCAGAAGCAAAGGTCCTATCAAGCGGCTGAGTACACACACTACGAAACTCAACTGTTCCTCGAGTCGTTAAGTCTTGGTACTGGTAACTACGATGAGTTTGGAAATCTTCCTCCTGAGGGTGAATTAACACCTCATCCCCATTAAGGGTAAATGCTTGGATTTCAGGTGTAGCCAAATAGTTCCTAGCCTGAATCGGATAAAAATAATAGGTCTGCCCATCACGCTCCGCAGTAAAAATCGCAGAATGATTTAGATAGTCAAAAAAATCATCCTCATCTTTAAATAATCTAGTATTGACACCTACATTCTCTGGATAGATACCATGCATGGATTCTTCCCAAAAAATATCTCTCGAAATTTTGGTATCCCAATCTGCACCTGAAAACTCAGAATTTGCAAATAAATAAGCTTTAGCCGCTTCAATTTGAGTAAAAGCATTGATAACACGCAGATAGTTGGACTTTGAAACATCTAATTGAACTTGACTGCCACAGATAAAAGCACCATATTGTGGATAATCGTGTAAATCCACATTAGTCTTACTTCTACTTAAGTTCAAATAAGCCATCAACATCTGATAGCGTGCATAAGCAACCGGTTGATTTTCATTCTTCTCCCAGTATGGATGTATTCCAGAACCAATAATGGCATGATTTACTTCACCCAATTTTTTCTGAATCAAATCCATGTAGCCTCTAAAATGCTCTTCAACCTCTTGGATGGATTTAGCCCTACCAAAAGCAAACTCGATAGTTGTATAAGAGACTTCGAACAAGATAGTATCCTGACTTACGGGATCTAGCAACTGAATTGGATTTCCAAACTCATCTACTTTTTCGATAGTAAAACCCAGAACTGATGGTAAATATCGAAAGAGTTCCTTAACAACCTCAATATCCGTAGCCTTGCCCTCTAAATTTACAACAGGATACTCCAGCTCAACCCCAACAAATAAATCTGGGGTCTCTTTTATATTTTCTAAGTAGCGCTTCTTAAGCAAGTCGACCGAACGAGACATCAAACACCAACACTTTCATAATCAAAATAAAATGTGAATAAGTAATATTATACCAAAAATGTGGCAGGTTTCTAGTCAAAATATTCTTTGCCTTCCTATTTCTATTCTTTTTATAGCTGAAAACTTATTTTCGATGGGGGAGCATCGAAAAAATTAACGAATAAAAGAAAACTCTGACCAATTAAGATAATCGGTCAGAATCTCTTTTTAAAATCCATTATTATCGCTGAGTTCTTTGAACCAGTGGCCTGATTTCTTCAGACGGCGTTCTTGCGTTCCCAGGTCTAATTCAACCAAACCATAGCGGTTTTTATAGCTGTTGAGCCATGACCAGCAATCGATAAAGGTCCAGATTAAGTAACCTTTACAGTTAGCACCGTCTTCAATGGCACGGTGGAGTTCAGACAGATGTCCTTTGACAAAGTCAATACGATAGTCATCTTGAATCATGCCATTCTCACGGAATTTATCTTCACCTTCAACACCCATGCCATTCTCTGTCAGCATCCACTCGATATTGCCATAGTTTTCCTTGATGTTTTGGGCAATATGGTAAATTCCTTGCTCATAGATTTCCCAACCACGGTGTGGGTTGATTTTACGGCCCGGCATGACGTAAGGCTCATAAAAATGTTCTGGCAAGAGGGGACTATCTGGATGTTTAGCAAAACGCGGAGCCATAACACGCAAAGGTTGGTAGTAGTTGACTCCAAGAAAGTCCACTGTATGTTCACGAATGAGTTCCACTTCCTCTGCTGTAGATTCTGGCAGTAAATCATGCTCAGCTAAAATTTCCACTAACTCTTCTGGATAAGCTCCCAAGACAGATGGATCTAAGAAAGATTGAGCTTGGAAGAGGTCCGCAATGCGCGCAGCTTTGACATCAGAAGGATGCTGGCTACGTGGGTAGGCTGGTGTCAAGTTGAGGACAATCCCGATCTTGGAATTAGGCAAGAGTTCATGACATGCCTTGACTGCCCGACTGCTAGCCAATTGTGTATGATAGGCTACTTTAACGGCTGCCTCTGCATCCACCTTATGTGGATAATGAGCATCATAAAAATAGCCAAATTCTACAGGAACGATTGGTTCGTTAAAGGTAATCCACTGATCTACTAAATCTCCATAAGTCTCAAAACAAAAACGAGCATAGTCTTCATAGGCTGAGA
>CAUSRF010000083.1:0-5244 GCA_963534275.1 uncultured Streptococcus sp.
AGCAGTAGTGGTAGAAGCTCGTACCCTTCCTCAAGGATTGACTAGTCTTCTTGCCTTTGATCCAAGCAAATCAATCGAAGAAAACAAAGAACGCATGACTGCAGCTCTTGGTGATGTAGTCAGCGGTAGTGTAACAACAGCAGTTCGTGACACGACTATCGATGGCTTGGAAATCCATGAAAATGACAATCTTGGTATGGTAGATGGTAAGATCCTCGTATCAAATCCTGATATGCACCAAACTCTGACTGAAACTTTGAAACACATGTTGGACGAAGATAGTGAAATCGTGACTTTCTATGTCGGCGAAGACGGAAGCGAAGAACTGGCTAACCAAATCGCCCAAGAAATCGCAGAAGAATTTGAAGATGTTGAAGTTGAGATTCACCAAGGCCAACAACCTGTATATCCATATCTTTTCAGTGTGGAATAAAAATTTAATAGATTAAAAAGAAAGTTGATTGTTCAACTTTCTTTTTTTATGACATTTGTCATATTTCCTAGTGACAGAAGAATCTAGCTCCGCTAACTTCAAAAGACTATAATTGAAGTAGGAAATGGAGGAAGAAGAGATGAAAAATAAAATGATTGTCGCAGTGAGTTTGGTAGCAGCAGGAGTTATGACCTATCTCATGTTTTCAGGATTGGACGAGGGTTTCTATCATTTTCCTTGGGAGCTATTTGCTGGCTTTGGAATGATGTCTTGGCTTGTCAGAGAAGGTTTGAAATTAGTCAGAGATGTGAAAAAGGAGTTTGAGGAATGAAAAAAGCAATCATCTATTTCTTTATCGGTCTGTCACTCTTGGTATGGTTAGTAGAAATGTTTACAGGTTGGTTTGACCAAACCTTGCTTCGCCAATTCATTCGTGGTGCTTGAGGGGTTGGATTTATGATTTTCGTCGTTTTCCCTATGGGAATGGAGTGGTTGAAAGGAGAATCTCATGACTGTGATTAAAGTTGAGAAATTGAGTAAGAAGATAAAAGACAAGGAGATCTTGCGGAACATCTCTTTTGAAATCCACCATGGTGAATGTGTCGCCTTGATCGGACCTAATGGAGCAGGAAAGACCACTTTGATTGATTGCCTCTTGGGCGACAAGTTCGTGAGTTCAGGTCAAGTTGTCATTCAAGGGTTTGCGCCAACGGATCCTCGATTAAAGCAGCTTGTTTCTGTCTTGCCTCAAGAAAATGAAGTTGTCCAAAGCTTGAAAGTGAAAGAACTTCTATCATTTTTCAAGTCACTTTATCCCGACAGTCTTTCAGACAAAGAAATTGATGATTTGCTGAGATTCTCAGACAAACAGAAAAATCAGCTAGCGGGCAAGTTATCTGGTGGGCAAAAACGTTTGTTCTCTTTCGTGTTGGCACTAATAGGTCGTCCGAAAATTCTATTTTTAGACGAGCCAACTGCTGCCATGGATACCTCGACACGTCAGCATTTTTGGGAAATTGTCAATCGGTTAAAGAAAAATGGTGTGACCATTGTTTATTCTTCTCACTATATCGAAGAGGTGGAACATACGGCTGATCGCATTTTGGTCCTCCATAAGGGAGAATTGATTCGTGATACGACGCCTTATGCTATGCGTGGTGAAGAACAAGAAAAACACTTTACGGTTCCTCTAACTTATCAGGAATTTATCAGAACTTTGGACCAGGTTCAAGAGATTGAAATCAAGCAAAATGCTCTTTCCTTCACAACCAAAGAAGCTAGCCAGGTATGGAAAGTCTTGCAAGAACAGGGCTGCACGATCGAAGAAATTGAAGTTCGCAATCGAACTCTCTTAGACAGTATTTTCGAAACGACTCAAGACTAAAGGAGATTGACGATGAAAAATATGACAAGCCTCATGAAAGTGGAACTCATTCAGATGAAACGGCAAGCCGTCTACTACTTGCTTTCCATCGGACTTCCAAGTGTGTTTTACCTTATTTTCTCTGGTATGATGTCAGGATCAGACATTCCAGAGATTGCTCTTCAAGCCTATCTTTTTGCCATGACGCTCTTTAGTATCATGTCAAGCGCCTTTTTCAGTATCCCTAGCACACTCGAATCCGACAAGACGAATAACTGGCAAAAATTGATTCAACATTCTCCAGTATCTATGGTAGAATATTATGTATCAAAACTGTTCAGTACTCTGCTAACTTTCTTGTTATCAATTATAGTTGTCTTTTCGGTTGGTCATTTTGTCCGTGGAGTTACGCTATCTTGGCTTGACTGGTTGGTAATCGGTGCTATTTTGCTGGTCGGAAGCCTGGTCTTTATCAGCATGGGTGTCTTAGTGAGCTTGCTTCCCAGTGCTCAACTGATGACGGTTGTTGGAAATATTGCCTATATTGCTTTAGCTGTCCTAGGTGGACTGTGGTTCCCCTTGAATTCCTTCCCAGAATGGCTCCAATCTATTGGAAAACTGACTCCAACCTATCAGCTGATGCAGGTCGTCTCTACTTATTTGGAACACCATGAGTTGAATATTCTTTCTGCCCTAGTTGTACTAGGCTATACAGTTTTCTTTGGTGTACTGGTAATCCAGCTGAAAAAACGGATCGAGGTAAAATAAATCTATGTTGGAAAAATTTAAAAACACTCATTATATGTTTCATATTTCAACAGTGTTTATCATCTTTCCTATAGCGGGTGTCATCGGTGGAGAGTACCCGCTTTTGACCTTGTTCTGGACATTATTATTTGTCCTAGCCTTTTATTCGATTTTATTAAGTCAAAACCGTACTGTGCAGTGGCTGGCTTGGTGGGTCATGATTGCCTACATTTTTTATACATCGATTTGGCTGAATTCGGGTTTCACATGGTTTATCTTTTACTTATCTAACCTCCTCATTTATGAGCTGGATGAGATTTCTCTTCACTCTTGGCGTTTTGTCAGTTTTATTGTCTTGCAACCCTTGATTTTGACAGGGATTTATATGGTTGATCAAGTTAGTCCCTGGCAACTGCTCTTTTTCTTGGTGACCTTTGTCTTTTCTGATGCCTTTACCTTTGGTCTCTATCGGATTCGAGTGTCGGAGGAGATAAAAGAAGAAAAGAGAAAGCAAAATGCCAAGCTTAATCTTTTCTTGGCTGAAAATGAACGCAGTCGAATCGGTCAGGATCTCCATGACAGCCTGGGTCATACTTTTGCCATGCTGAGTGTAAAAACGGATCTTGCCCTCCAGCTTCTTCAAATGCAGGCCTATCCGCAAGTGGAAAAAGAATTAAAAGAAATTCATCAGATCAGTAAAGAATCCATGAATGAAGTTCGTACCATCATTGAAAATCTCAAAACCAGAACACTTGCCTCTGAGTTTGTGACTGTTAAAAAAATGCTGGAAATTGCAGGAATTGAAACAGAAATCAATCACCAACTAGATACAGCTAGCCTAACTCAGGAATTGGAGTCAACGGCTTCCATGATTTTGCTTGAATTGGTGACCAATATCATCAAACATGCCAAAGCGTCTAAGGCCTGCTTAAAATTAGAACGAACAGAGAAAGAACTCATTTTAACAGTGAGAGATGATGGCTGTGGCTTTGCTTCTCTAAAAGGAGATGAGCTACATACTGTTCGAGGTCGTGTCCTTCCATTTTCAGGAGAAGTAAAGGTGATCAGTCAGAAACAGCCGACTGAAGTGCAGGTTCGACTACCTTATAAGGAGAGAAACTAAGATGAAACTACTTGTTGTAGAAGATCAAAGTATGTTGCGAGATGCTATGTGCCAGTTGCTTACCTTTCAACCAGATGTAGAGACTGTCCTACAAGCCAAGAATGGGCAAGAAGCAATCGAACTCTTAGAAAAAGAGTCTGTAGATATCGCCATTCTTGACGTAGAAATGCCTGTTAAGACAGGCCTCGAAGTCTTGGAGTGGATACGAGCAGAAAAGCTAGAAACAAAGGTGGTTGTGGTGACGACCTTCAAGCGCCCCGGCTATTTTGAACGTGCAATCAAGGCTGGAGTGGATGCTTATGTCTTAAAAGAAAGAAGCATTGCAGACCTCATGCAAACCTTGCACACGGTTCTCGAAGGACGTAAGGAATATTCGCCTGAATTGATGGAAGTGGTGATGACGCATCCTAACCCGTTAACTGAACAAGAAATCGCTGTTTTAAAGGGAATCGCTCAGGGCTTGTCTAACCAAGAAATTGCAGATCAGCTTTATCTATCAAACGGAACCGTCCGAAACTATGTCACCAATATTCTTTCGAAACTAGCTGCTGGTAATCGAACAGAGGCAGCCAACATCGCAAAAGAATCTGGTTGGCTTTGATAAGAAAATAATCAAAATGAAAGCTTAATTGATAAAAATCAATACCTGAATTTAGGAGGTCAATAGACTTCCTTTTCTTTGTTTAAAAAAGCGGTTAGAACTAGTGTCAAAGAGTGAAAAGATCAGAATAAAAATGAAAAATATCTTGACAATGAAGGAAAAATTGTGTTACAATAATAGACGGTACTTTTTACTTTTGGTCTCTCAAAAGTGTACAGGGACGTGCTGACAAATGTTGCAAAAGTACACACAGATGGTAGCTGTCACCAAGTGTATCATCACCAAAAATAAAAAAACACAGGAGAATGTAGATGCCTACAATTAACCAATTGGTTCGCAAACCGCGTAAATCAAAAGTAGAAAAATCTAAATCACCAGCTTTGAACGTTGGTTACAACAGCCACAAAAAAGTTCAAACAAACGTTTCTTCACCACAAAAACGTGGTGTTGCAACTCGTGTTGGAACAATGACACCTAAAAAACCTAACTCTGCCCTTCGTAAATTTGCTCGTGTACGTTTGAGCAACCTTATCGAAGTTACTGCCTACATCCCAGGTATCGGACACAACTTGCAAGAGCACAGCGTGGTGCTTCTTCGTGGTGGACGTGTAAAAGACCTTCCAGGGGTACGTTACCATATCGTCCGTGGTGCACTTGATACTGCAGGTGTTAACGATCGTAAACAAGGCCGTTCTAAATACGGTACTAAACGTCCGAAAAAAGCATAAGGAAAGGGGATAAAGAGAAATGAGTCGTAAAAATAGAGCTCCAAAACGTGACGTATTGCCAGATCCGCTTTACAATTCACAACTAGTTACTCGTCTTATCAACCGCGTTATGCTTGATGGTAAACGTGGTACAGCAGCTTCAATCGTTTACGGTGCTTTTGAGCAAATCAAAGAAGCTACTGGAAACGATGCACTTGAAGTATTTGAAACAGCGATGGAAAACATCATGCCTGTTCTTGAAGTACGTGC
>CAUSRF010000084.1:0-5216 GCA_963534275.1 uncultured Streptococcus sp.
ATGGGAGACCTTGCCTGTATTGTGGCAGAGGATTTGGTTCTCTACCAGTCTTTTGATCGCCAGAAGGTAGCCGCTTGGTTGGAAGAAGAAAACTTGGCGACGGTTTTGGAGCGTGATTGGGGCTTTTCAATCTCACAAGTGCAACCAGCTCTAGAATGTGATTTCCTAGTGGGATGGACCAAGGAAGTGGCTGTATCAAGTGACATGGTCCAGCAAATCAAGCAAAATATCGACCAGAACTTTTTAGCTTCCTCAAAAGCAACAGTAGCTACTTTGGTAGAAACCTTGGAACAGGGGAAAGCAGAAAAAATCATCGAGCAGGTGGCTACAGCCAGCCAGCTTTTAGAAGGTTTGAGCACAGATATTTACACGCCTTCGCTTAGACAACTGAAAGAAGCAAGCCAAGGTTTGCGGGCCGTTGCCAAGAGTAGCGGTGCTGGTGGTGGTGACTGTGGTATTGCCTTGAGTTTTGATGCGCAATCAACTGAAACCCTAAAAAACCGTTGGGCCAATCTGGGGATTGAACTCTTATACCAAGAAAGGATAGGACATGACGACAAATCGTAAGGATGAGCATATCCGCTATGCCCTTGAGCAGAAAAGTTCCTATAATAGCTTTGATGAGGTCGAGTTAATCCACTCTTCGCTACCGCTCTATAACCTAGATGAGATTGATTTGTCTACAGAATTTGCAGGTCGCAAGTGGGAATTTCCTTTTTATATCAATGCCATGACGGGTGGGAGCGAAAAAGGTAAAGAAATCAATCAAAAACTAGCTCAGGTGGCAGAATCCTGTGGGATTTTGTTTGTGACGGGCTCTTATAGTGCAGCCCTCAAGGATCCAACAGATGACTCTTTTTCTGTCAAATCTAGCCATCCAAATCTCCTCCTTGGAACCAATATTGGATTGGACAAGCCGGTTGAACTTGGTTTGCAGACTGTGACGGAGATGAATCCACTACTTTTGCAGGTCCATGTCAATGTCATGCAGGAATTACTCATGCCTGAAGGAGAAAGGAAGTTTAGAAGCTGGCAATCGCATCTAGCAGATTATAGCAAGCAAATCCCCGTTCCAATCATTTTAAAGGAAGTGGGCTTTGGGATGGATGTGAAGACCATCGAGAGAGCCTATGAACTGGGGGTTCGAACCTTTGACCTATCAGGGCGTGGTGGCACCAGCTTTGCCTACATCGAAAACCGTCGCAGTGGTCAGCGTGATTACCTCAATCAATGGGGCCAGTCTACCATGCAAGCCCTTCTCAATGCCCAAGACTGGAAAGACAAGGTCGAGCTCTTGGTCAGTGGAGGCGTTCGGAACCCACTTGATATGATTAAGTGCTTGGTCTTTGGAGCCAAGGCTGTAGGACTGTCACGCACCATGTTAGAGCTAGTAGAAAATCACTTAGTCGAAGAAGTGATTGCGATTGTCCAAGGATGGAAAGAAGATCTGCGCTTAATCATGTGCGCCCTTAACTGTGCCACCATAGCTGATCTGCAAAACGTAGACTACATTCTATATGGAAAACTAAAAGAAGCGAATGATCAGATTTAAAGAGGTCGGGACAAGAATCCCGCCCCTTTTTGTATCTCTTTGTCAACCTTAGAGGGTTGATGAAACCTAGCTTGTACGAGCTATTTCTGTACAACCGCTTTTTTCCATCCTCAGACCGAGGTGACTTTTTTGAATTTTGATAAAATAGAAAAGAGAGGATGCAGTTATGAAAAAATTTCAAATCTTTTTATTTATTGAAGCCTGTCTTTTGACGGGAGCTCTGATTTTGATGGTGTCAGAGCATTTTTCGCGTTTTCTGCTGATTTTATTCCTCTTTCTTCTCCTGATACGCTATTATACAGGTAAAGAGGGTAATAACTTCCTCCTCCTTGTGGCGACCATTCTTTTCTTTTTCATCGTCATGCTCAATCCCTTTGTGATTTTAGCTATCTTTGTAGCAGTCATATACAGCCTCTTTCTTCTCTATCCAATGATGAATCAAGAAAGAGAGGAGACCGACTTGGTCTTTGAAGAGGTAGTGACGGTTAAAAATGAAAAGAATCGCTGGTTTGGCAATCTCCATCATTTTTCTAGTCACCAGACCTGCCAGTTTGATGATATCAATCTCTTTCGCCTCATGGGTAAGGATACCATTCATCTAGAAAGAGTTATCCTAACCAATCATGACAATGTCATTATCCTTAGAAAGATGGTCGGAACGACTAGGATTATCGTACCTGTAGATGTGGAAATCAGTCTCAGTGTCAACTGCCTCTATGGAGATTTAACTTTCCTCCATCAACCCAAGCGAGCCCTTCGTAATGAACACTATCATCAGGAAACCAGGGACTATCTCAAGAGTAACAAGAGTGTCAAAATTTTCCTAACCAGTATGATTGGAGATGTGGAGGTGGTCAGAGGATGAAAAAGCAATCCTATCTGTTAATCGGGCTGACTTCTCTCCTCTTTATCCTCTTTTTGACCAATAGTCTGCTTGATATTTTTGAACTAGACTGGCCCTATTTGTTACAAGATATCGAAAAAACTGAAAAGTTAATCTTCTTGATCTTTGTCTTTAGCCTTTCCATGACCTTCTTTTTTGTCCTCTTTTGGCGAGTGATAGAAGAAGTCTCTCGCAGAAAAATGCAGGTCAATCTCAAGCGCTTATTAGCAGGAAAAGAAGTGGTTCAGGTTGCAGATCCAGACTTGGATGCCAGTTTCAAGTCCTTGTCTGGCAAGCTCAATCTTTTGACAGAAGCTGTTCAAAAGGCTGAAAATCAAAGCCTAGCCAAGGAAGAAGTGATTATCGAGAAAGAACGGAAGCGGATAGCGCGTGATTTACATGATACAGTTAGTCAGGAGTTGTTTGCGGCCCATATGATTTTATCAGGTGTCAGTCAGCAGGCTTTGAAGCTTGATAGAGAAAAGATGCAGACCCAGTTGCAAAGTGTCGCAGCCATCCTCGAAACAGCCCAGAAGGATCTTCGGGTCTTGCTCCTGCATTTGCGACCAGTTGAGTTGGAAGACAAGAGTCTGGTTGAGGGGATTCAAATCCTCTTAAAAGAGCTTGAGGACAAGAGCGATCTCAAGGTTAGTCTCAAGCAAAATGTGACGAAATTGCCTAAGAAAATCGAGGAGCATATCTTCCGTATTTTGCAGGAGTTGATCAGCAATACCCTCCGCCATGCCCAGGCATCTTGTTTGGATGTCTATCTCTATCAGACAGATGTTGAATTGCAGCTAAAGGTAGTGGACAATGGGATTGGTTTCCAGTTGGGGAGCTTCGACGACTTGAGTTATGGACTGCGAAATATTAAGGAGCGGGTAGAGGATATGGCAGGGACTGTTCAACTCTTGACAGCACCTAAGCAAGGACTGGCGGTTGATATCCGTATTCCCCTGCTAGACAAGGAATCATAAAGGAGTAAAGATGAAAATTTTACTGGTAGATGACCATGAAATGGTCCGATTGGGCTTGAAAAGCTACTTTGACCTCCAAGACGATGTAGAAGTTGTGGGCGAGGCGGCCAACGGTGTTCAAGGGATTTCCTTGGCCTTGGAATTGCGCCCAGATGTGATTGTCATGGATATCGTCATGCCTGAGATGAATGGGATTGATGCAACCTTGTCTATCCTCAAAGAATGGCCTGAAGCCAAGATTTTGATTGTGACCTCTTATCTAGACAATGAAAAAATTATGCCTGTCTTAAATGCTGGGGCTAGGGGCTATATGCTCAAGACTTCTAGCGCAGACGAATTGCTCCATGCTGTTCGTAAGGTTGCTGCTGGAGAGCTGGCTATTGAACAAGAGGTCAGCAAGAAGGTCGAATACCACCGCAATCATATCGAACTTCATGAGGACCTGACTGCGCGTGAGCGAGACGTGCTCCAACTCATCGCCAAGGGTTACGAAAATCAACGCATCGCAGATGAACTCTTTATCTCTCTCAAGACGGTTAAGACCCATGTGTCTAATATCCTAGCCAAGCTTGAGGTCAGTGATCGCACCCAGGCTGCGGTTTATGCCTTTCAGCACCACTTGGTGGGGCAGGAGGACTTTTAGATGAGTCTTGTAGATATTCTTGAGGAGCTAGAAGCGGCAAAAGATCCGCATAAAGCAGGCCCCATGGAAGCCTATATGCGCCACCAATTTCCCTTTCTAGGCATTGCAGGTCCTGAAAGAAATGCACTTTATAAAAAATACTTTCCAAGTGCGAAAAAAATAAAGGTCATCGATTGGGATTTTGTAGACACTTGCTGGGAAAAGGATGCTAGAGAATACCAATATGTGGCTGCCAACTATTTGAAAGCCATGCAGTCTTATCTAACAGAGAGCGATTTGCCCAAGCTTGAGCATCTGGTCGTCACAAAATCTTGGTGGGATACGGTGGATATCCTAGATCGAGTAGTAGGAAGTTTGGTATATGACAAGCCAGAACTGGGAGAAATCATCCTCCAATGGAGCCTATCAGATAATATCTGGCTGAGAAGAGTCGCCATTGACCACCAGTTGTTAAGAAAAGAGAAAACGGATGTTCATCTAATGGAAAAGATCCTGCTCAATAATCTGGATCAGACAGAATTTTTTATCAATAAAGCCATCGGTTGGGCTCTAAGAGACTACTCCAAAACCAATCCAGATTGGGTAGCAAGCTTCATCGAAAAAAACAAGGAAAGAATGGCTGAACTTAGTATCAAGGAGGCTAGCAAGTACCTTTAGCATCATTGAAAAGCGCGTTCATGACTTGAAAAAAGTCGCCCGTTTATGTTATAATAGACTGTATTTAAAAAATTTTAAGGAGAAATGACAGAATGTCTGTATCATTTGAAAACAAAGAAACAAACCGTGGTGTCTTGACTTTTACTATCTCTCAAGGCCAAATCAAACCAGAAGTGGATCGTGTCTTTAACTCAGTAAAGAAAACTCTTAACGTTCCAGGTTTCCGTAAAGGTCATCTTCCACGTCCTATCTTCGATAAAAAGTTTGGTGAAGAAACACTTTACCAAGATGTTTTGAACGCTCTTTTGCCAAACGCTTATGAAGCAGCTGTAAAAGAAGCTGGTCTTGAAGTGGTTGCGCAACCAAAAATTGACGTGACTTCAATGGAAAAAGGTCAAGACTGGGTCATCACTGCTGAAGTCGTGACAAAACCTGAAGTAAAATTGGGCGACTACAAAAACCTTGAAGTATCAGTAGATGTGGAAAAAGAAGTAACAGACGCTG
>CAUSRF010000085.1:0-5109 GCA_963534275.1 uncultured Streptococcus sp.
GTGCTGGTGGCGCAGCCCATTTGCCAGGAATGGTAGCTGCCAAAACAACCCTTCCTGTCATCGGGGTACCTGTCAAGTCGCGTGCCCTTAGTGGCGTAGATTCTCTTTACTCGATTGTCCAGATGCCGGGTGGTGTGCCTGTCGCGACAATGGCTATTGGTGAAGCGGGTGCTACAAACGCAGCCCTCTTTGCCCTCCGTCTCCTGTCAGTAGAGGATCAGGCTATCGCGACAGCTTTGGCATATTTCGCAGAAGAACAAGGAAAAATTGCAGAGGAGTCTACCAATGAGCTCATCTAAAACAATTGGAATTATCGGTGGCGGTCAGCTGGGGCAGATGATGGCCATCTCTGCTATCTACATGGGGCACAAGGTTATCGCGCTGGATCCAGCGGCGGATTGCCCTGCCTCTCGCGTGGCGGAAATCATTGTGGCTCCTTATAATGATGTGGAGGCCCTCCGTCAGTTGGCTGAGCGTTGCGATGTCCTCACCTATGAGTTTGAAAATGTCGATGCTGACGGTTTGGATGCTGTCATCAAGGATGGTCAACTCCCTCAAGGGACAGACCTACTTCGCATTTCTCAAAATCGCATCTTTGAGAAAGACTTTCTCTCAAACAAGGCTCAAGTCACCGTGGCACCCTACAAGGTCGTGACTGCTAGCCAAGACTTGGCGGATATCGACCTGTCGAAAAACTATGTCCTCAAGACTGCGACAGGTGGCTACGACGGACATGGGCAAAAGGTCATTCGTTCAGAAGCAGATTTGGAAGAAGCCTGTGCGCTAGCAGATTCAGCAGACTGCGTCTTGGAAGAATTTGTCAATTTTGACCTTGAAATTTCTGTCATCGTGTCTGGTAATGGCAAGGATGTGACAGTTTTCCCAGTTCAGGAAAATATCCACCGAAACAACATTCTGTCTAAGACCATTGTGCCAGCTCGCATTTCTGATAGTCTGGCCGAAAAAGCCAAAGCCATGGCGGTGCGAATCGCAGAACAGCTCAAGCTGTCTGGAACCCTCTGCGTGGAAATGTTTGCGACAGCTGATGACATCATTGTCAACGAGATTGCTCCACGTCCACACAACTCTGGGCACTATTCGATTGAAGCTTGTGATTTCTCCCAGTTTGACACGCATATTTTGGGTGTTCTCGGAGCACCATTACCAGCTATCAAACTGCATGCGCCTGCTGTTATGCTCAATGTTCTCGGCCAGCATGTCGAGGCCGCTGAACAATATGTCACAGAAAATCCAAGCGCCCACCTCCACCTGTATGGTAAAATAGAAGCGAAGCACAACCGCAAGATGGGACATGTGATTTTGTTTAGTGATGCGCCGGATAGTGTGGTTGAGTTTGGTGAGGGGATTGATTTTTGAAATGACAGAAGAATTTGATGAATTGCTAGATGATGAAATAACGACCGTAACACTGACTTATACGGACGATTTGATTGTTCCAGAGATTGCGGATAGAGAGGGGATTCATATTTTAGAGAGAGCTGGCAATCAGCTAGTCTTAGAATATTCTTGTTCCGTGAAGGAAGTTAAGGATTATCTGAGTAGTTACGGCCTGCCTAGACATCCTGAGAGAATTTCATTTGAATTTTCTATACATGAAGACTCAGAAAATGATAATCTTTAAAGCTAAATGGAGACCAGTTTATGATTCAAATCATTGTCAATGCTTTTGTAGAAGAAAGCAAAGAAACTGCTGTTGTAGAAGTGCTCTTTGCCAGTGCCGACCATGAAAAAGTAAAAGCCAAATATCAGGAATTAAAAGTTCAATATCCAGACAGTTATCTGGCTATCTATGATTTGCCTTTGGATACGGATCTAAGTAGCTTGCCACACTATCCGTCGGTGGCGATAAGCAAGGAGGAGTTTGATTAGTCTATGAAAACTATCGGTCTGATTGGTGGTATGAGTTGGGAAAGTACCACATCTTACTACCAAATCATCAATGAAACCATCAAAAAAGAGCTGGGTGGCTTGCATTCAGCTAAGATTTTGCTTTACAGTGTTGATTTTGCAGAAGTTGAGCATTATCAAGCAGTCGGGGACTGGGAGAAAAGCGGTCAACTTTTGGCAGATATTGCTCAGCGCTTGCAGCAAGCAGGTGCAGATTTCATCGTTATTTGCACCAACACCATGCACAAGGTTGCTCCGCAGATACAAGAGCAGATTACGATTCCAATCTTGCATATTGCGCAGGCAACCGCGCAGGCCTTGTTGGCTGACAGTATTCAAAAAGTCGGCCTCCTAGGAACCAAGTACACCATGACTCAAGATTTTTACAAGGAGAAATTAATAGAATCTGGGTTAGAAGTGCTGATTCCAGACCAAGCTGGTATTACAGAGGTCAATCGAATCATTTATGACGAACTCTGTCTAGGGAACATCAAAGAAAGCTCAAAGCAGACTTATCTTGCCGTTATAGATAATTTGAAAAAAGCAGGCGCTGAAGCTGTTATCTTGGGTTGTACCGAGATAGGTCTCCTCGTCAAGCAATCTGACACTGACCTGCCTCTCTACGACACAACAGTGATTCATGCAGAGAAAGCAGCAGAGTGGGCGGTAAATAAGTGACCATTGAAGACAGGCACAACCGTAGATTAGGGCATGTGACTTTGTTTAGTGAAGTTCCGGATAGTGTGGATGAGTTTGGGGAAGGGATTGATTTTTAGGACAAGTCTATGATACAAATAATCGTAAATGCATTTGTTGAAAAGGATAAGACTGGAGCAGTTGTTGAAGTCTTGTTTGTTAGTAGAGATCACGAAAAGGTGAAAGCTAAGTATGAAGAGTTAGTTGCTCAATATCCTGAAAACTATTTAGCTATCTATGATGTCCCTCTGGATACAGATTTGAATACACTAGATCACTATCCATCGGTGTTTATTGGAAAAGAAGAGTTTGAGGAGGAGTTATGAAAAAGCAAGTAGAATTGCAAAAACTCATATCTATCATGCTAGGATATCTTGGGATTGCGCTATTTATACATCCTAGCTACTTAGTTAAATTAGTAGCGGTATGTATTTTTGTTGGCTTACTATTTTTTTGGAAAAAGAAAATGGTCAACTGGGTGCAATTAAAATGGGGTTTGTTAAAGGAAATTCGAAGAAGAAAGTATTTTTTTATTACTGAAAAAGGATATAAAACTGATTTAAAGAAAAGGCGGGAATTAGGTGCTGCAGTTTATTATTTAACAAATATAGGTTTTATGGTAATTCTTGTAGTTATTTCTGTGTTAAATTCACTTAATCTAGTGGCATTTAAAGGATTAATTGCTATAGTAGCAATCGGAGCAATGATTATAGCATTGGCTGGCATAATTATTGCAGCTAAAAATTATTTAACAGGATTATATTATTATCTTATTCCTTTAGCAATGCTTTTATTTACTTTAGATTATGTAAAGTCATTTTCAGATATAAAATCTATTGTAGTTTACATAATTTTGGTTTTCATAGCATATAGTGTTTTTGCAATATTATTACCATTGCATTCTTTAAGAAAAATAACAAATATGACATGGCTATTTGGAGTGTTGACTACTTTACTTGTTCCGCTTCTTCTTGAATATTTTTTTCAATATTATATAATAAATGAAATTAATGGACAAATTTCAAATGAATCAATTACACTTGAAACGCTAATGAAGTTAAATTTATCTACAGAGGTTATCTCATTTTTTAAAGAGAATCCTGATGCTATTGAATTAATAAAAAGATTTAGGGAGATGTCTATTTCTTTTGAAATTCATTCCTTAACTTCTGAACTTTCAGTCATAAGATTTCTTTTACTTACAGCTTATTCTCTTGGAACGATTATAATCACTTCAAAAATCAAATTAGGGAAATCAAAAGCTAAAGACTTATATAATAAGATTAAATCATCTCCGGAAGTCCAATATTCAGAGCTAAGAGACTGTATTTTTTACGGTGGTGAAGAATACGAAAATAGGATAATGGATAATGAAATTTTGAGATCTAAAATTATCAGTGAAGAAAAATGCGATAAAAATCAAGATAGTAAATGGTGGGAGATATGGAGTGCTAAATTTATTGAAACTTGTAGTTTGATATTTAAAAAAATGATTTAATATAGGAGAAACAACAATGATAAACCGTTACTCTCGCCCCGAAATGGCGAACATTTGGACTGAAGAAAATAAATACCGTGCTTGGCTTGAGGTGGAAATCTTGGCTGACGAGGCATGGGCTGAGTTGGGGGAAATCCCTAAGGAAGATGTGGCTTTGATTCGCGAAAAAGCGGACTTTGACATCGACCGTATTTTGGAGATTGAGCAGGAGACTCGCCACGATGTGGTGGCTTTTACACGTGCGGTTTCTGAGACGCTTGGTGAAGAGCGCAAGTGGGTTCACTATGGTTTGACTTCTACTGACGTGGTGGATACGGCCTACGGTTACCTCTACAAGCAGGCCAACGACATCATCCGTCGTGACCTTGAAAACTTCACCAACATCATCGCTGATAAGGCTAAGGAGCACAAGTTCACCATCATGATGGGTCGTACCCACGGTGTGCACGCTGAGCCTACAACTTTTGGTCTTAAATTGGCGACTTGGTACAGCGAAATGAAGCGCAATATCGAGCGTTTCGAGCATGCGGCTGCTGGTGTGGAAGCTGGTAAGATTTCTGGTGCGGTTGGGAACTTTGCCAACATCCCACCATTTGTAGAGCAATACGTCTGCGACAAGCTTGGTATCCGTGCTCAAGAAATCTCTACACAGGTCCTTCCTCGTGACCTTCACGCTGAGTACTTTGCAGTTCTTGCTAGCATCGCGACTTCCATCGAGCGTATGGCAACGGAGATCCGTGGTCTTCAAAAATCTGAACAACGTGAAGTGGAAGAGTTCTTTGCTAAAGGTCAAAAAGGGTCTTCAGCAATGCCTCACAAACGCAACCCTATCGGTTCTGAAAACATGACAGGTCTGGCGCGTGTTATCCGTGGTCACATGGTGACAGCTTATGAAAATGTGGCTCTCTGGCACGAACGTGACATCTCTCACTCATCAGCTGAGCGCATCATTACACCAGATACGACCATTTTGATTGACTACATGCTCAACCGTTTTGGAAATATTG
>CAUSRF010000086.1:0-5065 GCA_963534275.1 uncultured Streptococcus sp.
TCCTACAATGGCAACAGTTGGTAAGGCCATGTTTTCTCACTTTCTACAATAACTTTTTCTGTTCTAGATTCTTCCGAGTTGAACTAGGTTCGGCTTGACCAAACTGCTCTGCCAAACGTTGACTCCAAGAGGTCGTCGCACGCGCACCAGCATAGTCCGCCTGTACTTGGTCATAGTCCAAAATCGCTTCAACTGGCTGTTCTTGATATTCTTCTTCAAATACCACTTGGTTCAAAGGCAGTCTTGGTTTCACTTCATGCTGTTGATTTGGCACACCGAGGGCAATCCCAAAAACGGGATAGGTATAGTCAGGCAAGTTAAAAAGCTCTGCCACTTCTTCTGACTTATAACGGACCAAACCGATGATAACACCACCATATCCCAGACTCTCTGCTGCAAGCAAGGTGTTTTGCCCAGCAAGCGCCGCGTCCACAGACGTGATAAGGAGACCTTCCACTCCTTGAGGTTGGAAACTGTCCGTATGAAGGCTTGCTCCCTTTTCCGCTCGGTTCAAGTCACCGACAAAGAGCAAAAAGGCTGCTGACTGGCGAATGGCTTCCTGAGGAACCAATTCAAAAAGAGCATCTTTCTTCTCTTGACTGCGTACAAGAATCACAGAGTAAGATTGAAAATTTTTCCAAGATGACGCCATTTGTCAAGCAGTCAAAATCTCTTCCAAGTCTGCTTGAGGAATTTCTTGCTCCTTAAAGCGACGAACTGAAGTATGAGCTTTCATCAGTTTAATGGTTTCTGTCATCGGCGATTTTCTCCTTCTAGTCTCGTTTCCTCAGCCAAATAACGGATTCGCTCCATAACCCGTCTAGCTTCCCAAGTCTCGTCATTTCCATTCTTTCCTTTGGCAAAATGTTTTTCCAAGTCTTGGAAATCAAAGTTGGAAGTAAAGAAGGTCGGCAAATCTTCCTGCATGCGATACTGAAGAATGACTTGGAGAATCTCATCACGCACCCAAGGGGTAGACTGCTCTGCACCAATATCATCCAAGACCAGAACTTCAGCTAACTTGATGTCATCCACCAAGGTCTTCACAGATCCTTCACCGATGGCATTTTTCACATCAATGACAAAACTTGGATAATGGAGAATGGTTGTTGAAGCACCACGTTTTTCAGACAAGTCATGAGCTAAAGCCGCCATCATAAAACTCTTACCAACACCAAAATCACCGTAAAGATAGAGACCCTTTCGGATACTTGGGTAAAGGTCAACAAAGGCATAGAGTCTCTCAAAAATCGGCAAACGTCCTAAGTCATCCAGGTCAATCTGAGCCAATTTCGCTTTCTTGAGACTTGCTGGTAGATTGATCAATTTGAGACGATTCTTGATTGCCGCCTCTTTTTCTGCCGCGATTAGTTCTGGTGTTTCTTCATAAGATACATCCGCGTAGCCGTGATTCATGACCAAGATAGGCTTGTAGCCACGCGCTATATAGTCTGTATCCCCACGAAGAAACTTATCTCGTTCTGTAATATATTGGTTGAACTTGGAGATGCTACGATTTAACTCCTCTTGGCTGAGGGATTCTTTCTGGATAAAAGCCGCTACATCGGGATCCTTCATGATCTGCTGGACCAAGTCCTGATACTGAAAACGACTTGTCTGACGTTTGATTACATCACCAACACTTTCCATCTAGTCTCCTCCTTCTTCTAATCGGGCTAACATTTCTTGTTTTTTGCGTTCTAGTTCCAGACGAGTTTCCTCACTGGTTTGATTCTTGTATTCTGGATTACTCCACTTAGGAACATTTGTCTTAGTTGAGCTAGTTTTTGATTTTTGGTCTTCCTGGCCTTTTTGCTGACGCTCTCGAATCCGAAGCACGGCTTCCTCTGCTGTCCGAATCTTGCGATAGGCATAGTCGTTTGCGACTTTCATAGCGTATTTTTCATTGACATTGGCCGAATCAACCTTGTTAAAGGTTAAAAGCAGGACGATATTGATGACTTCGTCCAACAAGCCTAAAGACTCTATCTGGTGAAGGAGCTCCCTTTCACTCTGGGTGATGTACCCTTTGCGCTCTTGTTTGAGGACTTGCAAAAAATCTCGGGGAGTTTTACTCTTTGCTTCCCTGATAATGGTCATTTCTTTGGAGCTAAAGTCAGAAGATGCTGGTTTTTGTGCTATCTTTTCACGCATGCGTTTGACTGAAATAACCTGAGCCACCGCTGTCGCCTTAGCTAATTGATAGGTTTCAAACCAGGTCCATTTTTTTTCGTCTGCGATGGCAAACAATTCCAAAACATCTGCCTGCTCGTCTTCAAAACGCAAGCCATCTCGAGCCATCAGCCGCTGGAAATGTTCCAAATCAAAATCGTTTTTTAACTTGCTTTTAGACTCGCTTGGTGTCACTTCTTCAGTCAGGGTTGGAAATACTTGACTCAAAGAAACAGAGAAAGCTTCCCCCTCACTTGGAGCCTGCTTCATAGCAGAAACAGCTGTATCCCCAATCTTTTTCTCCAATAATCTACTATAGACAGAATGACTTAAAAAATCCTGACTGGAGAGGGGAGAATGAAGCTGCAATTCATAAGTTTCCCCCTTTTGATAAAGGGTCAATAAATCCAAAGCAGATAAGATTTTAAAGGATTGGAGCAAGGTCGGCATGCCAAAGTTTAAGTGGTTGAGGATGTGGGAAAAGAGGTGTTCCTTTTGTCCACCATCCCAAAAGGTAATGGCATATAGATAGAGGCTCAGTGCCTCCTGACCGATAATCGGGAGGTAGCACTGCACCAGAGAAGAGGTATCTTGCGACACCCGATTATTCTTTAGAAAAGAAAAACGGTCATTTGGCTTCATTTATTTTTCCTTTTTCTTTTTTGAGGACTGGGTGATTTGCTGGAGCAGACTCTCCAACTCACTCACATCCTTAAAGCTACGGTAAACACTGGCAAAACGAACATAGGTAATCTCATCAAGCTCTGCCAATTCTTCCATGACTAAAGAACCGATGTATTCGCTTTGGATCTCATTCTCACTGCGACTACGGAGTTTTTGCTCGATGAGATTGACCACCATGCCAATTTCATCACTTGAAACAGGGCGTTTCTGGGCTGAGCGGATAATCCCATTAAAGATTTTATCTCTCGAAAACTGCTCACGTGTACCGTCTTTTTTGACGACGACCAGCGTTCTTTCTTCTACTCGTTCATAGGTTGTAAAACGATGCTGACACTCGTCGCACTCACGTCTTCGACGGATGGTATTTCCTTCTTCGGCTTGTCGACTATCAACAACACTAGACTTGGTAGCCCCACATTTTGGACAACGCATGCATTTCCCTCCTTGTCGTTTTCTTTTCATTATACCATTTTTTGAGCAATTCCCAAAACAATTCTTATTTTTACTTGACAAGTTTTTTGTTTTATTGTATTATTTAATTAGAACAATAAAGACAAAGAAAGGAGACTATGATGTCCTGGTCATTTGATAATACAAAACCGATTTATTTACAGATTATGGAAAAAATCAAATTACAGATTGTTTCCCATGAGCTGGAACCCAACCAACAGCTCCCAACCGTGAGAGAACTGGCAAGTGAGGCTGGGGTCAATCCCAATACTATCCAACGTGCCTTGTCTGATCTTGAACGTGAAGGCTTGGTCTACAGCAAGCGTACAACCGGACGCTTTGTGACAGAGGATCGGGACTTAATTGTCCAAACTCGCAAGCAACTATCTGAGGAGCAACTGAAAAACTTTGTAACTGGCATGCTTCAATTCGGTTACAATCGTGAAGACTTACCCTCTGTATTAAGCGGTTATATTAAAGGAGTTTAAAAGTATGACATTACTAGCATTTGAAAATGTATCCAAATCTTATGGTTCTACAGCAGCCCTCAACAATATTTCCCTTGAGATTCCCGCTGGGAAAATCGTCGGTCTCCTTGGACCAAACGGTTCTGGAAAAACAACCTTGATCAAACTAATCAATGGACTTCTCCAACCAGACCAAGGTCGTGTCCTCATTAACAGCATGGAGCCAAGTCCTGCTACCAAGGCGATTGTCTCTTATCTACCAGACACGACTTATCTGAATGAGCAAATGAAGGTAAAGGATGCTCTCACTTACTTTCAAACTTTCTATCAAGATTTCAACCTTGAGCGAGCTCAGAACCTCCTTAGCGACCTTGGAATCAGTGAAGACAGCCGCCTCAAGCAGTTATCAAAAGGAAATAAAGAAAAGGTTCAACTCATCCTCGTTATGAGTCGAGAAGCTCGTCTATATGTTCTTGACGAACCAATTGGTGGTGTAGACCCAGCTGCCCGTGATTATATTTTGAATACCATCATCAACAACTATTCACCAACCTCAAGCGTTTTGATTTCAACCCACTTGATTTCAGATATTGAATCCGTACTAGATGAAATTATTTTCCTGAAAAATGGAAAAGTCGTCCGCCAAGGAAATGTGGATGATATTCGTTACGAGTCAGGTGAATCAATTGACCAGCTCTTCCGTCACGAATTCAAAGCCTAGTTAAAGGAGATTGTTATGTTTTGGAATTTAGTTCGTTATGAATTTAAAAATGTCAACAAATGGTTTTTAGCCCTCTATGCAGCTGTACTATCCTTATCTGTCATCATCGGTATTCAGGGCAGTAGCCTCTCAAGCACCTATTATCAAGATAAGGGCGTTGTCATGTTAGTATTTCTATCTCTGGTTTTTGGGGGATTGGTTATTACTTTGAGTATCTCAACCTTGATTTTGATTATTCAACGATTTAAGGGAAGTGTTTACGATCGTCGTGGCTATCTAACTCTCACCCTGCCAGTATCTGAACACCAGATCCTCTCCGCTAAACTTCTTGGAGCCTTTGTTTGGTCTTTGACAAGTACACTGGTCTTTCTTTTTAGTCTTTACATCATCATTGTCATGGTTGATCCAGGCGCTTACCTATCTACCTTTGCCGAGTATATTCTAAAAAATTA
This sequence comes from uncultured Streptococcus sp., assembly GCA_963534275.1. Lineage (GTDB taxonomy): Bacteria > Bacillota > Bacilli > Lactobacillales > Streptococcaceae > Streptococcus. The sequence continues at coordinate 4,947 of CAUSRF010000086.1, forward strand.
TCAAGATAATTTCTGGTTAGCCTTGATTTCCTATATTTTTAATACTCTTGCAGGTATTCTTTGTATCTACTTGTCTATCTCTATCGGTCAACTCTTTAATGAATACCGTACAGCTCTTG
>CAUSRF010000087.1:0-4993 GCA_963534275.1 uncultured Streptococcus sp.
TCTTCAAACTCATGTCAGCAGATGGCCAGTACGACCGTGATGTGGAAATTCCAGAAGAAACTCGTGTCTACCTAGACCGTCTCAAAGACCGTGTGACCTTGGTTTACTGGGATTATTATCAGGATAGCGAGGAAAAATACAACCGCAATTTCCGCAACCATCACAAGATTAGCCAAGATATTGCCTTTGCAGGGGGAGCTTGGAAGTGGATTGGTTTCACACCCAACAACCATTTCAGCCGTCTTATTGCTATAGAGGCCAATAAAGCCTGTCGTGCCAATGACATCAAAGAAGTCATCGTGACGGGTTGGGGGGATAATGGTGGGGAAACAGCCCAGTTCTCTATCCTACCAAGCTTGCAAATTTGGGCAGAACTCAGCTATCGCAATGACCTAGACTGTCTGTCTGTTCACTTTAAGACTAATACAGGTCTTTCGGTTGAGGATTTTATGCAGATTGACCTAGCCAATCTCTTGCCAGATCTACCAGACAATCTCAGTGGCATCAATCCCAACCGCTATGTCTTTTATCAGGATGTTCTTTGCCCAATCCTTGACCAGCACATGACACCTGAACAGGACAAACCTCACTTCGCTCAGGCAGCTGAGATTCTCTCTGACATTAAAGAAAAAGCTGGGAACTATGCCTATCTCTTTGAAACTCAGGCTCAGTTGAACCAGATTTTAAGCAGTAAAGTGGATGTGGGACGACGCATCCGAGAAGCTTACAAAGCCGGTGACAAAGTCCGCTTGCAGCAAATCGCTAGAGAAGAATTACCAAAACTCAGAAGTGAGATAGAAACCTTCCACAAACTCTTTAGCCACCAATGGTTGAAAGAAAACAGGGTCTTTGGTTTGGATACAGTCGATATCCGTATGGGTGGACTCTTGCAAAGGATCAAGCGAGCAGAGAGTCGCATCGAGGCTTATCTGGCAGGCCAGATTGACCGCATCGACGAACTAGAAGTTGAAATCCTTCCATTTAATGATTTCTATGGAGATAAGGATTTTGCAGCTACAACAGCCAACCAGTGGCACACCATTGCGACAGCTTCGACGATTTATACGACCTAAAGGCATCTTTTCCGAGTCAGAATGTTTCTCGTGAAACACACTTCTTATATAAAAAACTTCTCCACATAAAATAATTTGTGGAGTTTTTTCTATAATTAGTAGTTTAACCTAACCTTCAAATAGGAGTATACTAATAATGTAATCGTTATCAAACCTAAAAATTCGATGAAATCAGTTTTTAGGAATAAAATGGGAGGAAATTATGAAAAAGTTTTCAAAGACCTTGAGAGATAACTGGATTTTTCTCTTGATGGTTTTACCAGGGGCACTTTGGTTGATTCTATTCTTCTACATTCCAGTTCTTGGGAATGTGGTTGCCTTCAAAGACTACCATATGACTGGTGAAGGATTCGTCCACAGTATTATAAATAGTAAATGGGTCGGACTAGATAACTTTAAATTCTTGTTTAGTTCGAAAGATGCCTTTATCATCACTCGAAATACTGTCCTCTACAATCTCGGCTTTATCTTTATCGGTTTGATTGTATCAGTAGGGATTGCCATCATCCTCAGTGAGCTTCGCTCTAAGAGAATGGTTAAGATCTTCCAAACCTCTATGCTGTTCCCTTACTTCCTGTCTTGGGTTATCATCAGTTTCTTTACAGATGCTTTCCTAAATATCGATAAAGGGCTTATTAACCACACCTTGGAAGCTCTTGGCATGAAGGGGATTAACTTCTACGCTGACGTCAGTATCTGGCCTTATCTTCTCCTCTTCCTAGGTATTTGGAAAGGCTTTGGTTATAGTAGTGTTATGTACTACGCAACCATCATGGGTATTGACCCAACTTATTACGAAGCAGCGACAGTGGACGGTGCTAGCAAATGGCAACGTATCCGCAACGTAACGATTCCTCAGTTGACACCACTTGTGACAGTATTGACCATCCTTGCAGTCGGGAATATCTTCCGTGCAGACTTCGGTCTCTTCTATCAAATCCCTCACAACGCTGGTCAGCTCTATAGTGTAACAAACGTATTGGACGTCTATGTCTTTAATGGTTTGACTCAGACAGCAGATATTGGTATGGCTTCAGCAGCCGGTCTCTATCAGTCAGTTGTCGGTTTGATTCTAGTTATCCTATCAAACTTACTTGCAAGACGTGTTGATCCTAACTCAGCACTATTCTAGAAAGGAGGAGCATATGGCAAAAAAAATTCAAAAAGAAAAAATTGATAATGTTGGCATACACTCCTTCAGCAAAAAAGCAGATATCTTCTTTAGTATCATATCTGGTTTGCTGGCCTTCTCTTGTATCTTGCCTTTCATCTTTGTCATCATTATCTCAATTACAGATGAGAAGAGTATTATTCAATATGGATATAGCTTCTTCCCATCACAGTTTGGATTAGATGGTTTTGAGTTTTTGGCTCAATTCAAAGATAAAATTTTACAAGCGCTCTTTATCTCAGTATTTGTGACAGTTGTCGGTACATTGACAAACGTCTTTATTACTACAACTTACGCCTATGCCATCTCACGTTCAACATTTAAGTATCGTAAATTCTTTACAATCTTCGCACTGCTTAGTATGTTATTCAATGCTGGTTTGGTACCAGGTTACATCGTGGTAACTCAGTTGCTTCACCTTGGTGATACCATTTGGGCCTTGATTGTTCCCATGCTTCTATCACCATTCAACATCATGTTGATGCGTTCCTTCTTCAAGAAGACTATCCCAGAAGCAATCCTCGAATCAGCTCGTATCGATGGTGCCAGCGAGGCTCGGATCTTCTTCCAGATCTGTTTGCCGCTTTCACTACCAGGTATCGCAACTATCACGCTTTTGACAGCTCTTGGCTTCTGGAATGACTGGTTTAACGCCCTTCTTTACATCAAGAGTGATAACTTGTATCCTTTGCAATATTTGCTCATGCAAATTCAAAACAACATGGATTACATTGCCAAGTCAGTTGGAATGTCTGGACAACTTGCAGTTGCCCTACCAAAAGAAACAGGACGTATGGCAATGGTTGTAGTTGCAACTGTTCCGATTGCGATTCTCTATCCGTTCTTCCAACGCTACTTTGTAAAAGGTTTGACTATCGGTGGTGTTAAAGAATAAACCATTGAGAAACAAGTTTTCTCTTCTCTATCTAACTTTTCATCATCAGGAAAGTTACTCATTAAAATTGTTTATAAATTAAAAATAAAAAAAAGGAGTTTTTATCATGAAAAACTGGAAAAAATATGCTTTTGCATCTGCTAGCCTTGTAGCTTTGGCTGCTGGCCTTGCAGCTTGTGGAAACCTTAAAGGGAATAACCAAAAAGCTGCTGAGTCAACTTCAGGCGAAAAAACTGTTATCAAAATGTACCAAATCGGTGATAAACCAGATAACTTGGATGAATTGCTAGAAAATGCAAACAAAATCATCGGTGAAAAAGTTGGTGCTAAATTGGACATCCAATACCTTGGTTGGGGTGACTACGGTAAGAAAATGTCAGTTATCACTTCATCAGGTGAAAACTACGATATCGCATTTGCAGATAACTATGTAGTAAACGCTCAAAAAGGTGCTTATGCTGACTTGACAGAATTGTACAAGAAAGAAGGAGCTGAACTTTACAAAGCGCTTGACCCAGCTTACATCAAAGGTAACACTGTAAACGGTAAAATCTACGCTGTTCCAGTTGCAGCTAACGTTGCATCTTCACAAAACTTTGCTTTCAACGGCCCACTTCTTGAAAAATACGGCATCGATATCTCAGGTGTAACTTCATACGAAACACTTGAACCAGTCTTGAAACAAATCAAAGAAAAAGCTCCAGATGTAATGCCATTCGCTGTTGGTAAAAACTTTATTCCATCAGAAAACTTTGACTACCCAGTTGCAAATGGTCTTCCATTCGTCATCGACCTTGAAGGCGATACTACTAAGATCGTAAACCGTTACGAAGTTCCTCGTTTCGTAGAACACTTGAAGACTCTTCACAAATACTATGAAGCAGGATACATTCCAAAAGACGTAGCAACAAGCGAAACTTCATATGACCTTACTCAAGATACTTGGCTTGTTCGCGAAGAAACAGTAGGACCAGCTGACTACGGTAGCAGCTTGCTTTCTCGTGTTGCTAACAGAGACATCAAAATCAAACCATTTACTAACTTCATCAAGAAAAACCAAACAACTCAAGTTGCTAACTTTGTAATCTCAAACAACTCTAAGAACAAAGAAAAAGCAATGGAAGTGTTGAACCTCTTGAACACTAACCCAGAACTCTTGAACGGACTTGTTTATGGACCAGAAGGCAAGAACTGGGAAAAAGTTGCAGGTAAAGAAAACCGTGTTAAAGTCCTTGATGGATACAAAGGAAACACTCACATGTCAGGATGGAACACTGGTAACAACTGGATCCTTTACATCAACGAAAACGTTACAGATGAACAAATTGCACAATCTAAGAAAGACTTGGAAACTGCAAAAGAATCTCCAGCGCTTGGATTTATCTTTAACACTGACAACGTGAAATCTGACATCTCAGCTATCACTAACACTATGCAACAATTCGATACAGCTATCAACACTGGTACTGTAGACCCAGAAAAAGCTATTCCAGAATTGATGGAAAAACTTAAATCTGAAGGTGCTTACCAAAAAGTATTGGATGAAATGCAAAAACAATACGACGAGTTCTTGAAAAACAAAAAATCATAAGATCGATTGATTTCGTGTATTCATTCCTAAATCCTAAAAATGTGATCACTGCCTTCCCTAGTTCTCTAGGGGAGGTAGTGATTTTTAGGATGTAAATCAAAAAATTGAGAGAATTATCTGCGATTCGGTATAGTTACTGATGAAGTGTAGGGACAGGGCGTTTTCTATAAATTTCCGGTCAAATAAATTGCAATCACTTTCCCAAGTGGGTATACTAGTATAGTTAGATGAAAAATTCTGAAAATTTAAGAATAGAAAAGAGA
>CAUSRF010000088.1:0-4903 GCA_963534275.1 uncultured Streptococcus sp.
CCATATTCAAGAACATAGATACGCTCAGTGACTTCCATAACCAAATTCATGTCGTGTTCGATGAGCATGATGGTAATTTTAAATTCATCTTTGATACGACGGATCAATTCTGTCAATTCAGCTGTTTCTTGTGGATTCATCCCAGCCGCAGGCTCATCCAAAAAGAGGATCTTAGGTTCGGTTGCCAGAGCACGAACAATTTCCAATCGACGTTGTTGACCATAGGCAAGATTTTTCGCAAGAGTATCTGCGTCACCATCCAAATCAAAGATTTTAAGCAAATCCAACGCTTTGCTTTTTAATTTTTCCTCATTCTTATAAAAAGCTGGCAGGCGTAAAAAGCTCGCAAGGACATGTTGTTTATGATGATTACTAAATGCAATCAAAACATTTTCCAAAACTGTCAAGTCTTTGAACAAACGAATATTTTGGAAAGTACGACTGAGACCAAGTGAAGCAATTTTATAGGGAGTTTTTCCATTTAGGAGGTGACCATCTAGTGTCACAGTACCTTCGCTTGGTTCATAAACACCGGTCAAGAGATTGAAAAGGGTTGTTTTACCAGCTCCGTTTGGTCCAATCAGACCAACCAATTCTCCCTCGTTCAATTCAAGAGTGACATCTCCAACAGCTGTTAGACCGCCAAAATGTTTGGTTAACTGTTTAACTTCAAGTAATGCCATTAGTTTTGTCCCTCCTTCTTAGATTTTTTAAAGAAACGTGACAGACTCAATTCCCATGTCCCAAGAAGTCCACCTGGTCTGAAAATCATCACCAATACAAGAGCCAAAGCGTAAATGATCATACGTACGCTAGCTACATCTTGAAGGAGCATATTTAAAATTCCCAAAACAATCGCAGAAACAATGGTACCAGTAATAGATCCAAGTCCACCAAAGACAACAATAATCAACACGTTGATGGAATTAATAAAGGTGTAATCTTTAGGTACAACAGATCCGATAAAACCTGCCTGAAGTGAACCAGCAATACTTGCCGTAATGGCACCAAAGACAAAAGCGATAATCTTGATTTTTGTAGTGTTTACCCCAACAGATTCTGCAGCAATCTCATCTTCACGAACAGATAGAGTAGAGCGTCCAATCGGACTACGTAAAAAGTTGAGAGTTGCAATAGTTGTGATCACCACAAAAAGATAAACCATCTGCCAGGTTGTAAAGTTTGGAATACCCAAGATACCAGCAGCACCGTTGGTCAAACTTCCACCATTAATGATAAAGATACGGATAATTTCTGAAACACCTAGTGTCGCAACAGCCAGGTAGTCACCCTTCAAACGGAGTGTTGGAATCCCAACGAGCAAAGCAACTGCACCAGAAATCAAGGCGCCCAAGACCATTGCTCCAAAGAAGGCACCATAGGTTGGTGATTTTGAGCCAATAATCGCTGCTGCATAAGCCCCAATTGCCATAAAACCTGCATGACCGAGTGAGAATTGTCCTGAAAAACCAACGATTAAGTTCAAACCTACTGCAAGGATGATATTAATCCCAATTTGTTCTAAAATTTGTACATGGAATAGATTGAGAACACCAGCAGAAACTAGTACACTAATCAATCCATAACCCGCTAACAGAAGGAATAACCAGAGAATATTTACTTTAAGATTTGTCTTCATTGTTTACACCTTCTCTTTCACATTCTTACCAAGGATACCTGCAGGTCGAACAATCAGAATCAAAAGCAAGATTCCATATACGATAGCATCACGGAAATCAGACATACCAAAGGCAGTAGCAAATGTTTCCAACAAGCCAATCACAAATCCCCCTAGAGCTGCACCAGGAATAATCCCGATACCACCAAGAACGGCCGCAACGAATGATTTTAGACCTGGAGTCACTCCCATCAAAGGTTCAAGAGAGTTGTAGTAAAGGGCAATGAGGACTCCTGCTGCACCAGCAAGAGCTGAGCCCAAAGCAAAGGTAAAGCTGATTGTACGATTTACATTAATTCCCATCAATTGAGCTGCGTCACTATCAACTGATACCGCACGCATGGCTTTCCCCATTTTTGTTTTTTGGACGATCAATTGTAATAAAACCATCAAGAGTACAGAAACTGCTAAAATCATCAATTGAACATTTGTCAAGCTAATTGGTCCCAAGTCAAAGCGGACTGTTTCAATTGCTTGAGGGAAGGCACGAGTATTGGCGCCTACTAAATAAACCATTCCGTATTCCAGTAGGAAAGACACTCCGATAGCAGTAATCAATACAGCAATACGTGTAGAGTGTCGTAAAGGACGGTAGGCAAGAAATTCGATCACAACACCAAGTAGCGCGGTCCCTGCCATTGAAATAATTAAAGCTAAAAAGAAATCCATTTGGAAAGAATTAATCAAAAAGTAACCAATAAAGGCTCCCATCATATAAATATCACCGTGGGCGAAGTTGATGAGTTTGATAATTCCATAAACCATGGTGTAACCCAGAGCCAAAAGTGCATAAACACTACCCAGAATTAGACCATTCACAAGTTGTTGGAGCATAGCATTCACTCTTTTCTATCGTTATTTTTAGAAAATTTCATTATTTTCACAAGTTCATAAACACCGAAACAGGGAGTGAGTCAAAGGCTCATTCCCTATTTCAACTACTATTCTAATGTTATGGTTTTACAACTTCTGCTTCTTCCACTTTACCATTGTTCATGGTCATCATATAAGCAGTTTTGACTGTATTGTGATCAGCATCAAAGCTCGTTTGACCAGTTACACCATCAAAATCTTTGGTTTTAGCAAGGTTGTCCTTGATTTCACCTGAGTTTTTAGCACCTTTTGCAGCATTAGCTACTAGGTAAACTGAGTCATAGGCCAAAGCTGAGAATGTTGAAGGTTCTTCGTTGTATTTTGCACGGTAGGCTTCAAGAAAAGCTTTAGCTTTAGCAGAAACATCAACTGTAGTTGAGAATCCAGAGATGAAGTAAATGTTTGATGCTCTTTCAGCAGTTGCTTGTTGAACAAATTCTTCACCATTAAATCCATCACCACCAACGATTGGTTTATCGATTCCCATACCACGAGCTTGGTTTACGATTTTACCCGCTTCTGTGTAGTAACCTGGAACAACGATAGCGTCAAACTCTTTCCCTTTCATTTTAGTAAGGGCTGCTTGGAAGTCTGTATCACCTGCTACAAACGTTTCATCTGCTACAATCTCACCTTTATAGGCTTCGCGGAAAGATTTAGCAATACCTTTAGCATAGTCACTAGCATTGTCAGTATAAAGGACAACCTTCTTAGCATTCAATTTATTTGTTACGTAGTTAGAAATAATCTTACCTTGGAAGCTATCCTGGAATGTTCCGATAAATAGGTAATCTTGACCCTTGGTCAATCCATCTTGAGTAGCACTTGGTGAAATCAATGGCACACCAGCTTTAGTAGCGTTAGCTACAGCTGCAGCAGTTGCACCAGATGTCGCAGGTCCTACAATAGCTGCTACTTTTGATTGGGTAACAAGGTTTGTTGTAACAGAAGCTGCTTCAGCAGTTTCTGACTTGTTGTCCTTATCTACAACTTCGATTTGTTTTCCATCGATACCACCTGCTGCATTGATTTCGTCTACAGCAAGTTGGGCACCTTTTTGTTCAGCTGTACCGTAAGCTGCCACAGCACCTGTCTCTTCAAAGTTAAAACCGATTTTAATCGTTTTTTCGTCTACTGGGTTTCCAGTTGTATTTGACGCTCCTGACTTGACCTCTCCACAGGCAGCAAGAAGTGCTACACTAGCAAGAGCCACGAAAGATAGGGCAAATTTTTTCTTCATTTTTAATCTCCTTATAGTTGTTTCAAAAATTGTATGTTAAGAATATACCGAATTATCAGAAAATTGTCAATACATTTATTTAATTTTTTAAATGATAACGTTTTCTTCGTTACGATAGAGATTACCAACAAAAGGTGTCTCTAACTCTTGAATATGGCAACGTCTAATTTTCTTGATAAATCTTTCCTTACCTAATCTCTCAACTAAGTCATCTAGCTCTTCCGTTGGAACATAGAGTTGCAAGTAACGGTGTTTCTTAGAATGGTAACAGATATCACCGTATTCCTGAAGTTTTTTTGCATCCCGATTGTAGTAAAGATAGATGATTAACCCTGAGCGATTGACCTTTTCAAACATGTTAAATCCTCTTTCTAAGAAATCTTCTCCTAATTATATCAAAAAAAGCAAACTCCGTCGAGTTTGCTTTCTAGGTTGCTTAGCTTAACGAATTGTTGGCCATGATTTCATCAATAAAGCCATATTCAAGTGTTTCTTGGGCACTCATCCAGTAATCACGTTCCGCATCTGCATGAATTTGCTCAACTGATTTACCAGAGTTATCTGCAAGAATTTGCTCCAACGTCTTACGAGTTTTGAGCAAGTGTTCTGCTGCGATTGCCATATCCGTTTGTTGGGTACCACCACCTGTACCACCCATTGGTTGGTGAATCATATACTCTGCATTTGGAAGCATGAAGCGTTTGCCTTTTGCTCCACTTGATGCAATGACAGTCCCCATGGATGCAGCCATCCCCATAACAATGGTTTGAACATCTGCCTTGATAAAGTTCATGGTATCAACGATTGCCAGACCAGCTGAAACAGATCCTCCAGGTGTGTTGACATAAAGGTAAATATCTTTTGTACTATCTTGGGCATCCAAGAAAAGCAATTGGGCAATAACTGAGTTGGCCATATTGTCTTCAACTGGACCTGTTAGCATGATGATGCGGTCTTTCAGAAGACGAGAGTAAATATCATAGGAACGTTCTCCACGGCTTGTTTGTTCAATAACTACAGGAATCATTCATTTCTCCTTTTAATGTTGAATTTTCTTAGTCATACGACTCAATACAGAACTATTATATCTTTTTGGTCAAAAAAGGTCAAAT
>CAUSRF010000089.1:0-4892 GCA_963534275.1 uncultured Streptococcus sp.
GATATGACAAAAGAATTTCATCATGTAACGGTCTTGCTTCATGAAACGATTGATATGCTTGACGTAAAACCTGACGGTATCTACGTTGATGCGACTTTGGGTGGAGCAGGCCATAGCGAATATTTATTAAGTAAATTGAGCGAAAAAGGGCATCTCTATGCCTTTGACCAGGACCAGAATGCCATTGACAATGCGCAAAAACGGTTGGCACCCTATATCGAAAAGGGGATGGTAACCTTTATCAAGGATAACTTCCGTCATTTGCAGGCACGTTTGCTGGAGGCTGGTGTCCAGGAAATTGATGGAATTTGTTATGACTTGGGAGTGTCCAGTCCTCAGCTAGATCAGCGTGAGCGTGGTTTTTCTTATAAAAAAGATGCACCACTGGATATGCGCATGAATCAGGAAGCTAGTCTGACGGCCTATGAGGTGGTCAATCATTATGACTATCATGACTTGGTCCGTATCTTTTTCAAGTATGGTGAGGATAAGTTTTCTAAACAGATTGCCCGCAAGATTGAGCAAGCGCGTGAGGTGAAACCCATTGAGACGACGACGGAGTTGGCAGAGATTATCAAGTCGGCCAAGCCTGCTAAGGAACTCAAGAAAAAGGGGCACCCTGCCAAGCAGATTTTCCAGGCTATCCGAATCGAAGTCAATGATGAGCTGGGTGCGGCAGATGAATCCATCCAGCAGGCCATGGACATGCTGGCTCTGGATGGTAGAATCTCGGTCATTACCTTCCATTCGCTGGAAGACCGCTTGACCAAGCAGTTGTTTAAGGAGGCTTCAACAGTGGAAGTTCCCAAAGGCTTGCCCTTCATTCCAGATGATCTTAAGCCTAAGATGGAATTGGTATCCCGTAAGCCAATCTTGCCAAGTGCCGAAGAGCTAGAAGCCAACAACCGTTCGCATTCAGCCAAGTTGCGCGTGGCCAGAAAAATTCACAAGTAAGAGGAAAAACATGGCAGAAAGAATCGAAAAAACAAGCCAGTTATTGCAATCGAAGTTTAAGGGTTTTTCACGTGTGGAAAAGGCCTTCTATGTTTCGATTGCTGCAACAATGATTATCTTGGCAATTAGCGTTGTGTTTATGCAAACCAAGCTATTACAAGTTCAGAATGAATTGACCAAGGTCAATGCTCAAATCGAGGAAAAGAAAACAGAGCTCGACGATGCCAAGCAAGAGGTCAATGAATTGATTCGTTCAGAACGTTTGAAAGAAATTGCAAACTCTAAGGATTTGCAGCTGAATAACGAAAATATCCGAGCGGCGGAGTAAGATATGAAACAGTGGAAAGAAAAAATCATCCGTTATGCCGTTCGTAATCGCAAATCTCCAGAAGAAAACCGCCGAAGAGTAGGAAAAAGCCTGAGTTTATTGGCTGTCATACTCTTCGCTGTCTTTTTGGTGAACTTTGCGGTCATTATCGGAACGGGTAGTAAATTTGGTAAGGATTTGGTTCAAGAGGCCAAAAAGGTTCACCAAACAACCAAGACCATCCCAGCCAAACGGGGAACCATTTATGATCGAAATGGAACGCCTATTGCTGAGGATGCTACTTCGTATAATATCTATGCCGTTATTGACAAGACCTACAAGTCAGCAACAGGCAAAGTTCTCTATGTAGAGGATTCTCAATTTAATAAGGTAGCTGAAATTTTCCATAAGTATCTTGATATGGAGGAGTCTTATGTCAAAGAACAGCTTTCTCAACCAGATCTGAAACAGGTATCTTTTGGAGCTAAGGGAAATGGGATCACCTATGCCAATATGATGGCCATTAAAAATGACCTTAAAACAGCTGGCGTTGAGGGGGTTGACTTTACAACTAGCCCTAACCGCAGTTATCCCAATGGACAGTTTGCTTCTTCCTTTATCGGTTTAGCCCAACTCCATGAAAATGAGGATGGGACCAAACGTTTGGTTGGGACATCTGGTTTAGAGAGTTCTTTAAATAGCATTCTGGCGGGTACAGATGGGATTATCACTTATGAGAAGGATCGTCTGGGAAACATTGTTCCGGGTACAGATCAAGCTTCTCAACAAACGGTAGATGGAAAGGATGTGTACACAACCCTTTCTAGTCCCTTACAATCCTTTATGGAAACACAGATGGATGCCTTTCAGGAAAAGGTAAAAGGCAAGTATATGACGGCTACCTTGGTTAGCGCTAAAACAGGGGAAATCCTGGCTACGACCCAACGGCCAACCTTTAACGCAGATACCAAGGATGGCATCACAAAAGACTTTGTCTGGCGTGATATCCTCTATCAAAGTAACTACGAGCCAGGGTCAACCATGAAGGTGATGATGTTGGCTTCGGCTATTGACAACAATACCTTCCCTGGTGGCGAGTACTTTAACAGTAGTGAATTGAAAATAGCAGATGTGACCATTCGAGACTGGGACGTCAATGAAGGATTGACCAGTGGTGGCACCATGACCTTCTCTCAAGGTTTTAACCACTCAAGTAATGTCGGGATGACCTTACTTGAGCAAAAGATGGGAGATGCAACCTGGCTGGACTATCTCAATCGCTTTAAGTTTGGGGTACCGACCCGTTTTGGTCTGACAGATGAGTACACAGGTCAATTACCTGCTGATAATATTGTCAATATCGCCATGAGTGCATTTGGACAAGGGATCTCTGTCACCCAGACCCAGATGCTTCGTGCCTTTACAGCCATTGCCAATGATGGGGTTATGTTGGAGCCGAAATTCATCAGTGCCCTCTATGATCCAAATGACCAGTCTGTCCGTAAGTCTCAAAAGGAAATCGTCGGAAATCCTGTGTCAAAAGCAGCAGCTTCCTCTACTCGGGATCACATGGTCATGGTCGGAACAGATCCTGTCTACGGTACCATGTACAACCACAGTACAGGAAAGCCGAATGTCAATGTTCCAGGTCAGAATGTCGCCCTGAAATCAGGGACTGCTCAGATTGCCGATGAGAAGAATGGAGGTTACCTGACAGGTGAAACCAACCATATCTTCTCTGTTGTGTCGATGCATCCTGCAGAAAATCCTGACTTTATCCTCTATGTGACGGTGCAACAGCCAGAGCATTATTCGGGTGTTCAGCTTGGAGAGTTTGCCAACCCAATCCTTGAGCGAGCTTCTGCCATGAAAGAATCCCTCAATCTTCAGTCAACTGCCAAGAACTTGGATCAGGTCAGCAAGACGACAAGCTATGCCATGCCAGCTACCAAGGACTTTACTCCGGGTGACCTAGCAGAGGAATTGCGTCGTAACCTTGTCCAACCAATCGTTATCGGAACAGGAACCAAGATCAAGGAGCTCTCGGTTTCTGAAGGAGATAATTTGGAAGCCAATCAGCAAATCTTGATCCTGTCAGATAAGGTCGAAGAAATGCCTGATATGTATGGCTGGACAGATGAAAATGTGCAAACATTTGCCAAATGGCTAAATATAGAAGTTGAGTGGGAAGGTAGTGGCAAAACGGTCAAGAAACAAAGTGTCCGTGCCAATACGGCCCTCAAAGACATTAAAAAAATGAAAATAACTTTAGGAGATTAAGATGATTAGTTCCATTAGTGCTGGAGTTCTAGCCTTTCTATTGACCTTGATAGGTATTCCAGCCTTTATCCGATTTTATCGCAAAGCACAGATTACGGGTCAGCAGATGCACGAGGATGTCAAACAACACCAAGCTAAAGCTGGGACTCCAACCATGGGAGGTCTTGTTTTCCTTATCGTTGCAGTAGTCGTGAGCTTTCTGGTTGCTCTCTTTACCCAACAATTGACCAACAATGTCGGCATGATTTTGTTTATCTTGGTTTTGTATGGTTTGGTAGGTTTTTTGGATGATTTCCTCAAGGTCTTTCGTAAGATTAACGAAGGCTTAAATCCCAAGCAAAAACTTGCTCTCCAGCTCCTTGGAGGAGTGATTTTCTACCTCTTTTATGAGCGTGGTGGCGACATGCTTTCGGTCTTTGGCTACCAAGTTCATCTAGGCATTTTCTATATTTTCTTTGCCCTTTTCTGGCTAGTTGGCTTTTCAAACGCAGTAAACTTGACAGACGGGATTGACGGCTTAGCAAGTATTTCCGTGGTGATTAGCTTATCGGCCTACGGTGTGATTGCTTATATGCAAAATCAACTGGATATCCTTCTTGTGATTCTTGCCATGATTGGTGGTTTGCTAGGTTTCTTCGTCTTTAACCACAAGCCTGCCAAGGTCTTCATGGGAGATGTGGGAAGTTTGGCTCTTGGTGGGATGCTGGCAGCAATCTCTATGGCCCTCCACCAAGAATGGACCCTTTTACTGATTGGGATTATCTATGTCTTTGAGACAAGCTCTGTTATGATGCAGGTTACCTACTTCAAACTTAGTGGTGGAAAGCGTATTTTCCGTATGACACCTGTGCATCATCATTTTGAGCTTGGAGGATTCTCAGGTAAGGGCAATCCTTGGAGCGAGTGGAAGGTTGATTTCTTCTTTTGGGGAGTTGGGCTCCTAGCAAGTCTCTTGACCCTAGCCTTTTTATACCTACTGTAAAAAATAGAGAGTGCTCTCGCATTGAGTAAAGTTTTCCATGATAAAACGCATAGTATCAAGGTTTTTGAATGCCTGATAGTATGCGTTTTTAATATTTCTAAAATAAAATCTTCCCTTATCTAGATATTCCAACATAAGAAATGCATGAAATTCAATCGTTTCAGATATTCAGGAACATCTTAGGGATTTGAGTTCAAAGTTTAAATATGGAAGTTCTTGGATTGTTGAAATGATAGATTTATTTTTCTCAAAGACCTAGTACTAACACACAAAAGGCCCCCTTGTTGCTAAGGGAGCCTTTCTATATATCCTAATGAAGCAGATGATTTTACCTAATCTCTTCTTAAGAATTGATCTAAATAGTAATTG
>CAUSRF010000090.1:0-4797 GCA_963534275.1 uncultured Streptococcus sp.
TCACGAATACCTTGGAAACCATCTACGATAAATTCTTCTGGAATAAAAGTAATGACCTCACGATCAGGCGTCATGCTCTTTGTCAAAGCTGATTTGACAACATTCTCTACGTCTTGATCTGTAATTTCTTTTGTATCTGATGTTACAGGAATCATTCCTTGTGTTGGTTCAACCTGCAAGAGATTTGCTGGAAGCCCAACATTAACAGACTTAATAGAAATACCGGCTTTCTCTTCAGCTTGGGAAATTGCTGATTTAATTGCTGAAGCAGCAGCTTCAATATCAACAATAATTCCGTCTTTGACTCCTTTACTTTTGGCATTGCTAACACCAATTACATTTACTTCACCATCTCTAAGTTCAGCAACTAGTACTTTGATGGAGCTAGTTCCAATATCTAAACCTGTAAAAAAACCATCTCTAGTCATTACATCGCGTCCTCTCTGTCTTCCAAGTTTCTCACTTCTATTTTAATAACTATGTTTGGGCATAGCTATTCACAGAATATTATAACACAAAAAATCCAATCGTGCTTAGTTTTTCATAAATTTCCTCAAGGTTTTTTGTAAAAATCCTTTTTACTATTTTCCTAGAATTCACTTCTCGACCTCACTATTAACAAGAGAGTGATTCTCTGTAGTTGATTAAAAAAGAGAAGGCCTTCTTAAGCTTTCTCTTGAATCATTTTTTCTGCTCTTTGTTGCAAAAAGACCTCCACTACTTTTGCAGTCAAGCTGATAGCTGCTACCAACACACTGGACACGATGATGTAATTCGCTAATAGTCCGTGATTCCCCACTAGTGGTGGTTTCGTTAAAAATCCATAATCTCCACCTACAACCAAGTTAACAACACCTATCAAGGCATTTAGAGAAAATGTAATCACTGTCACATTTTTCAAATTGAGCAGAGAAGCTTCATAATTCTTAAACAAGTATAGGAGCGCATTCCCCAAAAGTGCCACGTGCCCGATGATAAAGGACAGGATGGTCACGTGTGGAAACGGATAGGGGTCAAAGAGTGGGTAAGCCAGAGCTACAGTTGCTCCAAAGGTTCCTAGAAGGGCAAAGTATTGCTTATACTTGGAAGTACCTGGAATCAAGAGCATGACAAACATGGCGATACGGCAATGATAAAAGGGCAAACTTTCTGACAGGGGCATTTGATTCCCCCAGTACCAGCTATACAGAACAATCAGTTGAAGAGACTGAAGGATCTGAATAAAACGCTGGTAAGCCACCTTGTTACGGTAACGATATGAAACATAGAAAGTAAGAGCCAATAAACTTAACAAACCAATATACCAGTGGAGTTCAAACTGGGGCGGTTCTGATATCTGTGTGGTAAATAATTGTTCCCACAAATTCATATTCTATTCCTCGTTCATCTAGCCGGAGCAGTAGAAAAGTCACTGCTCGACCTTTTTAATTTTTTTGAAAAACTTGATTCCATGCCATTCATAGAATACTTACGTCTTAAATCGCAACCTATTATATCATTTATATTGTAGAAATGCACTGATTTGAAATCTACAGTTTTATATGGAAACCACTAAATTACATTAGGCTTTCTACCAACTTGGCTAGATTCATGGAGTTAGAGCCTTTGAGCAAAATTTGGTCATTGGCACCGAGGCTTTCCTTAACCTGCTTGACTAGGTCTTCAAATTGATCCTCGTTTGCAGTTTTCTTAAAGTAGAAAACATGACCGATTGGAAACATTTGACTAGCAAGTTGGGCCAATTCAGCGATGTCTTCTCCATAGAAGATAACGGTATCCAGTACATCTGGGGAAAGGCTCAAAATCATCTGGTTATGGAGTTGAACAGATTGGTCACCGAGTTCCTTCATATCTGCTAGAACAGCAATTTTCTTGCCACCTTCATTGGCTGGAATAGCCGAAAAAGTCTCCAAAATCAACTTCATCGCTGTTGGATTGGCATTGTATACATCTGACAGGATGTCTGCTCCATTAGCAGCTTTCTTCCACTCGGTACGGTTACGAGTCAATTCAAGATCTTGGAAAGCCTGACGGATCTGCTCCTCTGAAACTCCTTCCTGGAGAGCCACGTAAGCAGCTATCATGGCATTGGTGGCATTGTACTTACCAGTTACTGGCAAATCAAGGGCTTGTTCCAAGAAATTAGCTTTAAATGTCAGACTGTCCTTGCGCTCAACTAAGTCTGTAATTTCCAACTCTGCTCCTTGACCAAAACGAACTACCTTTTTATCAGTAGGCAAGTAGTCCTCTACAATCGGATCTGCTGGTGCCAAAAGCAAGGAACCAGACGCCATGCCATCAGCAATTTGCATTTTTCCTTTAGCAATCTCTGAACGATCTTTGAAAAAAGCCAAATGAGCTTCTCCAACCAAGGTCACGATGGCTGTCTTTGGATGAGCTAATTCAGACAAAAGATGGATATCACCAAGGTGATCCTGCCCCATCTCCAAGACCAACTTTTCTGTTCCTTCAGGCATATGGAGAACTGTGTAGGGAAGACCAATCTCATTATTGTAGTTGCCTTGTGTCTTGTAGGTTTTGTAGGTTGTTGACAGTAAATGCGCCAGCATATCCTTGGTCGTTGTCTTGCCGTTTGAACCTGTGACAGCAAAGACATCAACTCCCATTTTTTCAAGATAGTAAGCAGCCAGGGTTTGAAAGGCAGTCAAGACGTCGTCTACTAGAATGTAGGGATGGTTTGCAATTTCTTTCTCAGACAGGGTTACAGCAGCGCCATTTTCAAAGGCTGTTTCGATAAAGTCATGACCATCACGCGCCCCTTTGAGGGGCACAAATAAATCCCCTGTCGCAATTAAGCGACTATCAAACTCGGCCTTTTCTAACTTGGTATCCTCAAAAATGCTGATATCATTTTTAGCTCCGACAACTTGTGCCACTTCATGAATTGTTAATTTCATTTCTACTCCTTTAAAAAGGGGTGAAGTCTACGAACTCGACTCACCTTAACAGTGATAGTTCTGACCCCTACCCTCTCTTTCATTTTTATAGCAAATGCGCTTCGCGCCTGTCAAAGCTTTCCTTGGCAAGGTCCACCAATCGCTCGATTAGGTCTGGGTAGCTGATTCCCATATTGTCCCAAAGTAGTGGGTACATAGACCACTGGGTGAAACCTGGCATGGTATTGAGCTCGTTTAGGAAAATCTCGCCCTTATCTGTATAGAAGAAATCGCAACGAGACAGACCGAGACCACCAATCGCACGGAAGGCAGTTTCTGCATTTTGACGCATGACAGCAACCACGTCATCACTGATTTTAGCCGGAATGTCCATGGTAATCTTGTTATCGATATACTTGGCATCGTAATCATAGAAGGCAACATCCTTGACTACTTCACCAGGTAGGGTACTCTTAACATCGTAGTTACCCAAGAGACCAACCTCAATTTCACGCGCATTCACTCCTTGTTCTACCAAGACACGGCTGTCATATTGAAAGGCAAGTTCTAGAGCTTGACGGAGTTCTTCTTGGTTTTCAGACTTGGAAATACCAACACTGGAACCCATGTTTGATGGTTTCGTAAAGACTGGATAAGTCAACTTTTCCTCAACTTCAGCGATTTTAGAAGTCACATCATCCCCTTCGACAATGGCCACATAAGGAACTTGGGTAATCCCGACAGATTCTAACACACGCTTGGTCGTGATTTTATCCATGGCAAGGCTAGATGACAAGATGTTACAGCCAACATAGGGCATTTTCAAAACTTCTAAAAATCCTTGAACAGAGCCGTCTTCTCCCATCGGACCATGAAGAACTGGAAAGACCACAGCGCCTTCCTCGTAGATAGCACTTGGCGCAATTTTCTTGTCCCAGTCAATGGTCGCATTGGTCATGAGACGATCTTCTTGACCTGGAGTCTGGCTAAATTCTTGCGTTTTGATAAAGTCACCTGACTGATTGATAAAGAAAGTCTTAACTGTGAAACGGTCGTAGTTGACCGCACGCATGACACTCTCAGCTGAAAGGACAGAGACTTCACGCTCTGCACTACGCCCGCCGTATAAAAGAATAATCGTTTGTTTCATATTACTTGTCCTAATTCTAATAGAATACTCGTTCTTTAGTATACCATATTTGCTTCTTTTTTGAAACTTGTATCTAAAAAAGCCCTCATTTGAGAGCTGAAATTTTACCTATCCACCACTTGAGCTTCAAAGCGTGCTGGTTTGTCGTCTACAGCATCTTTTTATAGTAAAATTTCTCAACACGCCCAGTTGTTCATAAAACATTGTATTGAGGAAAAAGCCACTTTCTCTAACAAACTATCCATACAAAGTCTGATACATATTTTCTATGAAAGCCCCAAGCTCTTTTTGAACAATTTTTAATAGTCGCTCTTCTTCGGATTGAGAGATGTTCACTCTCTCATTTATATTTTTTTCATTTATTTGAAAATAGGTGCTAGAAGTTATATCAAAGTTCTTATCCAATTCATATAGTGCACTAGTTATTTTACCATCTATCTTTATTTCAAAATAAGCAGTAACCCCATTCCGTCCCGGATTTGAGATTTTCAAATCGATGTCTCCTTTTATCTCTATGGAGTCAATTCCTCCATCCAATCGAATAGCCCCATCAGGAGGAACGACATAGCCCGCTTTACGGATGTCAGACGCATATTTCCCTGATTCCATCAAACGTTGTAAGACTGCTATATTGTCCCTCTCTTCATGTACTGACCCCAAAAAGTTAGACAATTAATTTATCCGAAGGATTTAGCTCTGTATTGCACAGGACTGAGTCCTTTTAGTTTGACCTTAATTCGTTTATTGTTG
>CAUSRF010000091.1:0-4773 GCA_963534275.1 uncultured Streptococcus sp.
TGATTGTAGTCACCAGTCTTGCGATCTAATTGTTCTTTTACCTTCTCTAAGTCTGCTTGGTGGGCTTCATTAGCACGGATATAGTCACCGGCTAAGAGATTGCGGGAGTAGGTCAATTCAGCAAGTGAGTCAAAATCCTCACCTGGATAACCACCAGGGCTGGTTACCAGACCATTTTCACGATAGTAGTTATACCAAGAGGAAATACCTGCTTCTGCGATGATTACTTCTAAGCCATCCACACCAGTTGTCGCAAGACCATTGGACATGGTGCCTAGATAGGAAATTCCTGTTGTTGCGACTTTTCCGTTTGACCAGTCGGCCTTGATTTGGCGCTTGCGCGTGTGGTCAGTAAAGGCACGGCAACGACCATTGAGCCAATCAATGACATTTTTATATGCCTCAATCTGCTGGTAGTCCCCATTGGTCATGAGACCTTGGGAATCCTTGGTTCCAACACCCGATACATAGAGATTGGCAAATCCTCGTGGGAGGAAGTAATCGTTGAGAGTGTAAGAGCTATTGATGTGAGTTAGCTTTTCCTCAGCCTCAGAGACGAGTTCGGCTTGACCAAGAGGCTCGACTAAATTTAGCTTAGGCTTCTCAAGTTCAATGGTGTGGGGCGGTTTGACCTCAATCTCTCCTTCCATTTTGTAGAGAGCCTTGTCGCTGGCTTTGTCGTTAGTCCCTTGGTGATAAGGGCTTGCAGTCATAACCGCAGGAATTTTTCCTTCATAGCGAGGACGAATAACACTAACCTTGACTAAGTCAGGGAGACCGTCTTTATCAGTATCCACACGACTCTCTACATAAACAACTTCACGAATAACATCGTGACTAGAGAAGGTTGCCAAGCTCTTGCGGTTAAAGTAGTGGTAGTGATTATCTTCTGCAATTAGCCCATCACTAACAAGCTGGTCGATGAGCGTATTTCCTTTCTTCGTTCGTGTATTTAGCAATTGATAAAGATTTTCAATCAAATCTCCATAAATAATAGGAAATCCAGTTTCTTTACGGAATTGTTCGGCGTCCTCAAAGTCAACAAGATAGCTAAATCCTAAAAGTTGAAAAGCCACAGTATAAAAAGTCTCAGGAGTCAGGTCGCAATCTGACTGAAAGAAGGTAAGGAGATCAGTCTCCTTGTCAGCTGCTAAGACAGACAAAGGATAGTCGGTATTTTTATAAGTGAAAAAACTCCAGCGGACAAATTGTTCAAGTTGTTTTTTTGATGATTGTTCTGGTACCAGCTTCAAACCAAGCTGGGATAACTCGCGCAAAACTTGCGAATGAGAAACGGACAAGTAGCTGAATTGATTAAAACGCATGGCGCTCTCCTTTAGAAATATTCTAAATTTAGTATATCAAAAATAAGGTAAAAAAGATATTGTTGACCTATGATGAAGTCAATTTAAAAAGAGGCCGAAACAGGGATCAAACTATCTTAAAACGTGGAGATTTCAGCACAATAGCATTCAGATTTTGAGAACAGCTTGGTTTTATAGGTGAGAGTGAAAGGAATAGTCTTCTACCTTTTCATTCTAGTTTTTAAAATGGTATAATAGTACTATATCTAAAGCAAGGAGGAGAAGAAATGATTGCGCAGCTCGACACCAAGACTGTTTACAGTTTTATGGAAAGTGTGGTTTCGATTGAAAAATATGTACAAACAGCTAAAGAGTATGGCTATTCTCACCTTGCTATCATGGATGTGGATAATCTCTATGGAGCCTATCACTTTTTAGAAGTGACTCGAAAATATGGAATCCAACCTTTAATTGGTCTTGAAATGACCTTGATTATAGACGAGAAGAGTATTTCTTTCCGTTTTCTAGCTCTATCTACTAAAGGTTACCAAGAGTTGATGAAGTTATCAACTTTAAAAATGACTGGACGAAATAACTGGTCTGATTTCACCTCCCACCTCGAAGATGTTGCCATTATTGTTCCCTATTTTGATGGAATCGAACAGCTGGATTTGGGTCACGATTACTTTATTGGGGTTAGTCCCGATACTCACCAAGAAGTCTTTACCAAACCCATTCTTCCACTGTATCAGGTCAACTCTTTTGAGAAAGAAGACATACAGGTTTTGCAAATCCTAGCGGCAATTAAGGATAATGTCAGTCTGAGAGAAGTGGGTGTGCATTCACAACAAGGGCTCTTTCTACCAGCTTCAGACTTAGAAGCTCAATTTAAAAATCGCTTCCCTCAGGCACTTGCCAATCTCCAAGGTGTGATAGAGAATGTTAGCTACCAAATTGATCCAAGTTTAAAACTCCCTCGCTTTAACCCGGAAAGACCAGCGGTAGAAGAACTTAGAGAGAGGGCTGAGCAAGGGTTGATAACTAAGGGGCTAACCTCAGCTATCTATCGTGAACGACTGAATGAAGAATTAGCTGTGATTCATGATATGGGATTTGACGACTATTTCCTTGTGGTTTGGGATTTGTTGCGCTTTGGACGTTCTCAAGGCTACTATATGGGAATGGGGCGCGGTTCTGCTGTGGGTAGTTTGGTGGCCTATTCACTTGACATCACAGGGATTGATCCGGTTGAGAAAAACTTGATTTTCGAGCGCTTTTTAAATCGTGAGCGTTACACCATGCCTGATATTGATATTGACATTCCAGATCTTTATAGACCAGAGTTCATTCGTTATGTTCGTGATCGGTATGGAAGTCAACACGTGGCGCAGATTGTCACTTATTCGACCTTTGGAGCCAAACAAGCAATTCGTGATGTTTTTAAACGCTATGGTGTTCCAGAGTACGAATTAACAAATATTACGAAAAAAATCAGTTTCCGAGATACGCTAACGACGGCCTATGAGAAGAATTTGCAATTTAGGCAGATCATCAATAGCAAGATTGAATACCAAAAAGCTTTTGAGATTGCTCGAAAGATTGAAGGTTATCCTCGTCAGACCTCTATCCATGCGGCAGGAGTCGTTATGAGTGACCAGGATCTGACAGACTATATTCCTCTAAAATACGGTGAGGACATGCTAATCACTCAATATGATGCACATGCAGTTGAAGCAAATGGCCTTCTAAAAATGGATTTCCTAGGTCTGCGTAACTTGACTTTCGTACAGAAAATGCAGGAATTACTTGCGGAATCAGAGGGCGTTCATCTGAAAATCGAAGAGATTGATCTGGAAGACAAAGCAACCTTGGCCCTCTTTGCGTCTGGAAATACGAAAGGTATTTTCCAATTTGAACAACCAGGAGCCATTCGACTCTTGAAACGGGTCAAGCCACAAGTCTTTGAAGAAGTGGTGGCAACGACATCCCTCAACAGACCTGGTGCTAGCGATTATATTGATAACTTTGTGGCTCGTAAGCATGGCAAAGAAAAGGTGACGGTGCTGGATCCTGTCTTGGAGGACATCCTCTCATCAACCTACGGTATCATGCTCTATCAAGAGCAAGTCATGCAGGTAGCTCAGCGCTTTGGAGGCTTTAGTCTTGGAAAAGCCGACATTCTCAGACGAGCCATGGGTAAGAAAAATGCTAAAGAGATGCATTTGATGAAGGAAGATTTTATCGCTGGTGCAGTTAAACTCGGGCATTCAGAAGAGAAAGCCAATCAAGTTTTTGCAGTGATGGAAAAGTTTGCAGGCTATGGATTTAATAGATCCCACGCCTATGCCTACTCAGCCCTGGCATTTCAGCTTGCTTATTTCAAGACGCATTATCCTGCTATTTTCTTCCAAGTCATGTTGAATTACTCCAGCAGTGATTACATAGTAGATGCTCTGCAGATGGGATTTGAAGTAGCGTCTTTAGCAATCAACAGCATTCCCTATCATGATAAGATTACCCAGAAGACAATCTATCTTGGTTTGAAAGCCATTAAGGGTATGCCAAGAGATTTTTCTTATTGGATTATCGAAAATCGTCCTTTCTCAAGTATTGAAGATTTCGTCACACGTCTTCCTAAGAATTACAAGAAACTATCGCTTTTGTCTCCTTTGGTTGAACTTGGGCTCTTTGATGACTTTGACAAGAACCGCCAGAAAATCCTAGTGAACCTACCAAACCTATTTGTCTTTGTTGAGGAGTTGGGAGGACTATTTGCAGATGCAAGCTATAGTTGGACGGAGGCTGATGATTTCTCAGAAGCAGAGAAATTTTACAAGGAGCAGGAACTGATTGGGGTTGGTATCAGTGCTCATCCTATCCAAACGCTTGCCAAACAAGCCCTTTATCCAACGACACCCATTGCTACTCTTACCGAGGGGAGTCAAGCAACACTTCTAGTTGAAGTGCAAAAGCTAAAAGTCATTCGAACCAAGAAGGGCGAAAGCATGGCCTTTCTACAGGTTCATGATAGTAAGTCTCGGATGGATGTGACTGTATTTTCGAATCAGTATCGAAAATTCGCCTCTATCCTATCCGAAGGGAAATTTTACTATATCAATGGGAAGGTTCAATCTCGAGATGGTCGTCTGCAAATGATTGCACAAGATTTGAAAGAAGCAGTAGCGGAACGATTCTGGATTCAAGTTAAAAATCATGAAAATGATAAAGAGATTTCAAATATTCTAGAACAATACAAAGGCCCAATCCCTGTCATTATCAGGTATGAAGAGGAACAAAAAACGGTTGTTTCTACACAACATTTTGTAAGAAAAGATTCTACTCTACAGGAAAAATTAGAGGGAATTGCTATGAAAACGATTTATCGCTAAAAATACGGAAAATAGAAGAATTTTCGATTTAAATGTGGTATAATCAGTAAGAATGTTAAAAGAAAAAGGAGCATAACCAA
>CAUSRF010000092.1:0-4702 GCA_963534275.1 uncultured Streptococcus sp.
GTTGTCCTTGTACCATTGGTACGTATCGTCAACTTCATGGGAATTCACGATACTCTTTGGGCAGTTATCTTGCCTTTGATTGGATGGCCATTTGGGGTCTTCCTCATGAAACAATTCAGCGAAAACATCCCAACAGAATTGCTTGAATCAGCTAAAATCGACGGTTGTGGTGAGATTCGTACCTTCTGGAGCGTAGCCTTCCCTATTGTGAAGCCAGGATTTGCAGCTCTTGCGATCTTTACCTTCATCAATACTTGGAATGACTACTTCATGCAGTTGGTAATGTTGACTTCACGTCAGAACTTGACTATCTCACTCGGGGTTGCGACCATGCAAGCCGAAATGGCAACCAACTATGGTTTAATTATGGCGGGTGCCGCTCTTGCAGCTGTTCCAATCGTAACCGTCTTCCTTGTCTTCCAAAAATCCTTTACTCAAGGGATTACTATGGGAGCGGTTAAGGGATAATACTCTGCGAGAATCAAATTCAAACAACGTCAGCGTCACCTTGCCATACTTAAGTATTGCCTGCGGTTAGCTTCCTAGTTTGTTCTTCAATTTTCATTGAGTATGGGAAAATCTATCTATCAAGATACAGAAGTTTATTTTATAGATTAAGAGAATATAGAGTTATAAGTGTCTACAAAATGTTGGGTATTTATTTACCTTAGAGATTTTGTCAGACACTTATAAACTTAATTTATGATTCAAGTTAACTATCAGAAACGAAGGAAACAGTATGATTTTTGACGATTTGAAAAACATCGCCTTTTACAAAGGGATTCATCCCAATCTAGACAAGGCTATTGACTATCTCTATCAGCACCGTAAGGATTCTTTCGAACTCGGTAAGTATGAGATTGACGGGGACAAGGTCTTTCTAGTTGTGCAGGAAAATGTCCTCAATCAAGCTGAAAATGATCAATTTGAGTACCATAAGAACTATGCAGACTTGCATTTGCTGGTAGAAGGACATGAATATTCGAGCTACGGTTCACGTATCAAAGACGAGGCGGTAGCATTCGATGAAGCGAGCGACATTGGTTTTGTCCATTGTCATGAACGCTACCCACTCTTGTTGGGTTATCACAATTTTGCGATTTTCTTCCCAGGAGAACCGCACCAGCCAAATGGCTATGCAGGTATGGAAGAGAAGGTTCGCAAATATCTCTTTAAAATTTTGATTGATTAAAAGAATCAGGAGGAGCAAACATGGCACAAAAAGGAGTAAGCCTTATCAAAGCAGCATTTGATACAGATAATTTTCTCATGCGTTTCAGTGAGAAGGTCTTGGATATCGTCACAGTCAATCTTCTTTTTGTCGTCTCTTGTTTGCCCATCGTGACGATTGGAGTGGCGAAAATCAGCCTCTATGAGACTATGTTCGAGATTAAGAGAAGCAGACGGGTACCAGTCTTTAGAACTTATATAAGGACCTTCAAGCAAAATCTGAAACTGGGACTTCAGTTGGGTCTGTTAGAGTTGGGCATTGTGTCATTAAGCTTTCTAGATCTCTATCTTTTCTGGGGACAGACAGCTTTGCCTTTCCAGATTGTGAAAGCTATTTGTTTGGGGATTCTCATCTTCCTCACTCTGGTGATGTTGGCTAGTTATCCCATCGCTGCCCGCTATGATCTGTCTTGGAAAGAAGTGCTGCAAAAAGGGCTTATCTTGGCAAGTTTTAACTTTCCATGGTTCTTCCTCATGTTAGCCATTCTCTTTCTCATTGTGATGATTCTTTATCTATCCGCCTTTACTCTCCTTTTGGGTGGGTCAGCTTTTATCCTCTTTGGTTTTGGTTTGCTAGTCTTTCTCCAAGCAGGTTTGATGGAGAAAATCTTCAACAAATACCAGTAGGATGGCTTGTTTCTGAAACTACTTTCAATCGTTACAGTTTCTAAAATACAAGTAGAAACTAAAATCTAAGTGTATACAAGATATTGAAAGCGATTTTCACAAGGTGTATACTAAACTTGTAAAAAATAGAACTGCTCTCAGCAGAAAAAAGAAATCTTAGGAGAAAATCTATGTCAGATTTGAAAAAATACGAAGGTGTCATTCCAGCCTTCTACGCATGTTATGATGATCAAGGTGAAGTCAGTCCAGAGCGTACGCGTGCCTTGGTTCAATACTTCATTGATAAGGGAGTTCAAGGTCTCTATGTCAATGGTTCTTCTGGTGAATGTATCTACCAAAGTGTAGAGGACCGCAAATTGATTTTGGAAGAAGTCATGGCAGTTGCTAAAGGTAAATTGACCATTATCGCTCACGTAGCTTGCAACAATACTAAAGACAGTATGGAACTTGCTCGCCACGCAGAAAGCTTGGGTGTAGATGCCATTGCAACGATTCCACCTATTTACTTCCGCTTGCCTGAGTATTCAGTTGCCAAATACTGGAATGACATTAGTGCTGCAGCTCCAAACACAGACTACGTAATTTATAATATTCCTCAGTTAGCAGGTGTTGCTTTGACTCCAAGTCTCTACACTGAAATGTTGAAGAATCCTCGTGTTATCGGTGTTAAGAACTCTTCTATGCCAGTTCAAGATATCCAAACCTTTGTCAGCCTTGGTGGAGAAGATCACATCGTATTCAATGGTCCAGATGAACAGTTCCTAGGTGGTCGCCTCATGGGTGCTAAGGCTGGTATCGGTGGTACTTATGGTGCGATGCCAGAACTCTTCTTGAAACTCAATGAGTTGATTGCTGAAAAAGACTTGGAAACAGCGCGTGAATTGCAATACGCTATCAACGCAATCATCGGCAAACTCACTGCTGCACATGGAAATATGTACGGTGTCATCAAAGAAGTCTTGAAAATCAATGAAGGACTTAACATTGGTTCAGTTCGTTCACCATTGACACCAGTGACTGAAGAAGATCGACCAGTTGTAGAAGCAGCAGCGCAATTGATTCGTGAAACCAAGGAGCGCTTCCTCTAATCCATAAGGAGGTATTTATGACACACTACGTTGCAATTGATATTGGTGGAACCAACATCAAATATGGTTTGATTGACCAAGAAGACCAACTTGTTGAATCGCATGAAATGCCAACTGAGGCGCATAAGGGTGGTCCTCATATCTTACAAAAGACAAAAGATATCGTTTCCAGCTATTTAGAAAAAGGCCCAGTAGCAGGTGTTGCCATTTCTTCAGCGGGAATGGTCGATCCAGAAAAGGGTGAAATCTTCTATGCTGGTCCTCAGATTCCCAACTATGCTGGAACCCAGTTCAAGAAGGAAATTGAGACGAGTTTTGCGATTCCTTGCGAAATTGAAAATGATGTCAACTGCGCAGGTCTTGCTGAGGCAGTATCTGGTTCAGGAAAGGGAGCGAGTGTGACACTTTGCTTGACCATTGGAACAGGTATCGGTGGTTGCTTGATTATGGATGGGAAAGTCTTTCATGGATTTAGCAACTCAGCTTGCGAAGTCGGTTATATGCATATGCAGGATGGAGCTTTCCAAGACTTGGCTTCAACGACAGCTTTGGTAGAATATGTAGCAGCAGCTCATGGTGATCCAGTTGATCAGTGGAATGGCCGACGCATTTTCAAGGAAGCTACCGAAGGAAACAAGATCTGTATGGCTGGCATTGACCGCATGGTAGATTACCTTGGAAAAGGTCTGGCAAATATTTGCTACGTGGCCAATCCGGAAGTGGTCATTCTCGGTGGCGGTATCATGGGGCAAGAGGCTATTCTCAAACCAAAGATCCGCACAGCATTGAAGGTGGCCTTGGTGCCAAGCCTAGCTGAAAAAACACGATTAGAATTTGCCCATCACCAAAATACAGCAGGGATGTTGGGAGCCTATTATCATTTCAAAACAAAACAATCCTAGTTTGGAACTATAGAATTAAGAAAAACACTTAATCACTACTTGAGTGAAAAATGTTTTGCTTAATTCTTTTTTTGATGATAGAAAAATTATCCAGTATATGAAAAGTAGCGAAAAGGTCTATCAAGACCATTAGGCGACCTTGCTTCATTGGTATGAGAAAGATAAAGAGAATTACAAAAAAAGAACGATAGGAGCAGATTTCCTACCATCGAAAAATATATGAGAGGAGATATCCTTTAAGAAAGCCTTAGAAGACGGTACAAGCACTCTACTTTGTTTCTAAATACTAAACCCAAGCCAAGAAGAAAACGTGATATAATGAGATGGACGAGAAATTGACAAATTAGAGGTTGTAGCGGTGAGAAAAATGTAATGGCACACATCCAACTTAAATAGCAATAGTATCAAATTACGAGGAGATTATAAGATGAACAATTATATAAAATGTAATCAAGATAGATGGAATAATGTAAAAAATGACTATACTGAGCCAGTAACACATGAAGAATTGGAAGAAGTTAGAAAACATCCAATTTCTGTTGCCTTAACTGTTGGGGAAAAAGTCCCGGAAGAATGGTTTGAAAAAACCAAGGGAAAAAAGATACTAGGGTTAGCTTGCGGTGGTGGACAGCAGGGACCAGTTTTTGCTGCAAAAGGTTATGATGTAACCATAATGGATTTTTCTGAGTCACAATTACAAAGGGATGAGATGGTTGCTAAAAGAGAAGGTTTAAAAATCACTACCGTTCAAGGCGATCTTATAAAACCTTTCCCATTTGAAGATGAAACGTTTGATATTGTTTTTAATCCAGTTTCAAATGTATATATAGAAGATTTAGAAAATATGTATAAAGA
>CAUSRF010000093.1:0-4487 GCA_963534275.1 uncultured Streptococcus sp.
GATGGGCAAGGACGTACAGTTAGCTTTAAGGATGCTATCATTATCATGACCTCAAATGCGGGTACTGGAAAGGCCGAAGCCAGTGTTGGTTTTGGGGCGGCTCGCGAAGGACGTACCAACTCTGTTCTCGGTGAACTCGGCAACTTCTTTAGTCCGGAGTTTATGAACCGTTTTGACGGCATCATCGAATTTAAACCTCTCAGCAAGGACAACCTTCTCCAAATCGTCGAACTCATGCTAGCGGATGTCAACAAACGCCTCTCTAGCAACAATATCTACCTCGATGTGACAGACAAGGTCAAGGAAAAGTTGGTTGACTTAGGTTATGATCCAAAAATGGGAGCACGCCCACTCCGCCGTACCATTCAAGACCATATCGAGGATGCCATCACTGACTTCTACCTTGAAAATCCAAGTGAGAAAGCCCTCAAGGCAGTCATGACAAGTAATGGCAATATTCAAATCAAATCTGCCAAAAAACCTGAGAAAACAGAAGAGATTGCTTCTGAAAAAGAAGAATAAACCTCATAAAAAGAACAGGAAACAAGATTTCCTGTTCTTTTTAATTCTCCTCTTGAACTTGATAGCGAAGAATTGTTTTCAATTTGCTTGGTTCTGTTCGATGAAGATTATTTAGATAAATCTCTCGATGGGCCTCTGTAATTCTTTTGAGTTTATGAAGTTGACAAAAACGCTCCATCTCTACAAAAGTCTCATTTTCTGTATCAAAAGGTCCTAGATGAAGCATGGCAAGACTTTGACCTTCTTCTATTTTTTCAAAACGAATAGCCTCATAGAGAGGATCTGGTTTCTTGATTTTGACCTCTTTCAGAGCTTCCTCAAATAGTTCTCGCGTAATAAAATCGGGTTGCCCAATCATAATACTATAGGAAAGCTCACTTTTTACCAGTTCTCCTCCCTTCTCCTTTCTCCATAAACCTTCTAAAGGAAAGACCGTAAAATCAGTATAGACTTGATCCAGAGGATTCTTTTTATACATCATCTTTATCGCATAGGCTAAAGCATACAAAGCTCCAACGCGTGCTGAAAAATCCTCTTGATTTGGATCGCCTTTGCCATCAATGACGATATAGGATTGACTAGGCACCTGCAAGATAGTGGGCTTAGCCTTAACTTGATAAAGAGCTTTCGCTTCTTTTCTCCATTCATATTTCATTTGGTTCTTCTCCTTTCTACCTCTAGTATAGCACTAAAACTCTGACATCTATTGTCAAGGTTTGTAAAGTTTTTGGATTTTTTCTAGTCTAGAAAGCAATTCCTTCTTCATATAATCAGGTTTGAGTATTTCCACCTCATCTAAATAAGACAGGAGATAAGTATACAGACTTTCATGCTCTGGTAGGACTGTCTTAACATAGTAACAACCATCCTCACCAAAACTAATCTCATCTTCTGAAAAATCTTCATAAACCCGAAAAGCTAGCTTAGGGCTAAATTTCAAGAAAACTTCGATTTGATTTGCCGCTTGTTCCGAGGCATCAACCGAATCCATCACATTTTTCTGCTTCACTGTTTCATCTGTTACGTGGCAATTCCTAATTCTAGATAATTTAAAAAAACGCCAATCTTCCCTCAAACAACAGTAGGCATGAAGGTACCAATCTCTCTTTTTAAATACGAGTTTAAAAGGCTCTACTGTACGAATCGTTTTCTGACCACTCCCGCCTAGATAAGTAATCTCCAGTCGCCTTTTCTATAGAATAGCTTGTTTGATTTTATCAAATAATTCTTTTTGTCCTTCTCGCTTTCTCCAGTCAGTCAAGTCTACCTCTATCCATGGGCTAGTAGAAACTTGAAAAATAGATTCCAATTTTTCAAGTAACAGGTCTTGCCTATCATCTGTCAAGGATTGAATCCCTTGCAAAGCAGACAGAAGTTCTATTTTTTCATCATCAGATATAAGAGTGCGATCCAAAACAAAGTCTTTCATTAAAAAGATCCCGCCCGTCTTTCCAGGTATCGAATACAGAGGAATCCCTGCCATACTCAACCGTTCAATATCACGATAAATCGTTCGTACAGAAACTTCAAACAATCGGGCCAATTCAGGAGCCGTTGTACTACCTTTTTCTAAAAGTAGATATAGGATACGAAATAGTCTTGATTCTGCCATAAAATCACCTCTCTTTTATTATACCAGTTAAAGTAATTGGGTTGAAAAGTTTATTTAGGAAATAGCAACCAAGACAAACTAGCTTTTTCTACACAAGTTTGTTAGTTTATTCTTGACAGCTTGCCCCTCGTCCATTATGATAATAATAAAGATACTAGAGAATGAGGAAAGTTCAATGGCCAACCCAACTTTTGGTGAAAAAAAAGAGAATGTGACCTACCATCCCCGCTATGGTGTTTACGCAGTTATTCCTGATCCTGAAAAAAAACAAATCGTTTTAGTTCAAGCTCCCAATGGTGCTTGGTTCTTGCCAGGTGGAGAGATTGAAGCGGGCGAAGACCATCAGGAAGCACTAAAGAGAGAACTAATCGAAGAACTAGGCTTTACAGCTGAAATCGGAAGCTACTTCGGACAAGCTGATGAGTATTTCTACTCTCGCCACCGTGACACTTACTACTACAATCCAGCTTATCTCTACGAAGCCATTTCTTTCCAAGAAATACAAAAACCATTAGAAGATTTTAATCATATTGCTTGGTTTCCTATTGACGAGGCAATAGAAAAACTCAAACGCGGTAGCCACAAATGGGGAATTGAAGCTTGGAAAATCCAGCATGGAATTGACTAAAATACACGATTTTATTCAAAAAGTGCTATAATAGAGTTAGAAAATCGGAGGAACTGTTATGAAGCTTATCAACACGACTAATTCACACTCGCAACTTGTTAAAAGCCAATTAGAAAGTACTGACGCAACTCTTGTCGAGGTCTATTCGGCCGGAAATACAGATGTGGTTTTCACACAAGCTCCGCTTCACTATGAAATCCTCATTTCCAACAAACACCGCGCTATTCGTGAACCAGAAATCGAAACCATCCAAGATTTCTTCATGAAACGCAAAATCGATAAAGATAATATTGATGAAGCTAATATCAAGATGCTTTATTCAGATAAATTGATTGAAATTTCTATTCCTACAAAATAAAATCCAAAAACTCAAAAAAGCAACAGCTAAAAAAATTAGTTGTTGCTTTTTGCATGGAGCTTCACCTTGGTAAAATGTATTGTTCAATTCAGCCAAAAACCCTTTCATGGTTAATAATCTTAGAAAAAAGAATGTATCCCCTAATAAGATGTTCTCCCTTTTCAAAAGATCGGAAGCTTTGTCTTAGATTATTTAAATATTTATTTCCAGTTTAAAATCGCATTCAAACCATAGTGGTCGCTGACTTGTGGACTATTCTGCCCATCAAAAACCACATGCAAGCTTTCTACTTCTAACTCTTTGGTCGTAAAGATGTAGTCGATTCGTAGTGGCTCGGTATTGCCTTTCCAGCCATCAATTTCTGGTGGTACTGTATAGCTACCGCTTCTCTCCTTAGCAACTTCAAAAGCATCTTGTAACTCTAGAGAACTAGCTAGGATAGCTTGATAACCTTCCTGTCCAGCTGGATTATTAAAATCACCTGCTAATATTAGTGGTTTGTTTAAATCTTTCAGTACAGCCTCAAATCGTGCCCATTCTTCCTGAAAACCTTTATCCCACCAAGAGAGATGGACGCTTGCAAGAGCAAGCTCCTTTCCTTCAACCTCTGTCTCAGCCAAGGCAACACGGCGAGTATGGTAGTCTGTTGGATCATCTACATCCGAAACTAAAATCTCACGCGCTTGAATCGGTGTCTTAGATAAAATAGCAACCCCCTCATGGTAGCGGTCATAACCAATATGATTATAGGCCCAAGTCCAGTAATAGCTTCTTCCTTTCTCAGCCAATTTTTCAACCAGAAGTCGGACATAGTGATCCTGATGAATGGGTTCTGCTGATGGTAAAGCTTGATAGAGGTCAGTAACATCTACCTCAGGAGAAGTAATTTCCTGATTGATTTCTTGGAAACAAATCAAATCATAGTCTTTATCAAGAATATCTTGGAGCAAGAGCTGGAATTTTTCTTCTGCTTCTTTCTCCATCCAACTGTGGGTATTGAGTGTTAAAAATTTCATGCTTTTCTCCTAAAACAAGAGGTTGGAAAACAGCTTCCAACCTCAAGTATATTACAATTCTACTTTAGCAACTGCTGTTTTCGCTGCAAGAGAACCAGTTTGTTCTAATTTAACAGATTTGATTGCTTCAGCATTTGTGAAGACAACCACTGTTGAAGTTTCGCGACCTGCTGCGCGGATAGCATCCAAGTCAGCTGTAACAAGAAGATCACCAGCAGCAACCTTTTGTCCTTCAACTACGTGAACTGTGAATGGTTTTCCTTCAAGACTTACTGTGTCCAAACCGATGTGAACAAGTACTTCAAGACCTGCTTCAGTCACAAGACCAAGAGCATGTTTTGTAGGGAAGAT
>CAUSRF010000094.1:0-4485 GCA_963534275.1 uncultured Streptococcus sp.
TCCCAGCAGGATCGAGAAGAATGACACGGGGATTTTTCTTTTCAATGGCATCAAAAGCATCGAAAATAGGTTGGGCACGGAGCAACATTCCCTGACCGCCTCCGTAAGGCTCATCGTCAACATGACGGGCCTTTTCAGCATATTCACGAAAATTATGATACTGGATATCCAAGAGCCCTTTTTCTCGAGCCTTTCCAACGATTGAGTGCTCCAGCGGAGAAAACATCTCAGGAAAGAGGGTCAAAATATCAATCTTCATCATCTAGTCCTTCTAAGATTTCCACATCGACCCGTTTATTTGGAATGTCAACATTGAGAACTACTGGCGGAATGTAAGGTAAAAGCAAATCACGCTTGCCTTTTCGCTTGACCACCCAGACATCATTGGCACCCGGTTGTAGAATCTCCTTGATAGTTCCAATTAAGTTGTCTCCCTCGTAAACTTCCAAACCAATAATCTCGTGATAGTAGAATTCTCCATCATCTAAATCGTTCAAATCTTCCTCAGCGACCTTGAGACTGTACCCCTTGTATTTTTCAATCGCATTGATATGGTACATGTCTTTGAATTTGATAATGTCAAAATTCTTATGCTTACGGTGGCTAGCGATGGTCACTGTTTGGATAAACTGATCTTTTTCATCAAATAAAGCCAGCTCTGCCCCTTTTTTAAAGCGTTCCTCAGCAAAATCCGTCACAGACAAGACTCTCATCTCACCCTGTAGACCCTGCGTATTGACGATTTTTCCAACATTAAAGTAGTTCATCTTGTCTCCTGTATCTATTTCTATCCTTTATTTTATCACGTTCCAAGAATTTTCACAAGTTGGATAGATACTATCTTACGGGCCTACTACTTCTTCAAAAAATTCACCAATAAGTTGATTAAACTCTTCAGGATGGTCATTCATAGGTTGGTGTTTGCTATCTGAAATCGTTACTTGACGCGCATTGGGATTTAGAGCAATGATACCATCATAGATCTTCTTTAGGTGTTTAGGAAAATCGTTTTCACCTCTTACTAATAGCATAGGAGGATTTCCATGATAGCCGTCTATCTCATGGACAGTCAAAAAACCTGTGATACCAAGGTTCAAAAAAACATCTCGTCCAGTTTCTATAATGGCCGTCTTGACTAATTCTCTTGTGATAGGATTATCTGTACACATCTTTGAGTTCTTATCTGCAATCACCTTCCAAGGAATCGTTTTATACATAAGAGAAGAATATTTTATGCGATTTCTCTCTTTATCTGATAGGTAACGATGCTGTCCCCAACTATCTACCATGACCAAGGCTAGAACTCGTTCTGGATGACGATAGGTGTACTCTTGAAGTGGATTTCCTCCCCAAGAATGTCCGACCAATATCACCTCATCTAGCTGAAAATAGGACAAAATAGCATCTACATCTTGAACAGCACCTTCTAAGTCAGGTAGGCCAACTTTCATAGGTGATTCACCCTGCCCTCTAACATTCACAAAGTAGAGGTCAAATCCTTCAAAGGCATCATACTGATGGGCCCACATCTGACTACGACCACAAGCTCCATGATAAAAAATAATATGTCCTTTACTTGAGCATCCAGGACGATGATAAACAACCAAATCACAATCTAATACTGGTATAATGTGACGTACCAAAGTCTCGGTTTTTCTGTTATAAAAAGCAATAGCTTCAGCTATATCATTTTGCTTCATTTCTACACTCTCTCCTCTTTATCCTAGTATCATTCTTTTATCTATTTTATCATGCTATATTAAAATCATCGTTCTCTAAACTTTGTTTCATTAAAAATTTTGAATTTTCTGCATTTTTTAGATAAAGAAAAAGACTGCTAAGCAATCTTTACTTTTTTCTCATCAGGTTCATGCCTAAAATTCCAGCAATTATCAAAGTTGCTCCGATCACATGGTAGCTATAAATTGGTTCGTGGAGGATAAGAGCTCCAGCTAGAATGGTCAAAACTGTCCCAAGATTACCAAAGACACTGACGGTTGATGCTCCGAGGCGAACAATAGCATAGATAGAGAGACTACCAGTCACGATAGATGCTAGAATTCCCAAATAGAGGATGGAAAGCAGATAGGGCAGCTGTCCAAGTGGCTCTACGTAGGCTAATATGTTGCCATCTAGATAGTGCGAAGTCAGGCTTAGCATATTAAAGGTGATAAAGCCAACAAATATCACAACAGCTGTCATATCCATAGCCCGATAGCATCCTCCTTTGGACTTGCTGAGGATATTGTTTATTGTATTGGCGAGAACAGATCCCAACATCAAGAGAAAACCTAAGCTAGCAGTCTCAGCACCAAAATTCGCTCCTTTGCTAAGGAAGATGAAAACTACTCCTGCTACGGATAAAAATAAAAAGAACTTTTGAAGCAAGCTTGTCTTTTCCTTGAGAAAAACCGATGCTAAAAGGAGAGTAAAAATCGGGACAAGAGCCTGTAAAATTCCAGCTTCAGAAGACGATATATACTGTAAGGAAAAGGATTGAAAAATAAAAAAGAGAAGTGGATAGAAAAGACTCATATGAATAATAGAAAGAATAGCTTTTCTACTTAAACTCACTTTGATAAGTTTGGTTTGATAAAGGGCGACCAATACTAAAGCTGCGATTGTATAGCGATGCGCTTAAAAATAGCTATTCTCAAGATTAATTGACTAGAATTCTTTGAGACTGTCTATCCATTTTAGCATAGTAAAATCCTAGATGCTATTTCTAGGATTGGTATTTTATGCCTTCTCTCACCGTTTATCTATTACATTAGCTAAAAAGGATTCAGCCAGTCTGATCTGCTTTTCTCGTTCTTGTCTCACAAGTTCTAACTTGTCTGCCTCTTGGAGATTCCTTACTTTGATAGCATAATCCGCGGAAACGATGGCGTGTCCTCTCATATGGGCTGTTGAAATAGCTTGTACAAAGACTCTGGTAGCGTACTTAGCGATTTGATTTTGGGCATTTTTAGAGAGGAGGTTTGCTGCGAAACCTGCTTTTCTCAACTCATGAGGTGAGATCTCATTTCTCAATCGTGCATCAAAAGCCTCATAAGCTTGCTGAATTATTTTATTTTTCTCATCTTCATCACCGATATCAATTAAAGATAAGAAATTTCGCGAGTTCTCTAATGCCCATCGAGCTAGTTCTTTCTGAGGAAGTCTATCCAGTATTTGTTCTAGTTCCAATCTTTTCTCAGAGTCGTCCCAAATGGCAACTTTGTAAGGACTGGGTAGGTGATTCATTTTAGTCTTATAGACAGTTCGTTCAAACTCATTCCATGCATAATCCTCTGATTTCATTTCTTTCCCTTTCTCTCTTACTAGCTAGCCTAAACTAGGTGAAAGACTCCTTTATTACTGAAAAGAGATCATTCCTTGTTTTCGTGGAAGTTTTTAAAAAATCCTTCTAAATTTGAAATATATAGATATTTTTATCTAAACTACAAAATAGTATCATTGATATCTTCTAATATCTTAAAACTGAATGAGATAGTCTTATCACCTATGTTACATTGTATATTTCTATATTTTATTCTTTGCGTAATCAATTCTCTTTTATGATTTGATTGTAAAAGATTTAATAATTGATCGACAGTTGCTTCACCAGAATATAATTGAGGCAATATACCTATAGAGTGTATATTACCTTTTTCACTAATATGAATCTGAGGAGTTCTCCTATTCATAAAATTAGAAAAATCAATCTCATCAATAATATATACTTCATCTTGTTTCGAATTATACTGACTAACATTGGAAACCAACATATTTATCACTCGTTTAATATCACTACTATATATCCCAAGTTTTTTTGCCATTATTTTTTTCTCATTTTCAATAAAATATTTAGAATTTCTTTTAAATTTTTCTATGTAATTATTTAACTCAACTTGATTCTTATAGAACTCAATAATATTAGTTGGTTGATTTTGTGTTTTAGCTTCCAGAATAACTAAAGTCCCATCTTTAAAAAAAATTCCGTCAATTTCATATGTCTCCCCAGCAATACTCCGTTTTATTCCATCAGACTGTTTAGAAAATTGTTTTTTTGCTAAGCCGTTAATATGACGTTCAAAATTTCTTCCTTTTTGATTTATTCCAGTCTCTTTACTTTGTTGGTTTTTTGATATAACAGATAAAATAGTTCTTGAAAAATCTGTATACAAAACCAAACTAGATAGTAGAACATAAACTTCTTCAAACTCTATAAGTGGACTATCATATAAATCTCTAGAAGAAGTTTTAAAAATCAGTTGCTTAAGCAAGTATTCTGGTAGCCCTTTATCAAAAAATAGCTCTCTTAATTTGTTCTTTGAAATTACTACAATTCTTTCATCGGATTCAAAGCATAATTCGTATAAAAGCCAATAAGCATCCATCCACTGCCTTAGTTTAATACCATCATATTCTTCTTCAAAATTTTTTTTATAAACAAAGTATAAATTTCTAATTATCTTTTTATATTTTCTTAAATGCTCGTAA
>CAUSRF010000095.1:0-4471 GCA_963534275.1 uncultured Streptococcus sp.
GCGCAGTTCTACTTGGCCAATCCCTTGGGACGGTGGGGGATCGAACTAAAAAGCAGTGGTCAGTTTATCGGTACCATTGACCTGCACAAGATTGACACAGTCTTAAAAAAGGTAGCTATTGGCTACATTATCAATAAAAAGTATTGGAAGCAAGGATTGACAACAGAAGCCACTCGAGCCGTGATTGAGCTGGCTTTTGAGAAGATTGGAATGAATAAGTTGACTGCCCTTCACGACAAGGATAATCCTGCATCTGGCAAGGTCATGGAGAAATCAGGTATGCGTTTTTCCTACGAAGAACCTTATGCCAGAATGGACAAAAAAGAACCAGGTCGAATCGTTACAAGAGTTCATTATGTCTTGACCAAGGAAGACTATTTTGCAAATAAATAAGCAGTTGAAAAGAAATTTTCGACTGTTTTTTCTTCCTCTTACGAATAACCTAAGAGAGGAGAAAATATGGAAGCAATTATCGAGAAAATCAAAGAGTATAAAATCATTGTCATCTGTACTAGTCTAGGCTTGCTTGTCGGCGGATTTTTCCTACTAAAACCAACTTCACAAACATCTGTGAAAGAAACAAATTTGCAGGCTGAAGTTGCAGCCGTTTCAAGGGATTCATCTTCTGAAAAAGAAGTGAAGAAGGAAGAAAAGGAAGAGTCCCCTGAACAAGATTTGATTACAGTGGATGTCAAAGGTGCTGTCAAATCACCAGGGATTTACGATTTGCCAGTCGGTAGTCGGATCAATGATGCTGTTCAGAAGGCTGGTGGCTTGACAGAGCAAGCAGATAGCAAGTCGCTCAACTTAGCCCAGAAAGTCAGCGACGAGGCTCTAGTTTACGTCCCGACAAAGGGGGAAGAAGCAACTAGTCAGCAGACTGGTTCGGGAACGACTCCTTCTACAAGTAAGGATAAGAAGGTCAACCTAAATAAAGCTAGTCTGGAAGAGCTCAAGCAGGTCAAAGGTTTGGGAGGAAAACGAGCCCAGGATATTATCGATCATCGTGAGGCAAATGGCAAATTCAAGTCGGTAGATGAACTCAAGAAAGTCTCTGGCATTGGTGCAAAGACCATAGAAAAGTTAAAAGACTATGTTACAGTGGATTAAGAGTCTTCCTATCCCCTTAATCTATCTGGGTTTTCTGTTACTTTGGCTTTACTATGCCATTTTCTCAGTTTCTTATCTTACTTTACTAGGATTTGTTTTTCTACTCATCTGTCTCTTTTTCCAATTTTCGTGGAAATCTGCAGGCAAAGTTCTAGCGATTTGTAGTTGTTTTGGAGTCTGGTTTCTATTTCAAACTTGGCAACAGATACAAGCTAGTCAAAACCTAGTGAATTCTGTTGAGAGGGTACGAATTTTACCAGATACCATCAAAGTCAATGGAGATAGTCTATCCTTTCGTGGCAAGGCTGACGGCCGTACCTTCCAAGTTTACTATAAACTCCAGTCCGAGGAGGAGAAAGAGCACTTTCAAGCCTTAACAGCCCTTCATGATTTGGAACTTGAAGGAAAACTGTCCGAGCCAGAAGGGCAGAGAAATTTTGGTGGATTTGACTATCAATCCTATCTGAAAACTCAAGGAATTTACCAAACTTTGACTATCAAGAGTATCCAGTCAATGAAACAGGTTAGCAGTTGGGATATTGGTGAAAACCTATCAAGCCTACGTCGAAAGGCTATTGTTTGGATTAAGAGCCATTTTCCCGACCCTATGCGCAACTATATGACAGGGCTGTTGCTAGGACATTTGGATACTGACTTCGAGGAGATGAATGAGCTTTATTCTAGTCTAGGGATTATCCATCTCTTTGCCTTGTCGGGTATGCAGGTGGGTTTCTTTATGGATGCCTTTAAGAAACTCCTCTTGCGATTGGGCTTAACTCAAGAAAAGTGGAAATGGTTGGCTTATCCATTCTCTTTGGTCTATGCAGGTCTGACAGGATTTTCAGCCTCGGTCATTCGCAGTCTACTGCAAAAGTTACTGGTTCAACATGGCTACAAGGGCTTGGACAATTTTGCCTTGACGGTGCTTGTCCTCTTTATCATCATGCCCAACTTTTTCCTGACAGCAGGAGGTGTCTTGTCCTGTGCCTACGCTTTTATCTTGACTATGACAAGCAAAGAAGGGGAGGGGATTAAGGCTGTTGCCAGAGAAAGTCTAGTCATTTCCTTGGGAATATTGCCCATTTTATCCTTCTATTTTGCAGAATTTCAGCCTTGGTCTATCCTTTTGACCTTTGTATTTTCCTTTCTTTTTGACTTGGTCTTCTTACCGCTTTTGTCTATCTTATTCATTCTGTCTTTTGTTTATCCGGTCACTCAGCTTAACCTTGTCTTTGAATGGTTGGAGGGCATCATTCGCTTGGTGTCGCAGATGGCAAGTAGGCCATTGGTCTTTGGACAACCCACCGCATGGCTTTTGCTTCTTCTCTTAGTTTCATTGGCCTTGGTCTATGACATGAGGAAAAATGTCAAAAGAGTAGCAGGGTTCAGTCTCTTTATCGTGGGTCTCTTTTTCTTGACCAAGCATCCGCTGGAAAATGAAATCACCATGCTGGATCTTGGGCATGGGGAAAGTCTTTTCCTACGGGATATGACTGGTAAAACTATCTTGATAGATGTGGGTGGTAAGACAGACTCTGACAAGAAAGTCGAATCTTGGCAGAAGAAGGTAACAACCAGCAATGCCCAGAGGACCTTGATTCCCTATCTAAAAAGTCGAGGAGTGGCTAAGATAGACCAGCTTGTTTTGACCAACACTGATAAAGAACATGTTGGTGATTTGCTGGAGGTGACCAAGGCTTTCCATGTCGGGGAGATTTTAGTATCAAAAGGAAGTTTGACACAGAAAGAATTTGTGGCAGAACTAGAAGCAAGTCAAACCAAGGTACGCAGTGTGACAGCAGGGGAGAATTTACCGATTTTTGGCGGTTCTTTAGAAGTCCTATCTCCAAGGAAGATTGGAGATGGAAGTCATAGTGATTCCCTCCTTCTTTATGGGAAACTCTTGGATAAGCACTTTCTCTTCAGTGGAAACTTGAAAGAGAAGGGAGAGAAGGATCTTTTAAAGCAATATCCTGACTTAGAGGTGGATGTCTTGAAAGTCGGTCAACATGGTTCTAAAACCTCACCAAATCCAGCTTTTCTAGAAAAACTCAACCCAGAGATTTCTCTCATCTCAGTTGGAAAAAACAATCGTGCGAAACTCCCCCATCAGGAAACCTTGACTCGACTGAAATCCATCAAGAGTAAGATTTACCGAACCGATCAGCAAGGAGCCATTCGCTTTAAAGGATGGAATAGTTGGCGAATTGAAAGCGTTCGTTAGGAAGAAAAATGTTATATATTAGTAAAATAAACTAAAATCTGTTGCATAATACTGAGAAAAACGATATAATGAAAGTGTTTTCAATAGTAATGATATAAATGCAATGAAAACATGAAAAATCAGCAAAAGTCGTTTTATTAGCTAGTTTGTTATCTATTGGTCTTTTTCAATCCAGTGTATCTGCTAAGACCGTTCTTAAAAATTATCGCTATGACTGGAATATCTTCTATGAGTCTAGAATGAATTACCATGCATATAGATATAAGGTCATTCCGGAATGGTCTTTTTATCGCAGCTATTCTGAGTATAAAGTTGGCGGAGGCTGGAACTACGCTCGTTATGAGGTCATTAATTACTACAGCGGAGGCTATTAATCCTTAAAGAGTGAGAAAAAGGATGGCTGGATATGTTAAATCTTACTCATGTTACCTTAAAAACGCGACAAGTCATCTTGCAAGATGTTGATTTCACCTTTAAAAAGGGTAGGATTTATGGCCTTCTTGCTATCAATGGCTCGGGAAAGACGACCCTGTTCCGCGCTATTAGCAAGCTACTTCCCCTTAGTAGTGGACATATCGCAGCTCCTCCTTCTTTGTTTTATTATGAGAGCGTTGAATGGCTGGATGGAAACTTAAGTGGGATGGACTACCTTCGTCTTATCAAAAACATCTGGAAGTCAGAACTGAACTTGATGGATGAAATTAATTACTGGGAAATGTCTGACTATATCAGCCTTCCTATCCGAAAGTATTCCTTAGGCATGAAGCAACGCTTGGTGATTGCCATGTATTTCCTCAGTCAGGCGAAATGCTGGCTCATGGATGAGATTACAAATGGTTTAGACGAGTACTATCGACAGAAGTTTTTTGATAGACTGGCACAAATCAATAGACAAGAACAGCTGGTTCTTTTGAGTTCCCACTACAAAGAGGAGTTAGTGGAGATTTGCGATAGCATGGTAACCATTCATCAGGGGCAGATAGAAGAGGTTCCGTTATGAAAGATATTAGCCTATTTTTGTTAAAGAAAGTTTTCAAAAGTCGTTTAAACTGGATTATCTTACTTTTATTTGCATCTGTACTCGGTGTTACCTTTTATTTAAATAGTCAGACTGCAAACTCACACAGCTTGGAGAGC
>CAUSRF010000096.1:0-4467 GCA_963534275.1 uncultured Streptococcus sp.
GAAGCTGCTTGACTCAGAGACTCTTCTACGTAGAGACTGTGCGAGGCAGAAGCTGAGGCTGAAACAGAAAGGCTTGCTGAAACTGACTCTGAAACCGACAGACTATGAGATTGTGAAGCTGCTTGGCTCAAAGACTCTTCTACATGTACACTGTACGAAGCTGAGACTGAAATGGAAGCACTAGAAGATTCCGACTCCGAAACCGACAGACTATGAGATTGTGAAGCTGCTTGGCTCAAAGACTCTTCTACATGTACACTGTACGAAGCTGAGACTGAAATGGAAGCACTAGAAGATTCCGACTCCGAAACCGACAGACTATGAGATTGTGAAGCTACTTGGCTCAAAGACTCTTCTACATAAATACTGTAAGAAGTAGAAGCTGAAACAGAAAGGCTAGCTGAAACTGACTCTGAAACCGACAGACTATGAGACAGGGAAGCTGCTTGACTCAGAGACTCTTCTGCATAAACACTGTGCGAAGCTGAGACTGAAAGGCTAAGCAAGTGAGAACCATACTGACTTAGAGATTGTTCAAGATAGGCACTCTGTGATTCGAACTCTGAAATAGCAAGGCTAAGAGAATCTTCAACAGAGGAAATCTGTGACTCTACTTGAGAAAGATGGGTTGAGCCAGATACTGAAACAGAATCACTTAGAGAGCTCGCAGTCTCGGCGCTCAGTGATTGCTCCGCTGAATGGCTGACTGAGACGGACTCTGAAACCGAAAGGCTGAGAGAGGACTCGCGAGATGAAGTCTGTGACTCTACTCGAGAAAGACGGGTTGAGTCGGATTCTGAGATAGAAACACTTAGAGAGCTTGCAGCCTCGGCGCTCAGTGATTGCTCCACTGAACGGCTATCTGAGACGGACTCTGAGGCCGAAAGGCTGAGAGAGGACTCACGAGATGAAGTCTGTGACTCTACTCGAGAAAGACGGGTTGAGTCGGATTCTGAGATAGAAACACTTAGAGAGCTTGCAGCCTCGGCGCTCAGTGATTGCTCCGCTGAACGGCTGGCTGAGGCTGACTCAAGAACAGATAAACTACTTGATGTTTTTTTGTTTTCTAGACTTAATGATAGTGAAATGGAGTCTGCTGTACTCTTCAAGCCTTTTGTTTTTCGAGAATCTGTAGTTTTAGAGAGGCTAGTTTCTAAAGAATGCGATGCACTAACTGTTTGACTCTTAGCTAGTTCTTTTTCTTGAGAAAGACTAGAATCACTTTCTGGCAATGGAGATTCTTCGGAACTGCTTTCCTCACCTATATTCATCACATCCAAACGATCGTAGTACTGAATAGACTCTAAAGCCTTATCAATAAGAAAAGTTTCACTTTCTTCGGGAGATAGACTTCCTCCTGCTACTCCTGTCTCCTCACCCTCAGTTTCTCTTTCAGTAGACAACTCTTCTTTATTTCCTCTTTTTATGAGACGCTTAAAACCATCTAAAAATTTACGAAACGTACCTTTAGCGTTTTCATTGTTTGTCATAAATATTTTCTCCCTAATTTTAATGATAATACTATTATAAAGGCTTGTAGACTATCTGTCAAAACAATTTCATCAAAATAGTGTTTTTAAAACAAATTCTTTCAATTGACTAGTTTCTCGCTTTAAAATCAAGTACTTACTCTAAATTCTAAGTGCTCCCAAAACTTAAAAATGTCTATCCAAACATGTGAAATAAGGGAGATTCGACCCAACTCTTTTTGTATATCAACTTTT
Organism: uncultured Streptococcus sp.; assembly: GCA_963534275.1. Classification (GTDB taxonomy): domain Bacteria; phylum Bacillota; class Bacilli; order Lactobacillales; family Streptococcaceae; genus Streptococcus. Next base: position 1,725 of record CAUSRF010000096.1, read on the forward strand.
TCTTCTAGTCAGATAATGCAAGCCCCCAATCACCACTGCTAGGACAGCTACATAGACCACTTGAGTGATTTCTAAAGGCACAAAAGCACCTTGCAGGAGAAAGGTATTGGCAAGCACACCTACTAGGGCTGCAAAGCTCAAAAACGTAAGCAAGACCAGCTTGTATCGATTCAAAGGCAGGCTGACCTTGACAACGAGACACAGGCCATTGACCAAAGCAAGGAGGAAGCAAATAAATTTAACCTGACCTGGGACAGTGATAAAGAAGTTAGTCAGGAGAACACTAGCAACCAGAATGCCACCACCAATCGCAGCATTAGTCAGGATATCTCTCATAAAATGTGTGCTGACCTTTTCATTATTGGACTCAAAGGTTAGGAAGAAGGATGGAATTCCAATCGTAATGGCTGAAATGATTGTAAACTGAATGGGGATAAAGGCAAATTCCAAACCAAATATCACACTTAAAATCGCAAATACAATGGAGAAGAAAGTCTTTGTTAGAAAGAGAGAGGCGACCTTTTGGATGTTATTGATGACACGGCGGCCTTCCATCAAGATATCATAGAATACTGCAAAGTCATCTGTGAGAAAAACAATGTTGGAGACGCTTTTGGCTGCACTAGTAGCACTATTCATAGCAAAACTAATATCTGCTTTCTTGAGAGCCAGAACATCGTTGACCCCGTCACCACTCATAGCCACTGCTTTACCAGCATTTTGCAAAACGGTCACCATCCTTTCTTTCTGCTCAGGTGTCACGCGACCAAAGATATCGTTCTCCAAGACCACTCTTTCAAAGTTCTCATCACCCACCTTGGTCATATCAATCGCCCGTGCTGATTCTTTAAATCCTGCTTTACGAGCCACCCCATATACAGCCACATGATTATCCCCACTGATAATCTTCACTTCAACACCTTGTGACTCGAAATAATCAAAGGTTTCCTTGGTATTATCCTTGATCTCATCTGACAGAACGACATGCCCTAATAGTTCCATATTGGCTGGGCTTGTAATCTGGTCCTTGCTATGAGCAAGCGATAAGATTCGAAAACCTTGCTGTTTTAGATGTTCATAGTAAGGATCCATCGCTTGGGTAAAGCCTAGAAACTCATAGGCTCCGAAAAAGTATGTCCCACTGTCTTTTACTTGGACAAAGGAATACTTGTTTTTACTTGAAAAGGCACCTACCTCTTGAACGTCCCACTTTTTCTCACAGGTTAAGTAAGTCTTCAGAGCCCGCGACGTCGCATTTTCATCCTCAAAATAAGACAGATAAGAAGACAGTTTCTCTGCTAGCTTATCATCTATTTCTTGGACCTTCATATTACCAGTCGTGATGGTACCTGTCTTATCAAAACAAAGAACATCTACACGCGCCAAGGTCTCCACACAGTATAGTTCCTGCACCAAGACTTTCTTTTTAGCAAGCTTCATAGCCGCTACCGCCAGAGACACACTGACCAGGAGAATCAATCCCTCTGGTATCATGCCGACCAAGGCACCTGAACTTCCCAAGACAATCTCAACATAAGTCCGTCCCAGACTAAAACCTCTGACATAGAGCAGGATGGCAACTGGCACCAGCAAGATGGAGACGATTTTTAAAATCTTATCCATATAGTCCCGTAGTTGAGAAGGGTATTTTTTGAATTCCTTGCTGGATTTTGCGAGTTTGTTGATGTAGCTATCGGGACCCACAGCCGTTGCTCTGACGAGACAAGTGCCGCTGACGACATTGCTTCCGCTCATCAGCTTGTCACCAACTATTTTAAAGACCGAATCACTCTCGCCAGTCAGCAAGGATTCATCAACTTCAATATTCCCTTCAAGCACTTCTGCATCTACAGGAACCTGATCACCCAGATTGAGATGCAGATACTCGCCTAGAACAATATCCTCTGGGTCAATCTCAATCGTTTGACCGTCTCGATTGACCCTGTACTTACTTTTACCAAGCAAACTTAGTTTTTCCAAAGCATTTTTTGAACGCACCTCTTGGAAAATCCCGATAGCTGTATTGATAGCAATCACACCTAAAAAGAGCATATTTTCAAATCGCAAGGTTGTCGCTACCAAAACTGCCAGAGCCAAGTTCATGGCATTAAAAAAGGTAAAGATATTTGAAACGACGATTTCCTTGCTTGTTTTATAAGGTTTAATGTCACTAATATTTCGTTGACGATCCTTGATGTCTTGACTGCTTAAATACTTCATTTCTACTCCGATATCCTTTTGTACTACTATAGTAACACATATCTTTTCCTCTGTCACTTAAAGACTCAAAATAAGAAGGGCATACTTGGTAGGCATCATTTATCGCCACTTTAAGAAGTACTTAAAAAAGAAGCTAGGATTTCCCTAACCTCTTTTCTCTATGCTTTATTCTGCCAAGGCACCCATTGGGTCCCATGGTGCGAGCACGATTGGTTCTGCTTCATAGGCAGCTTGTTCTTCTGCTGTGAGCAATTCTTTGCGAACAACGATTTGGTAAGTGTATTCATCCATCCAAGCATCTGAGGCAACGAAGTAACCATCTGCGCCGACCTTGTCTCCCCAAGAGTTTTCAACCTTCCACTTGGTTGACTTGCCATTTTCATCCAAGTCCACACCTGTCAAGACCATGGCGTGGGTCATCAAGCTTTCGCTGTAGTCCAAGCGTCCAGCCTTGTCTTGAGTCAGTTTAATGTCCATGCTTGATTCAAAATCATAAACATCTGTCGCAAGGATTCCAGCTTTA
>CAUSRF010000097.1:0-4343 GCA_963534275.1 uncultured Streptococcus sp.
TAAATTGTTTTTAACATTTTGACAAGACCATACCCTGTAAGGAGTACTAATCTTCGGCGATAAAGCCGTCATTTTCAATAAAATAGTGTTCGGTCATGCCTTGGTCAGTAAAGACAATACCATGGAGGACACCACCATAGACGGCTCCTCCATCCATCCCAACTTTGCCATCTTCTGTCACCCAAAGGTCAGCAGTACCTGGTTTCTGATCTAGTAGGCCATAGACTGGTGTATGCCCAAAGACAATGGTTTTCCCAGTATGATTTTCGGCTTCGTGGAATGGTTTTCTGAGCCAGACTTTCTTGTAATCAGTCGTTTCATGCCAATCATCCAAGGTCAAATCAATACCAGCATGCACAAAGATATACTTGTCTGTCTCAACAACAAAAGGCATCTGACGAATAAATTCGACTAAATCTGCTGCTTCCGTCTCGACGCGTTTAGCGTCTTCAACTGCATCCACAGGTGCATCCAAGGGACGACCTAGGATAGAGTTAATAGTTGTATCACCACCATTTCGACGATAGTGGTCATAGCTTTCTTCTGGGTCATCGAGCCAAGTCAGAAACATATACTCGTGGTTTCCTGATAGACAGATAGCCCCTTGATTGTCCACCAAGTCCTTGACCATTTCTAAAACACGGCGACTATCTTCACCTCGGTCAATCAAATCTCCTAGAAAGAGCAACTGGGTGTGACCATCCCATGTTTTGAGCAAGTCTTCCAGCATACCTGCTTTTCCATGGACATCTCCAATTACATAATAGTCTGTCATTTATTTCTCCCTCGTTTGCAATAATTCTCTCGCTTGGATAAGGGCTGCTTCTGTTACATTCTCTCCTGCTAACATCTTAGCAACTTCCTCTACTCGTTCTTCTAAAGTCAAGAGACGAACTGTCGAAACAGTTGAATGTTCGTCACTAATCTTTTCAATAAAGAATTGATAATCCGCGATGGCAATCACTTGTGGCAAGTGAGAAATAGCTAAAACCTGACCATGTTGACCAATCTTATGAATCTTCTGAGCAATAGCTTGAGCAACACGACCTGAAACTCCCGTATCCACCTCATCAAAGACAATACTAGTCTTGCCTTCTTTACGAGAAAAGGCGGATTTAATAGCTAGCATGAGACGAGACAATTCCCCACCTGATGCCACCTTGACCAAGGGTTTAAAGTCCTCACCTGGGTTAGTAGAAATGTAAAACTCAACTGCTTCATTTCCTTCACGACTAAATTTGCCCTTGCTAAAGCGAACCTGAAATTGAGCCTTCTCCATATAGAGATCTTGCAGTTCTTGTTTTATCTCTGCTTCAAGCTGCTGGGCCAAGTCATGGCGGGCTGAAGCTAGCTGATTTGCCAACCCAACAAGATTGACTTCCAATTTCTTAAGCTCTGCTTCCATGTCTTCGGAGGAAAGGTTATTTCCTGTCAAAAGATTGTACTCATCTGTAATCTTAGCAAAGTAAAGCAAGACCTCATCTACAGTCCCCCCATACTTACGTGTGATCGTGTTGAGCAAATCTAAGCGATTTTCAACCTGCATGAGTCGATTGCCATCAAAATCTAAATCATCAATGATATCTTCCAAACGCTTGGTGATATCTTCTAAAACATAGTAGGTCTCTGATAGAGAACTTGAAATTTCACGGTATTCAGGGTCGTATTCTTCGACACTTTCCATGTCATTCATAGCGGAACGGACATTTGCTAGGCTGGAAAATTCCTCATTGTCCAACATACTGTAGGCATTGGTTAGCGTATCCGCAATATTTTTATGATTGAGGAGTTTATCTCGTTCTTGGTTGAGAGCCAAGTCTTCACCAGCCTGCAAGTTTGCAGCCTCAATCTCTGCCATTTGAAATTCCAACATCTCAATACGAGCCTTGTGTTCCTGTTGGTTTTTCTTGACTTCCAAAACCTGCTTACGCATTTTGCGATAGGCATCAAAGCTTGTCTGATAGGCTTGTTTCAACTCAAAAAATGCTGCATCACCAAATTCATCCAACATTTGGATATGAAGTTGCGGACGCATTAACTCTTCTTGGTCATGTTGCCCATGAATATCGACAAGATGCTGGCCGATTGCACGCAAGACAGAAAGATTGACCATCTGTCCATTGACGCGACTAACACTTCGACCATTTTGAAGAATTTCACGACGGATGATAATCTCATCCCCCAATTCCAATCCTTGCTCCTCAAAAAGTTCTTGCAAAGAACGACTATTCTCAACAGAGAAAAGCCCTTCAATCTCAGTCTTGGAAGCACCATGACGAATGACATCCGTAGCCGCTCTAGCTCCTAGCATCATGTTCATGGCATCAATAATGATTGATTTACCAGCACCTGTTTCACCAGTTAAGACTGTCATACCCTTTTCAAAATTGAGAGAAATGGCCTCAATAATGGCAAAGTTTTTTATCGAAATTTCAAGTAACATACTGACCTACCATTTTTTTACTTGTTCAACAATTTCCTCAGCAGCCTCAGCAGTTTTGGCTACAATTAGGATAGAATCATCATCAGCTAGGCAGCTAAAAATCTGTTCAGAGAATGCTTCAACCAACTGACTCTTCACAAAAATAGTATTTCCAGGAATGACAGAAAGATTGATCATATTTCCCATTAACTCAGAACTCACAATATTGTCCTCAGCCAACTGCAAACTTTTGACGATTGATTTTGGCAACTCATAGATATAGGTGTTGTTCTTCAAAGGAATTTTAACAATCCCAAGCTCCTTGATGTCCCTTGAGACAGTGGCTTGAGTAGCAGAAATACCTGCTTCCTTCAAATGCTCAACGATTTCTTCCTGAGTCCCGATTTGATAATCCGTAACAAATCTTCTAATTTTTTCAAGTCTCTCTTTTTTATTCATCTTTAAATTCTCTATGTGCTCTCTCTACAACTTTTTCTATTTCGGGGGCAACTTGATTACTTGCTCCCTCTTCCTTTTTCAAATATGCCAGAAATTCAATGTTTCCATGTCCTCCTTGGATTGGTGAATAGTCTAATCCAAGCACTGAAAATCCTTCTTCAACTGCCATAGCAGTGACAGATTCAAGGACATGTTGATGAACCTTGGCATCACGAATGATTCCATTCTTCCCAATCTGCTCACGACCTGCTTCAAACTGGGGCTTAACCAGAGCCACAACCTGACCTTGATCAGCTAAGACGCAGTGCAAGGCAGGCAAAATCAGACTCAGGGAAATGAAACTCACATCAATACTGGCAAAACTTGGTTCCTGCTCAAAATCAGTCTTTTCAGCATAGCGGAAATTAAACTGCTCCATACTGACAACCCGAGGATCTTGACGCAATTTCCAAGCCAACTGATTGGTACCAACATCCACTGCATAGACCAACTCTGCACCATTCTGCAACATGACGTCGGTAAATCCTCCAGTGGAGGCCCCAATATCAATCGTGGTTGCGCCATCCACTGACAAATCAAAGACCTGCAAGGCCTTTTCCAGTTTCAAACCACCACGACTGACATACTTGAGTTTTTCACCTTTGAGTTTTAGCTCAGTATCATCTGGAATTTTCTCTCCTGGCTTGTCAAAACGCTCCCCATTGAGGACAGCTACAACCAGACCAGCCATGACGCCGCGCTTGGCTTGTTCACGCGTTTCAAACAAACCCTGTTTATAAGCTAGTACATCCACTCTTTCCTTAGCCATTGATTCTCAAACTTTCTACTACTTTCACAATCGGTTCTGTTTCAAAGCTGACTTGCTGGGCGATTTCTTCTAATTCAGCCTCGGCTTGATCCAGAGTTTGGTTACAAAAGGCAATGGCCTCTTCCAAGCCCAGCAAGGCTGGATAGGTCGACTTTTCTGCCTGTAAATCCTTTTGCGGAGTCTTGCCGATTTCCTCAAAACTAGCGGTCACATCCAGCACATCATCTCGAACTTGAAAGGCCAGCCCAATCAATTCACCCACAGTTTTTAATTTTGCTTGGATTTCAGGAGCTAATTCAGCTATGATAGCAGCTGCTTGAAAGGGATAAGCTAGTAATTTACCTGTTTTATTAGCATGAATGGTCCGGAGTTCTTCCAAAGATAAGTGCTGATGTTCACCCTCCATGTCCAGAACCTGGCCTGCTACCATTCCCATGCTTCCAGAAGCAAGAGATAAGTTAGCAATCAAGTCCACCTTGATCTGGCTTGGCAAATCTGCCTGCGCTATTAAGGCATAGGGATCTAGGAACAAGGCATCTCCTGCCAATATTGCCATCGCTTCGCCAAATTTCTTATGATTAGTTAAACGTCCCCGACGATAATCGTCATCATCCATGGCAGGAAGATCATCGTGAATCAAGCTCCCTGTATGAA
>CAUSRF010000098.1:0-4294 GCA_963534275.1 uncultured Streptococcus sp.
CTTGTTTTCTCAACAATAGTATACCCGTTTTTCTTGTATTGCGCCAGCCAATTTGTCAACAGCGAACGATCAAGTAAAGCATAAGCCAAAGCTACACTTCTTTGTGAACAACCTTCCAGCAGAACTTTATCAATCATTTCTTGTTTTAGTTCTGGGGAATAGTATCGATTCTTCCCCTTTTTAACGATCTCTATTCCATAACAGTCAATTAATTTCATCATGTATCTTAGGCCAGCAATATCCACTCCAAATCTTTTTGAAAGCTGCTTGAAGCTTTGTCCTTGTTTTCTTAGTTCATAGATTTGAACTTTATCCTCATAACTCAATTTCATAATAAAAACACCCCAAAAGTTAGATTTTTTCTGTCTAACTTTTGGGGTGCAGTTCATCAAAGGAGGTTTTTAATTGAATATGTTCTTGGTGGTTTTGATACTGAAAATAAAGATTCAAGCCAGTAGCTAAAGCAATTACAGATCCAATCACGATTAGTATTTTTTTAAGTCCCAACATTTTTTTCATCCCCTCTGTCTAAGTAATCATAGAAGTCTTGTTTCCAACCCTCTTCCTTGTCATTAGGTTTTCCAATAAAAATATTGAGATCAAAACCATACTTAATAAAGTTGCCTCCTATCGTATTATTTTCAATAAGAGTTTCAACCATAAGTTTACCGTTAGCTTTATCTCCATTTCCCATCGCAGTATAGAATTCCTCAACACGCCCAGTTGTTCATACAGGATTGTATTGAGCAAGAAGCTACTTTCTCTGGTAAACTATCCATACAAGGTCTGATACATCTTTTTCATGAAGGCATCAATCTCGCTTTGAACACTTTTCAACAAGTAAGCTTCTTCGGATTGCGAGACAGAAATAATCTCTCTTTTCCCGTTATCATTTTGCTGAGAATAGCTGGAATCAATTAAATTCAGATTTTTATCTAAAATAAAAGCTACATGCGTTTGTTTTTCATTAACCTGTGTTATGAAAAATAACTGAAAATCCTTAGCATCCTCTTTTGGAGGGCTAATTTTCAAATGTAAATCTCCTTCTATTTCTAATGGATAAATAACTCCATCCAAGCGAATAGCTCCGTCAGGAGGAACGACATAGCCTGCTTTTCGGATGTCAGACGCATATTTTCCTGATGCCATTAAATGATGAAGAACTTCAATTCTTTCATTTTTCTCAAAGGCTTCTTTTAAAGTACTAGATTGTCGGAAATGATTGTAAGCAAAATATGAAGGAATTGCTAACAGAAACAAAAACAATACAATCAACCATTTAAACTGTTTTAATTTATCTGACATTAGTTTCTTCCCCTCTTTCTAAATAATCAAAGAAAGCTTCTTGATTTTTCCTTTTTTCTTCATTTGACTGACCCCAAGTTATATACATACTACCTATCGTGTTACCATCTGTTACAATGTAACGAACAATATCTTTGCCAGTTTTAGTATTTCCATTCCCAAGATTTTTATAAAATTCTTCGACTCGATTAATCGTATTAGACTCAACTTTCTGATTATAGTCTGCTTGTGTTTTAAAAATGTCTTTTTGATTAACGTTTTTCATAAGTTCATAACTATTAACTGGATCTATGTCAGAATTAAAGTCGGTATCTCCATAACGACCTGAATCCACATCACCCTTGAAAGAAATTTCATACCTTTCCATGGGATAAGGCAGTGAGGCTGTGCTACCTGGGATATTAATTCTAGCAGTATTTCCCACCTCACTCATAGCATGAGCAATTGAATAAGAATTCAAACTCCAGCTTTGTTCAGTAAATGCCGCAAGCTGAATTGCTTCATGGGCATAATCTTTATGACTAGTTGAGTCATTGTGCTGTTCAGGAAGTTTAATTGCCAAAAGTTTAATTTCAGTAGAAGAGAGACCATATTCTTTACTAAGCTCATCTCTTTCTTCTAACTCAACTACTCCAGCAATAGCTTTATATCTAAGCGCTAAAAAATTATCTGGCACAAAGGAAGCAACTAGTCTATTGTACTCGTAGATAACTTTTTCATTAGTCCATCCTTCTTGTTTTGCCTTTTTCAAAATTCCCTGCTGGAGCTTATAGAGTGCATTTGCCGTAGATTCATCCAGGTTGTAAGATGATACTAAATCATCCACAATTTTTTTCTTATCTTTTTCAGCCTGAGTAACTGAAATATCCTTATCAAGCTTATGTGACTCAATCTTCACATCCTTCATCTTCTGTACCCAACTCATGTCCACACCGTCCGCATAGTAGTTGCCATCGCTATCGACAATGATTTTACTTAGTTGCGTAGCTCCTTGAATCGCTAAGCTAAGGACTTCTAGGCTATCACTGAAATACTGGGAAACTTGTGAAACAAAGAATTCTAGTTTTTCAATCTTGTCTTCCAAATCCTGAATACCCGACTCGATTTGAGACTTGGTATTGTAGAGGATGGTCTTCTCAGAGAAAGCTTTCCCCCAATTAAGACTAAAGAGGTCCGTGATTTGATTTAGCCAATTCTCCCTCACTTGAATCTGAGCTTCTACGATAGCTAACTGCTCTTCTCTCAGCTTTTTCAGTTCCTTGAGCTGGTCCAGGTCCAAATCACCATATCCAGAGACCTGAGCATCCGCATGTTTGTAGGAGGTCAACTCTAGTTGGATATCGTCTACCGCTTCTTGTAACTTCTTGATACAGGGGATGATAATGTCTGTAAAGAGATCCTTCCCAGCTGTGTAGGCTGCCCCTGTCAGCTCACCTGAGTCTAAAGAGGAAATCAGGTGGTCACATCCACTAGATAAGCGGTCTGTGATTTCGTTTACGACTTGGAGGTTGTTGGTCATAGCCTGAATCAATTCTTGGGATTCTTGTGCGCTGTATTTTACTCCCATGGTAGCCGATTCTTTTCCACTATCAGTTCTTCTCTGACTTCATCGAAAGACCGACGAGCTTTCTTCGTTTGTTTTTCCAAGGCATCCAGTTCCTCCTCTACATAAGAGTTGACCTGTCGCTGAATGGTTCTATTATCACTTTCGATTTGCTCTATCACTTGACGAGAACTGGGTGAGAAAGACAATAGAGTTGCCATACGATGCTGGATACTCTGGATTTCTGAGTGAAAGTGAGTTACCTGCTGTTCATATTGTCTTTTTAGAATCTGAAGACTTTCTTCCTTATCGTCAATCTTGACAATCTCTCGCCAAAGTTTGTAGTGCTTTTATTCGTTCTTATCTGCCATTTCTTAGTGATTCCATCTCTTAGCTTGCTCTATATCGCGTTTTTCAATCCTATGAGCAATTCCTGGAAACTTATTTGCTTGGGTCAAAACAGCTGAACTAAAATCACTGATCGCCTGAAGCATTTGATTGCAAGCCTGACGTCCCGCTGCCATCCCAGCGATTTCAGAAGTATATGAAAATTCCACCTGCTGATTTTGCTTGTCGCTCGTGTCATATCCGACCAGCTCATTAATAGCCGCCTCTGCTGCTATCGTACTAGATTTTATCTTTCCACCCATACCTCAAACTCCCCTTATTAATTATATATTGACCATATCATAACACAAAAATAGCATAATTTCAAAACAAATCCTAAGTGCAAGTGAGCTCATCTCCTTAGAATAAACTCTATCGCTCAGTGAATGAGTTTGACAGAGACGGCACTAGTGATTTTAGAGATCCGTTTTCTGATACCTTATATTTTGTGTTTACTAGGAAACATTCTTATTAGCAATGTTTGTCTTATCTCATTAGAATCAAAAAAAGACAAACCCTAGAAAAAATTCCTAGGGCTTGTCTTATACGTCAAAATAAACTAAGCTTTTACTGACACTTACAACTCTGTCCGATTTTCAATGGCTCGTAAGAGTGTGACTTCGTCCGCATACTCGATATCTGCTCCCACGGCTAGGCCTCGTGCTAAACGAGTGACCTTGATACCAGCTGGCTTGAGGAGGCGAGAGAGATACATAGAGGTCGCTTCTCCATCTGCTGTCGCATTGGTCGCCACGATCACCTCTGAAACCTCACTATCCATGAGACGAGTCATGAGACTCTTGAGATTGATATCATCTGGGCTAATGCCATTCATCGGAGAAATGAGTCCATGCAAGACATGATAGAGTCCGTGGTATTCTTGGATGTTTTCCATAGCAGCCACATCGCGACTATCTTCTAGCACTAAGATGGTTGTCTGGTCTCGAGTCGGATCCGTACAGATCGAGCAAGGATCATCATCCGTCAAGCGGCCACAGATGGAACAATAGGTCAATTCTCGCTTGGCTGCAAGAAGATTTTTTGCAAATTCATTGACGT
>CAUSRF010000099.1:0-4266 GCA_963534275.1 uncultured Streptococcus sp.
ATGAAGTCTCGCAAGCTTGGCTGAATATAAATCAAAAAGGAGAAAATTATGAATAAGAAAGAATGGGTAAAACAATTTGAGGAGGCGAATGGCCGCAAGCCGACTGCATCAGAATTAGCAGAGGCGCAGTCAACTAAAAAGTTTGCGAGAGGAACTAGAAACATTAAAATCTATATTGGGTTAGTCCTCGGTAGTTTGGTTGCTATAATCCTAGTGAGTGTTTTCTCGCATTCTCTGATCGGAAAGAAAGAGTCAAATCAAGCATCGTCTTCAGTTTCAACTACAGAGACAACAAGTCAAGCGTCTACAAGCCAAGGAAAAACGGATGAGACTGATAAGGATAAACAAGAGGAAATTCAAAAACTCAAGAATCAACTGGCTGATTTGGACACCAAGATTACTGAAGCAGAAGCACTTGTTAGCAAGCTAAAGAAAGAAACTGCCGTTCCAAAACTAGATATTGAAGCAATCAAAAACAATGATTTGTCTAGTTTAGAAGGCACTTGGCGTAGTCAATCTGGCAATGAATACATTATTACGAATTCTGGAGAAGTAGATGCGACTTGGTTTACAAATGATCAAAAGTACGAATCTGTAGTTGGATTAAAGGTATCAAAAGGTCAAGATAGTCGTAACCCTGAGACAGCTTCTATCAGTGCATGGGTAAAAGATTCTGTTGCTGGAGGATTTGTAGTAGTTGCTGTTCCAAGTGGAGTTGTTATGCAACCTGGTGATGATGGAAAGATTACGGATAAAAGTAATCATGCTGAGGAAAGACTTTTTTCTGGACAACAATATGAAGCGATGTTAATGAAACCAGAAGATGTTTACTATCGTGTGAAACCAGATACCAGTAAACTTGAGGAAGAAGAAAAGAATTTAGCTCAACTGCAAGCTGATCGTGAAGCAATCAAATCTTCTCTAGAATCTAAGAAAAAGAAAAACTAGTTTAGAATCAAACTTTAGATTATCATCGTTCAGAACTGCTCTTGTACTCGGCAAAATCAAGAAGCCCTAATGGGCTTCTTTTTTTTATCACTACTATTCAACCACTTAGACCGAGATATAGACCAGATAGGCAAAAGGCCTTGTTATTGAAAAAATCCTCTGCTATAATCTTTTTTGTAAGGGACGTGAGGAGTCAGTATCAGATAACTCAAGTCAATAAAAAAAGAAAATGGAGACAAAAAATGAAAAAATTATTAGGACTTGTATTCTTAGTAGCAGCAGCGCTAGTATTGTATTTCGGTTCTGTTGGATGGCCAAGTTTAGATATCAACCTCTGGTCACTGATTCCAGTTGGATTGTTCCTCTATTTCACTCTAGAAAATCTGTTGAAAAAAGACTATAAGGCTAGTCTGATGTGCCTTATCATTGCCTTTATCATTGCAAATGCTATTTTGAATCTTTTGCCAATCTCAAGTGGTTTGGTAATTGGTGTCGGTGTGCTAGCTTGTGTAGGACTTGGCTACCTCTTTCCTGATAAAGATAAAAAAGAAGACAAATAGAAAAGTCTCGAGGTTTCTCGAAACTTTATTGTTATTTACCAGCGTAATATTTTTGGATACCTTTTACAATGCCTGCCACCAGTTTATCTTGATAGTGGCTATCTCTGATTTGTTGGTTTTCAGTGAAATTATCCATATAACCAAGCTCCAGTAGGACAGCTGGTTTAGCTGTTTCACGTAGTACGGCAAAGCTGCTTTCCAATAAGCCAGCATCCTTGGCCCCTGTTTCGGCTAGGAGAGAGGAGTGGATAGCAGCAGCAAGGCGTTTGCTTTCACTCATACGATCAGGGTGATTGTGCCAGTACTTATTTATCTTACTTGGATAATCAGGTTCATCGCTATAGGAGTAGGTTTGAATACCGCTCGCTTTTGAGTATGAGCTACCAGTAGCATTGAAGTGAATACTGATAAAGATGTCAGAGTTGGTTTTATTAACCATACGAGAACGTTCGGTAACAAAGTCAACGTCAATATCACTATCGCGAGAGGTGAGGACCTTGTAGCCTAGTTCTTCTAACTTAGCACGAAGTTTACGGTAAATCTGTATGTTGAGATCTTTTTCAGCGACATTGTAGTAAAAGGCACCGGAATCCCGACCGCCATGTCCAGGATCTAGGAAGATAGTTTTACTGTATTGGCCTTTTACAAATCCACCTTCTGTTGAGACTTCAGAAATCCATTGGCCGTATTTTTGGAACAAGTGTTCCTTTCCATCTATCTTGTAGGTTCCTGAAACATAATGTCCATTATCATCTAGGTAGTAGCGTGCTTTGTCAGAGTTATCGTAAATCCACTCATTCTTGGCCATATAACCACCAGACTTGAGATAGTAGGCTCCAATCCATTCACGAGCCGCGTAGGTCCCATTCGCTTTTAGATAGAACCAACTGTTGTAGGCCTTATCAAAGATCCACTCTTTTTCAGCCATGGCTCCACTAGATTTGAGGTAGTAGCTTCCTTTCCATTTATTGGAAAGCATGACTCCATTTTGTTCAAAAGCATACCAAGTTCCCTTGATTTTCTCCCATTTGTCTTGGTTATATTTCCCATACTCATTAGCGTAATACCAATTTTGCTCAATCTTTACCCAGGAGTTTTCCGCCATAGCCCCGCTACTTCCGAGTAGGTAAGCACCAACGGTCGTTTTGCTGAGCATCACGCCGTTTTTGTCAAAATAATACCAGGAACCGTTTACTTTTTCCCATTTGTCTTGCGAGATTCTGCCAGATGGTGTGACATGATACCAATTTTGCTCAATCTTTACCCAGCCATTCTCCGCCATAGCCCCGCTTTTAGTAAGGAGATAACCATCAACGATTGTCTGACTGAGCATGATACCATCTTTGTCAAAGTAGTACCAAACTCCTCCGATTTTTCCTCATTTTTGCTGGATGATTTTTCCAGACTCATTGGCGTAGTACCATTTCCCTTCAAGATACACCCAACTATTTTCTACCATGATCCCATCTTTATTGAGAACATAGCCATCAAAGATAGTATCACTAAGTCGATTTCCCTCTTGGTCAAAATAGTACCACTTATCTTGAATTTTTTTCCATTTGAGGACAGGCTGATTGTTTTCGTAGAAACGCCACTGCTTGTTTTCTTCCTGCCATCCTTCTTTTTTAGTGGCTTCTTCTTTTGCCCTGTCTTTTGGAAGGGTTGCAACCTCATCTTCAGTTTTGGTTGAAAGATCTTTCTTATCTTCCTTAGAGTTGCTTTGTTCGGTGGTAGCAGGAGGATTAGCATTGCTTTCCTCGGCGTAGATAGGTGCTTGGGTCAATCCTGCTATTGACAGCATCAGAGCACTGGTAAGTAATATCTTTTTCACTTTCTATTTCCTAACTTTTTCTTTTTCCAATTTATCAACTATCAAACTGAACTTCTTCAAGTAAGTATTCGATAAAGCGTTCGCCCATCTTGGATAGGCTGGTTTTTTCATGTTGGATATAGACTAGTTCAATGGGATCGTCTATGTCCAGTGGAATGGAAACGATGTTGTCTCCGTTGAGGTTGCTATTCAAAATCCCTGTTGCAATTGTGTATCCGTCCAAACCGATCAATAGATTAAAGAGGGTGGCACGGTCGCTGACCACGATGGATTTCTTGTGGTATTCCTGCGAGAGAATCTCTTCAGAGAAGTAGAAGGAGTTGTGAGTCCCTTGGTCATAACTGAGGTAAGGGAAGTTCTCCAAATCTTCTAGTTTAACCTTATCTTTCTTTGCTAGAGGGTTGGTCTTGCTGACAAAGATATGGGGCTGAGCTGTGAAGAGATGGTGAGCCAGCAGGTGGTTGTCATCCAGCATTTTCGTTAAAACATCACGGTTGTAGCTGTTTAAGAAGAGGACACCGACCTCACTACGGAAGTTCTTAACGTCGTCAATAATCTCCCAAGTCCGAGTTTCACGAAGGAAAAGCTCGTATTTTTCCATATCACTTTTCTTAAGTAGCGATACAAAGGCATTGACTACAAAGGCATAGTGTTGAGACGAAACGCTAAAGAGTTCGCGGTGGGCGACAGGATTTTTATAGCGTTCCTCCAGAAGCTGGGTTTGCTCGACAACTTGACGGGCATAGGAGAGGAATTCCATCCCATCGCGGGTCAAGGTAATACCCTTGGGATTGCGGATAAAGATTTCAATACCCATTTCATTTTCCAAGTCTCGAACGGCATTAGAGAGACTTGGTTGGGTGATAAAGAGTTGCTTGGCTGCCTCATTCATAGAGCCAGTTTCGACGATTTTGATAATATAGTGTA
>CAUSRF010000100.1:0-4241 GCA_963534275.1 uncultured Streptococcus sp.
GCGATACGAAGCACCATGTCAATGTTTTGGGCATTGTGGTGAGTGATAAATGGACGAGCAGCAGCACCTCCAGCTTCGTTGTGGAGAACAGGTGTTTCCACTTCAAGGAAACCTTTTTGGTCAAGGTAACGACGGATTTCAGAGATGATTTTTGAACGAGTGACAAAACGTTCAAAGCTTTCACGATTAGAAATCAAGTCTAGGTAACGTTTACGGTAGATGGTTTCAACGTCTGTCAAACCATGGAATTTCTCAGGAAGTGGGCGAAGCGCTTTAGACAAGTGAGTGATGTGAGTTGCCTTGATAGAGAGCTCTCCCATATCGGTACGCATGACCTCGCCTTCGACACCGAGGAAGTCACCAAGGTCAGCTTTTTTGAAGATTTCGTAGTTTTCTTCACCAACTTCGTCTTTACGAACGTAGATTTGGATTTGACCTTCACGGTCTTGGAGATGGGCAAAGCCGACCTTCCCTTTACCACGTTTGGTAACCAAGCGACCTGCGATTGTAGCAGTTTCGTTTAATTCATGTAGTTGTTCTTTATCGAGTTCTGCAAATTTGTCTTTTAGCTCTTGTGAGTTAGCAGTACGTTCAAAACGTTTTCCGAAGGGATCGATTCCTTGTTCACGGAGCGCAGCCATTTTTTCACGGCGAACGATCTGCTGGTCATTTAGTTCTTCCATATGTTCTGTAGACATGGGTTCCTCCTAATTTTACTCAAAATTTGATACGATGAGTCATTTTTTGCGATACTCCCATTCTATCATAAATAGCAGAGAAATTCACGGATATTCTTTGAAAACTAAAAAGAACTTGACTATTAAGATCAAGTTCCATTATTTTCTTTGATAGGAAGTGTCATTCCATCTTTCCAGAGTGAAGGTTTCAAAATCATTAGTCTCTAAAATTGTCAAACTAGCATTTGCCAAGCCCCCATTTTTGCGGAGGTGAGCCTCTTTATAGCCTAAGAGAGTACGAAGGCTAGCAGTGAGATTTGCCCCATGCCCGACAATCAGAATGTTTTCAGCCGGACTTCCTTTCAGAGATTTGATAAACTGAATAGTTCGCTGAGTCGTAGAGTAGAGGGATTCGGCTTCAAACATCCTCGTATCAAACTGAGCCAGATTAGAGCGAAAAGCCTTGATTTGTTGTGGGTAGATGGCATTGAGCGTAGCGATTTTTAATCCCTCTAGTTTGCCCAGTTGCCATTCACGTAGGTCAGGAATGCTCTTTAAAGGACATGGGGACTGGAGTTGACTTTGGATAATTTCAGCAGACTTAACAGCTCTGGGTAAATCACTAGAATAAATCGTATCAAAAGGAATTTCCTTGAGATACTGGCCAAGTTGCTTAAGGATGTCAATGGACTCTGGAAGAAGGGGAGAATCACCGCTAGCACCTTGAAAACGTCCTTCAAGATTCCAGAGGGTGCGACCATGACGAACAAAATAGAGTTTCATGACTTACTTTCCTCCAAGATATCAGCAAAATCCGCTTTTACAAAGCTGGCCAAGTCTCGAGGGTGTATGATGATACTATGCCCGACTTCCCCAGCGGAGACAATCATTTTATCTAAATCCAAGGCTTTTTGATCAATAAAAATAGGATAATTATGTTTTTGGCGAATGCCGACGGGGTTATTTGCCCCATGAATGTAGCCTGTCGTTTTTTCTAAGTCTTTCTGCGGAATCATGCTCACTTTTTTATTGCCAGAAACTTTTGCTAGTTTTTTCTCGGCGAGGTGTTCTGTTATGGGAACAATTCCAATAATTGGTCCTGTCTTGTCTCCCATAAGAGCCAAGGTTTTATAGATTTGGTTTCGGTCGTATTCAGGAGGAAGTTCTCCTTCAAGCGCATTGATTTGAATACCAGTATGGTCAATACCTGCCTTGGTCAAGATTTGTTCGACCAAGGTTTTTTTAATCTTGACTTTTTTTGCCATTATTTATACTTATCCTCCAACTGACTCATCCAGATACCAAGCCAGATACCAAGCGCAAAGAAGAAGGCAACGAGAACATAGCTCACAATGGAAAGTCCAGTGTATTGGATACTTTCAGCATTTCCAGCATTTGGAATCAAAATTAAAAGAGTGCTTGAAAGAACAATGCCGATGATAAAGTGATAAACACGGGAGTGATAGTTGTTTAAGGCATGGTCCATCAATTTTGAAAAGATAATGAGAGTTGCTCCTGCAGCAATGCCGATAGGAAGGAAGGTACCGAATAAATCAAAGGTCTTAAAACCAGTTAGCATTGGAGCGTACAGTCCTAAAATCAAGAGTAGATTTGAAGGACTTAAACCAGGCACCAAGATACCAAGTGCCAACAGAGCTCCCGCTAGGATGAAGCTAGCGAAACTGGCACTGAGTGAACCAACAACAAAGTTTAGCGCGTAGAGCCCGACTCCTGAAAGGATAAAAGTAGTCCAGAACCAGACTAGGTCAATCTTATCACGATCAGACTCTCGAGTAGATTCTTTAAGGAGGCTAGGAACTGTACCGATGATAGCTCCAGCAAAACTCCATAAAACATAGACTTGGTAATTTTCTAGCAGATACTCGATTGGATAAGAAAATAAACCAATGCCTAGCAACATCCCGATTGCTACTGGGATAAAGTATAGGACATTCTCTTTAAAATCCTTAAAGGGATGAGCCAGAAAAGAAATCATTCGCTCGTAGATACCCAAAATTGCGGCCAGTACTCCTCCAGAAATTCCGGGCAAGATAAATCCAAGAGCAATGACGATTCCTTTAATAACTCGTGCAATCCATGAAAACATAATAAAATCCTCAATTTCATAAAATACTTCTCTTTGCTATCAATTATAACACAGACGGGGAGAAAATGAAAAAACAAGTGAAAAAGTTTGTTATTTTCACTTGTCTTATGGTCTTAAAAATAGTTTTCTGAAGGTTTCTTCCTTCTCTTTAGCTGTAGAAATCAAATTGATGTCCAAATGATGTTCAAATCCAGCAATTCTTCCTTTAGATGTGTACTGGTGGAGATCGTAGTCCAGGTCAGTATTTGGCTTAGTTTCAAAATAACCAGAGTCAGTTCCATAGGAAGGAATCCAAATAGCAGTGAACTTATCTGTATTGATACTATGTTCTTGCATAAAGTAAACCCCAATGTAGATGCCGATGTTTTTAGCACCTAAAGATTCCAGTTTAGCACGAAAGGCTTCAACACCTTCATTCATATCGGACATTGTTTTTTCTTCAACGTCCAACCAGTAGTAGCTAGGATTGTAGGGAGAAGCAGCATTATAGAAGACTTCAGCAGCCTTTTCCATATCTTCTTTACTTTTTCCAGCTACGTAAGCATAAACACCCACAGGGACATTGCGTTTTTGAAATTCTGCTATGTGATTTTGATAGGCTTTATCGACACTATTGATAAAGGCAGCATTATTTGTTTCAGTGTGCTGTGCCCCATTGTGCACGCGAACGATAACACCAGAAATGTTTTGAGATAAGGTGTCGTAGTTGATTTCCTCAGGCCTTTGCCAACCAGAGACGTCGATAATGGGTTTGTCAAGATTATGCAAGGCTTGTGTTTCAACTTGAAGAGTATTTGGCTTAGTTTTGATAGGATGGTCCTCAAAACTTGGTTTGTTGAGGAGTAAAATCGCTATGAAAATTCCAAATAAACTAAAAATAATAGCAGGATGAATCTGTTTTCTCATACCTATTTAGTTTATCGTAAAATCTAAAAAAAATCAAAGAAAACACTTGAGAAACGAGGGATAGCAGGATGTCTTACTGCTTTTTCCTATTTGATTACTCCTCACAACTTAAATTATGGTATAATATAAGGGAATTTCTAGAGAAAAGAGAATAGTATGTCAAATTATGCCATCATTTTAGCAGCGGGTAAAGGTACTCGCATGAAATCAGATCTTCCCAAGGTACTTCATAAAGTAGCAGGAATTTCAATGTTGGAACACGTTTTTCGTAGTGTTGGTGCTATTCAACCTGAAAAAACAGTCACTGTTGTGGGACACAAAGCCGAGTTAGTTGAGCAAGTCTTGGCTGGACAGACAGACTTTGTTACCCAGTCAGAACAGTTAGGAACTGGTCATGCCGTCATGATGGCAGAGCCAATCTTAGAAGGCCTAACAGGTCACACCTTGGTTATAGCTGGGGATACACCTCTAATTACAGGTGAAAGCTTGAAAAATCTCCTGGATTTCCATATTAATCACAAAAATGTAGCGACTATTTTAACGGCTGAAGC
>CAUSRF010000101.1:0-4126 GCA_963534275.1 uncultured Streptococcus sp.
ACTGTATCAACACCATCGGGAAAGACTTGGTCAACTTGCTAGACCCTCGCTATTTGGAAGTTTGGGGAAAATTCACACCGCGTGGCGGCATTTCAATTGACCCCTACTACAACTACGGTAAGCCTGGAACCAAGTATGAAGGATTGGCAGAACAACGCCTCTTCCAACACGACCTTTATCCAGAGAAAATTGACAACCGTTAAACTCATACTCAATGAAAATCAAAGAGCAAACTAGGAAGCTAGCCGCAGGTTGCTCAAAGCACTGCTTTGAGGTTGTAGATAAGACTGACGAAGTCAGCTCAAAACACTGTTTTGAGGTTGTGGATAGAACTGACGAAGTCAGTAACCATACCTACTGCAAGGCGAAGCTGACGTGGTTTGAAGAGATTTTCGAAGAGTATCATACAAAAAAGCCCTGTTCCTCAAGATGAGGAGCAAGGCTCTTTTTGTTTATTATTCTTCTGTGCCAAGGCAGTTTTTAGCAACAAGTGCTGCAAGAACGCCACCAACGATTGGAGCAAGGATGAAAATCCAAACTTGTTGAAGGGCTGCACCACCTACCAAGACAGCTGGTGCCAAGCTACGAGCTGGGTTTACTGAAAGTCCAGTGATGTTCAATCCAACAAGGATCATAGCTGTCAATGACAAACCGATCACCAAACCAGCGATAGCACCGCTGCCCTTGCTTGCTGAAGTGACAGTCATAATAACCAAAACAAACAAGAAAGTTGCAATTGTTTCAAACAAGAAACCACCAAAGACAGTTACACCGTTTGCCAAGGCATTTTCACCAAGACTTGCAGTTGACATACCTGAATTTGCCAAGAGGAAGAATACAGAAACAGATGCTAAGAAAGCACCAACTACTTGACCAAGGATGTAGTTTACAAGCTCTGAAGATGACAAACGTTTGTTAACAAACATAGCGATAGAAACAGCTGGGTTCAAGTGAGCACCTGAAACAGTTCCGATTGAGAAAGCTGCGACTACGATTGCCAAACCAAAGGCAAAAGCAATTCCAAGGTGTCCAAGACCTTCAACACCATTTCCAAAAACAACTGCTCCTGTTCCGATGAACACAAGCATAAAAGTACCAATTAATTCAGCAACAAATTTTTTCATGATAATTCTCCTTTTTTTCAAAACTATGTACCAGTTTACCAAAACAAATGAACGGATTCAAGAAAAATGACTTGGAAATTTTTGTTGAGGCTTCATTTGAAGCCTGTTATACAATAGAGGCATTTATTTGAAACATTTTTTTCAAAGGTGTATACTATTAGTATAGCGTTGATGGGGGTTTCAAGAATCGTTATCAAGGCTCATTTATAAACCTTTGCTGTCCTTTCATAGGACATTTGAACGGTATCGCTGATACCAAGGAGGAATCATATGTCTAAAGTTGCTATTGTCACAGGTGCAGGTCAAGGAATTGGTTTTGCAATTGCAAAACGTTTGGTTCAAGATGGCTTTAAAGTAGGAGTCTTAGACTACAATCCAGAAACGGCTGAAAAAGCTGTTGCCGAATTATCAGCTGAAAATGCTTTTGCTGTCGTAGCAGATGTCTCAAAACAAGCAGAAGTTGCCCAAGCATTTCAAAAGGTTGTTGACCATTTTGGTGACTTGAATGTTGTCGTAAATAACGCTGGTGTCGCCCCAACTACTCCTCTTGATACGATTACAGAAGAACAATTTACACGTACATTCGGTATTAACGTCGGTGGGGTGATTTGGGGTTCCCAAACTGCTCAAGCTCAATTTAAAGCACTTGGTCACGGTGGTAAAATTATCAACGCAACCTCTCAAGCAGGTGTCGTCGGAAATCCTAACCTGACAGTTTATGGTGGTACAAAATTTGCTGTTCGTGGAATTACACAAACATTGGCACGAGATTTGGCAGACTCAGGCATTACTGTCAATGCCTACGCACCAGGTATCGTAAAAACCCCAATGATGTACGATATTGCTCACCAAGTTGGGAAAAATGCTGGAAAAGATGACGAATGGGGAATGCAGACATTCGCAAAAGATATTACCTTGAAACGTCTATCTGAACCAGAAGATGTGGCTGCAGCTGTCAGCTTCCTTGCTGGACCAGATTCAAACTACATCACAGGTCAAACCATTATCGTTGATGGTGGTATGCAATTCCATTAAGATACATAAAAAGAGGTTGGGATAAATATCCAACCTCTTTTACTATCTGCACCATTTCGATTTCAACACTTTTTCAAAACGATTAGCTAATCTATTAGAAGAACTTCCCATACAGTAACCGTATAAAATTTAATAGTAAAAAGATTGAATGATTTTTTTCAAGTCATCTTGTAAAAGATTATGACAGTCTAGTTGAAGGTAAATTTCCAGCAAACAAGATCTGAAATTGGAAAATTTATGGAAATCGTTTGCTTCTTTCAGGGGAAATTCGACTGTTTGCAGCCAAGCAGTGAATAGAGACGGTTCGATTTTCCCTCGTAAGATTGGTTCATAAAACGCTCTGGCTAACCGCCAATCTTCATCATTTGTAAAACGAATCTCAACACGTTTAAAGATTTTCCCAATGATTTCAAATGCTTCGACTATATCTGACTTTGGAAAACTAGGATGGCATATAACTTCCGTCAAGAGATCACCACCATGCGCAAAAGCGTGAACCCAACCATACTGACTTGAAAAACCAGTTGTATCCTTTTCTTTTGAAAGATAGTGCAAGCCTTGATTTAGCATGGTAGCCCTGATAGGAGAAGACAACTGCTGGTAATAAAGCGACTCCTTAGTACCATCGCAGGACAGTAGATTGGCATAAATGAGTGCACTAAAAGAACGTTTAAGAGTTGAAACTCCTCTACTATCCATCTCTTTGTATAGACCTTCATCAGATGAGACTTCTTCTGCGATAAACTGAAACTGCTCAAGGGTAAACAACTCTTCTTGAAGGCCCCTAGCTAAACTCGTAAAAACAAGTTCGTCTCGAATTTCTGGCGAGGGATCTCCCAAATGCTCAAGCAACCACTGAATTTCTTCTCGGCTATAGCCTGGCTTTGCTTCTGTCACTTTTCTTTGTAATTCTTGATACATCCCTAGTACCTCTGCATTTCTAGTAGCTTATCAAAAAGTCATCCTTAGATGACTTTCTTTCTTATTCTGTTTTCGATGGACGTTTTCCTGCAGCAATTGCATCGGCCTCTGTCATCTCAACAACATTAGCTTTATTAGTTTTTGGAGGCATTCTATCCTTACTATACCAATAAACTTTCGCATTCCCATGGTTTGCAACATAGACAATTCTATCTTGTTGTTGGGCTTTAGTCTCAGCTTCACGCGCAGCTCTTTTTTCTTCCTCCTTTTGAGAAATGAACGACTCAACTGCACCTATTCTATCAAGCAACTCTGTCTTTTTATCATTATTTTCAATCTGATTAACTGTCTCTTTAACAGACTTTACTTGACTCGCATCTTGGCTTTCTTCCAATTGTTTGACTAAGGTTTCACCTTTTTCTTGCAACTCCTTTGCAGCTTTTTCTTTAGCGATTCTCTCTTCTTCTGCTTTTTCCTTAGCTGCTTTTTCTTTAGCTTTTTTCTCTTCTTCGATTCGTTTTGCTTCCTCTATACTAGATGAAGTATCCGTGGTTGAAGCTGTCGAAGTAGTAGATGTCGCAGGCTGCTTAGTTTCTGATTGAGAAGATGAAATTTTCTTTGTGACTGTCGGAGTTTGGAGAGAAACTACAGCAATACTGACAATGAAAAGTCCTATCATTAGATTTCTTTTTCGAATATCTGGTGCTTTCTTTACAAAATACCAAATACCGATTCCACTCAAAACAAGATAGAGGGTTGGTAAAGCAATCAATAAAATAATGCCCAATAAGATTAGACCCACTTTGATAAAGAGTATTCTTTGAGGATTTTGTTCCAGCCATTTTTTGATTCTATTCATATTATTCTCCTAATAACCTGTCTAAACCCTTACTCTCCCAACTCAGCACTATAGGCAATAATCTGATCGACTGTGTCAGACAAGAATTGGATGGTATCACGGAGTGGTTTATCTGTTGAAATATCCGCTCCAATAATCATGGCTGACTCAAGCGGTGTCTTGCTACCACCTGATTTGAGGAGATTGA
>CAUSRF010000102.1:0-3996 GCA_963534275.1 uncultured Streptococcus sp.
CTACCACGTTGATAGAACGTGTGATAGGGCGAGTTTCTGGTGTTTGAGACATATTGCCGACATTGAGTGTTTCAAGCGGAACACCTGCTTCAACCAAACCAAGGAAACGGTCTGGTTTACGTGCAACGATAAAGAGACGTTGGCTATCGTATTTACCAGCAAGGATATTCGCTGCCGCTTTCTCAATTGGCAAGATACTAAGTTTTACACCTGGTGGTGTAGCAAGTTTCAAGCCGCTCTTTTCAATATCGTTGTTAACGACTTCATCGTCTACAACCATAATGCGCGAAACGTTTAGTTTCCCTGCCCAAAGATTGGCTACTTGACCGTGGATCAAACGTCCATCGATACGGCATCCTACAATTGTCATAAGTTTTCCCCCTTTATGTGTTTTAGTGTAGGTTTACGAGTTAAATGAATCTCTTCTTTATATTCGCCTTCAGTTTCAAAGATGATGATGCGATTATCACCTTCCTTGAGATAGCTATGAGGGATATAAAGTGAGAGGGTCGGGCCGACATTCCAGAAACGTCCTAGGTGACGCCCGTTGACAAAGGCAACTCCCTTACCAAACTCAGACAAGTCTAAGTAGGTATCCTTAGGCTCTTCAACGGTGAAGTCGAAAGCGTAAAAGGCTGGTTGTCCTTCTGTCCATCCTTTTGAAAAATCAATTTTCTCAGGATTATCCAATGGAAGTGGATATTGTTTCCAATTTAACATGAAGTGTAGATCCTTGCAGACACCTGTACGAATCCCTTTACGTTGCGTATCTGCCAAGAACTTATGTCCATAGTTAACACGCCCCATATTTTCGACCAAGATGTCAATCTCTGAAAAGCCTTCTCTATTGCCCTGACAGTAGATATCTTCACCAATTTCTGTCTGGTATTGAGTGGCAATCCATTGACCATCTACATAGAGTTGAGCTCGATCACGTCCATCGATGATACGGAGACGTTCCTCTTCTGCATCCCAACTTGCTTCAGTACGATAGAGAAGGTAGCCATAACTTTGACCAAGTTCTTCCATCGCTTTTGGATAGAGGCTTTCAGTTGGACTTGCCAGACTATCCAAGGTTTCAAACAAGGAAACTTTTTCGACTAGTGGAATGGATTCCATTTCCATGCTTTCCTTGTAAAGTGGCTCCAACTGTGGATACTCTGGAAAGTGTGTTGCCATCATCTTCTTGACTGCTAGGTATTTAGCAGTTGGATTTCCTTCTTCATCGAGAAGGGCATCATAGTCGTAAGATGTAACTTGTGGCAAATCCAGAGTTCCTCGAGCCGAGCAACCATTCATGAAACCAAAGTTTGTTCCGCCATGGAACATGTAAAGGTTGATGGAGCCTTGCTCTAACACCTCTCGAACAGCTTCTGCCAACTCTTTTGGATCACGCGTGATGATGGGTTCTTTCCAACGGTTGAACCAGCCATCCCAGAATTCCATACACATGAGGGGCCATTTTTTGCCATACTCATCAAAGAATTCTTGCATCTGTGAAAAGTTGTAAGGAGCCTTAGAACCGAAGTTTCCTGTCACAAAGAGATCTTCTTCAATCAAGGTTCCGGCTTTCAGAGTAGCCCTCCAAGGACCGTCTGAAGTAAAGAGTGGGCAATCAATCCCTCGATCTTCCATCAATTTTCGAATCGCTCTCAGATAAGACTTATCTTCTCCATAAGAACCATATTCATTTTCGACTTGCATCATGAGAATGTTTCCGCCATTGTCCAACAAGCGAGGCACGAGCCTTGGCAATAATTGGTCATAATAGCGAGCAACTGCCTCGATGTAGGCCGGGTCGGACGAGCGGATTCGCATGGGCTTGGTCAAGAGCCAAGCTGGTAAGCCACCGAACTCCCACTCGGCACAGATAAATGGCGAAGGACGTACAATAGCATAAAGGCCCAATTCCTGTGCTATTTGGAGAAATTTCTCCAAATCTAGAGCACCTTCAAAATTAAATTTTCCCTCAATAGGCTCGTGTAAATTCCAAGCCACATAAGTCTCGACTGTATTAAAGCCAAGTGCCTTTAAGTTGTAGAGAGAATGATACCAATCCTCTGCTGGAATCCTAAAATAATGAATGGCGCCGGACAAAATCTTGAACGGTTCTCCATCTAGGTAGAAATCGTTCTCAATTTTAAATCTTGGCATGTTCCCACCTCTGACTAATTAAGTTTGCGCTTTCATTTGTTATAATATTAAATATAATCAAATCTTTTGCATTTGTCAATAGGTTTTAGAAAATTTTTTAAATTTTTTCTATTTTTTTACTTCTCTTTTACTAGCTTTCTGCAAATACCACATGAAAATGAACCCTCTAGTAAATTTTAGCAAGTCGTTAAAATGAGCTACTTCTCATACATAGAATAACATTTTTAGTCTGTTATTCTATTTTTTTATCTAAATACTACTATTTTCTTTATATTTATGGTAAAATCAAGGATAGAGAAAGAGAATCGAGGTGAAATTATGGCTATTCCAAAATACCAATATATTAAAGATGAATTGAAAAACAAAATCATCTCTGGTCAATTTGCGAGTGGAGACAAGTTCTATACTGAAGCAGAGTTGATCGCCATGTATGATGTAAGTTCTATTACCGTCGTACGCGCTTTGAACGACCTTGCCAAAGATGGCTATATTGTCCGCCAACAAGGGAAAGGAACATTCGTATCACGCGCTCGTAAGCACAAACTCGTTGAATTTTCAGATGTCGAAATCTTTGAAACAAAAGATGATAAGGTAACCGTCCTTTCTATCGAACGTGGAAACACACTTGAATATTTGGAGAAACTTGGACTACGTGGTGATCAATTCTACTATAAAATTGAACGAATTCGTCAAAGTAATGACGTAACTTATATCTACCACACTTCTTATATTCCTGAACAATATATCAATGCCAACTATCCAAATCTTGACTACTATAGTTCTATCTATACACGCTTCAAGCTGGACTACCACATCCACATGAGTGATGAGCATTTTGAGGAAATCAATGAGATTGCATTCCCAACCCCCGAGCACGCTGCTTCTGTATTAGGAATCGATACACAATTCCCAACAGTCTTCCAAACCAAGACAACCAAGCTAGAAGCTACTGGTCAAGTTCTGGCCTATAGCGAAACTTATAAGCGAGCGGATTACTACAAGATTAAATTTATCTCAAGTAATAGAGGTCGATAAGAAAAACCTGAGTTTAGACTCGGGTTTTTCTATGTCTATTATAGCATGCACCATTTAGTATGAACATACGATAAAAGGTAAATCTATAATTAGTAGCGTTTTTACTAAAAACAAGTAAAATAGTTAGAAAAATTTTCTGCTAGAGCAGATTTGCTAGGGGAAACAGCTTCCTAATCTTATGATTTTTTCCATTTATTATAGTTCTTTCATAAAGCCGCTTGACTTTTTATAGTTTAGATAATAAAATAAAAACAGTTTTATGTAAACGTTATCATACAACATAATAACAAGGAGGTTTTATCATGAAACTAGAAAAGAAACAGCGCTTCTCCATTCGTAAATACGCGATTGGGGCAGCTTCTGTACTCATAGGATTTGCCTTTGGTACCCAAGTCGTGTCTGCCGACAGCGTCACTCCAACACCAGAAAATCCAAGCGCAGCTCAAACTGCTCAGGGACAGCCACAGGCTGCTGAAACATCGGTTGAAAGCAAGCTTGAAGAAAGGGTTGAGGCAAAAAGCACAGAGGAGAAGGAGGCTTCAGCTACACTCGCTCCATCAGTCCAAAAAACTGAATCCCCAATAGTTGCAGAGAAAGCTGCCGAGACTCCAGTCGCTGAAAAAGTTACTCCTGTTTCAAAAGAACAATCAGAACCAGTAAAAATTGACGAAGAAAAGAAAAATGAACCAGCAACGCCTGCTGCAGTTGCTCCGAGCACTGAACGAGTAAGTCAGGTAAATGAAAAACTGGCCAAAAGAAAAATGATCTCAATCGATGCTGGACGCAAGTACTTTTCTCCAGATCAAC
>CAUSRF010000103.1:0-3958 GCA_963534275.1 uncultured Streptococcus sp.
TCTAGGACTTCGCGAGCGTAAACATCAGTAATAATTGACATTTTTTACTCTCCTTTGAGTTAAATTTTTTACACCTCTATGATACCTTAAAAATAAGCGTTTTTCAAGAAAAAACGTTATCTTTGTGCAAATTTTCCTTAACTTTATAAAGTAATCGCTTTCTTTCGTCTGTTTTCTTTTGTATTTTGTGATATACTAATTTCATGACAGATTTATCAAAACAACTACTAGAAAAGGCTCATGGTGGGCCAAAATTAAACCCGGATGAGCAACGTCGTTTTCTCGGCACTTTCGAGGAAAGAGTTCTGGGCTATGCGGACGTTGAGACAGCAAATAGTCTTCAGCTACAAGAGGGCTTTTTAACGATTTTGGAAAATTTTCAAGAAAAGACAGAGACTCTTTTTGTGAAGATTTCACCAAATATTGAGTTTGATAAACAAGTATTCTACTTAAAAGAAGCTAAGAAAACCAATAGTCAAGCAACAATCGTATCAGAGGATCACACTTCTTCTCCTTTAGGCTTAGTTATCCATTCGAACGAACCTGTTCAAGTGGATGAGAAGGATCTTCGGCTGGCTTTTCCAGGCCTCTGGGAGATTAAACAGGATAAACCAGTTAAAAAATCCATCTGGAAAAAATGGTTCGGCTAATCTTTCATCAACTGTAATAAACGACCAATATTTGCTGCTGTATGCTCCAAATAGAGACTTGCTTTTTTCAGACTATCTTCTAAAGGTTCACTTTTCTCTAGGATAGAGAATGCTGCTTGTATATTTTCAAAGGGTAGGGGAGGTAAATCCTCAGAAAGACTACCGCAAATAGCGATAACAGGAACTCCGTTAGGGGTTCTTTTTGCTACACCGATAGGAGCTTTCCCAGCAAAGCTTTGACTGTCCAGTCTACCTTCTCCAACGATAACTAAGTCAGCATCTTCAACTTTCTTGTCAAAGTCTATCAAGTCCAAACAAGTGTCAATCCCAGATACGATACTGGCCTGTGCAAAGGCGCAGAGTCCAGCAGCAATGCCACCTCCTGCTCCCGCTCCCTTCAAAGACAGGGTTGAAGGTGAAAATTTTTCATAGAATCGCTGTATAGCCAAATCTACAGTTTCAAACAAACTGGAATCCAAGCCTTTTTGTCTGCCAAATGTATAGGTTGCTCCTTGATAACCACATAAAGGACTCTCAACATCTGCTAGAATGCGAATTTTCACGTCTTCTGGAATCCTGTATAGATCATCTTTGGAAACGGACTCAAACTCAAGCAAAGTCTGTCCGCAAGCTGGTAGTTCGTTTCCATTCTTATCATAAAAGCGATAACCCAGACCAACAGCAATGCCAATTCCACCATCATTACTTGCCGTACCGCCAACACCGATATAGATTTCTTTCATTCCAAGTTCTATGAGGTGACGAATCAACTCTCCGATACCACGTGTTTGGATGTGGAGGGGATTTCGTTTCTCCTGCGGAATCTTCCCTAAACCAACCAAGTCAGCAACTTCAAAGAGTGCCCTTTGATCTTTCTGAAAGTAGCGCATTGCTTCTTTTAGACCAAAAGGTCCCGTCACCTCTTGCCATTTTTCTTTGAGGTCAAGAGAATGTAGAATCGCTTCCACAGTTCCTTCGCCTCCATCACCAACTGGGCATAGAGAACAAACTACACCAGAAATTGCTTTCTCAAAACCTCTTTTTATAGCTTTGGCGACCTGGTCTGCAGGCAAACTTTCTTTAAAAGAATCGGGTGCAATAACAATTTTCATATTTCCCTCTCATTCTAAGAAATCAATCAGAGGAAGAACTTCTAAAAGATCCCTCTTATTCACATGACAAGCGATCTCAGCTTTTACGACCTCTTTGGCACAAAAGGCTATACCGTGACCTGCTGACTTTAACATCAAGAGGTCATTAGCCCCATCACCGATGGCAATCGTTCTTTCTTTGGGAAGTTCTAATTCCGTTCTCCATTTATCAAGAGTAGCTTTTTTTACTTGACCTGTTATAATTTCACCAACTAATCGTCCTGTTAAAAAGCCGTCTTTGACTTCCAACTGGTTAGCAGAGAAATAGAAAAT
Source organism: uncultured Streptococcus sp. (assembly GCA_963534275.1). Classification (GTDB taxonomy): domain Bacteria; phylum Bacillota; class Bacilli; order Lactobacillales; family Streptococcaceae; genus Streptococcus. The sequence continues at coordinate 2,075 of CAUSRF010000103.1, forward strand.
ACCTAGGTACTTTGCTAGTCTCTCAACAATCGGACTAAATCCACCAGACACTAGACCAACTAGAATGCCTTTCTTTTGGAGAATGGAGATAAATTCCTGAGCATTTTGGGAAAGATGGATGAATTTGAAGACTGTATCAAAGACCGAAATTGGAAGACCTTTTAACAAAGCGACTCTCTCTCGTAAGCTCGTTTCAAAGTCCAGTTCTCCCCGCATTGCTTGATTGGTAATCTCTGAAATTTCCTCTTTGCAGCCTGCTTCTCTTCCCAAAAGATCAATCACTTCTTCAGCTATTAAGGTTCCATCAACATCCATGACACAAAGGCCTTTTACTTGAGTCATCACTTCTCCTCTTTTCTAAACAGCCCAAAAATCGTATGAAAGAATCATACGATTTTATCTATTAGTTGACTAGACTATGGTACAAGTCAAGGTAAGACTGGCAAGCTGTATCCCATGAGAAATCACGTTCCATAGCTTGTTTTTGTAGATTTCTCCAAACGTCTGGCTGATGCTTATAAACATCCAAGGCTGTTTGGAAACTCCAGTTAAGCCAGTACGGTGTTAAATTGTTAAAGCTAAATCCGGTGCCAGTTCCTTCGATTGGATTATAGGATTGAACAGTATCACGCAATCCACCCACTTCATGAACCAATGGTAGTGTTCCATAGCGCATAGCCATCATTTGTGACAAGCCACATGGTTCGAAACGGCTTGGCATGAGGAAGAGGTCACAAGCTGCGTAGATTTCTTGAGCAAGTTTGACGTCAAACGTGATATTTGCTGATAGCTTGTCAGGATAAACTTGAGCAAACCATGAGAAGGAATGTTCAAAAGCTGGATCACCTGTTCCTAAAACTACAATTTGAACGTCCTCTTGTAAGAAACGATGCAAGCTTTCCACAACAACATCAAAGCCTTTTTGTCTTGTCAAACGAGAGACAATCCCAACTAGTGGCACATCTGCTCGCACAGGTAGACCAACTCTCTCTTGCAATTTTGCTTTGTTTTCTGCTTTTCCAGACAAATCTTCCTTATCAAAATGATAGTCTAAAAGCGGGTCTGTTTGAGGATTATAAAGATCTGCGTCGATACCATTGACAATACCCGAAACTTTTCCTGACTCCATGCGAAGAATCTGATCCAAACCGCAACCGAACTGAGTGGTCATAATCTCATGCGCATAGCTAGGAGACACAGTTGAGACACGATCCGCGTAGAGAATACCAGCCTTCATCCAGTTAAGACAATCATTCCAGCGAAGGGTACCATCAGCATAGCGTTCAAATCCAACACCGAACAAATCCCACAACATTCCTTCAGAAAATTGACCTTGAAATTCCAAATTATGAATAGTTAAAACGGTTCTGATTCCTTGATATGCTTGAATCCAATGGTACTTTTCTTTTAACAAGAAGGGAATCATGGCTGTGTGGTAATCATGAACATGGAGAAGGTCAGGAATAAAGCCGATGCGTTCCATGGCTTCAAGAGCAGCCAGTTGGAAAAAGGCAAAGCGTTCACCATCGTCAAAATCACCGTACACATGACCACGGAAGAAATAATATTGATTATCAATGAAGTAGAAGGTAACACCATTTAAGACTGTTTTTTTAATACCACAGTACTGTCTACGCCATCCTACACTAACTTCAAAGTGGAGAACATCCTCTATCTGGGCACCAAACTTAGCTTCTACCATATCATAGTAAGGCAAGAAAACTGCAACTTCGTGCCCCGCTTTTACAAGTGATTTAGGAAGTGCGCCAATGACATCGCCCAAACCACCTGTTTTTGAAAAGGGGGCTCCTTCTGCCGCTACAAATAAAATTTTCATGAATAAATGTCCTCTGTTACTGTTTCACCCTTCTTAACTACAACTGG
>CAUSRF010000104.1:0-3897 GCA_963534275.1 uncultured Streptococcus sp.
AAGATGTAGGCATTTTTAACGACCTATCTATTCCTAGCAATCACCAGCCCAATCAGTGGTTGGTTCTGAGCCCAGACAGTAGAGAAGAAGCTGATGAGCTTTTTGCCAAGCTCGCTGAAGGTGGACAGATTCTCTATGCTCTAGAGAATCAATTTTTTGCTAAGTTTTATGCCCGCTTAATTGACCGTTTTGGTATCGGCTGGGATGTGATGATGATGTAGAGGAGAGCGATGGCATATAGTAAATCTTTAGCTCAACAGATTCGTACCATTTTAGCTACGGAACTTCCTCCTCGTATTTTCGAAGAAGAGGTAGAAGAGAAAAAAATGTTTGGTGGTTTGGCTTTTATGGTCCGAGGTAAAATGACCGTTACTGTAAGTTCGAGAAGTCAAGAACTTGTTATGGTACGCATCGGTAAGGAAATGGAAAAGCAGGTTCTGCCTAAAAATGGTGCTAGTGTGACGTTAATGAAGGGCAGGCTTTATCATGGCTATATTGATTTAGATGGTGAAGCACAAAAAGAACTGTCTTACTGGATCAATCTAGCTTTGTCCTACAATCAGGAGATGGCACAGCAGGATAAAAAGTAAGAAGAGCTCAGAATGAGTTTTTGCTTTCTTAGAAGTTTATTCATTGCTTTTCTATGAAATTCAGATATATTCTCAGAATATGTATTGATTTTGTGACTTTAATTAGCAAGATTTTATGAAAATAAATCCTATACGAAGAAATGATGCTAAGAAGGAACATATAGGCAATTAAATTGATAAGCAAATTAAAAAGATATATGAGATTATAAAGAAATACTTATCTTTAGTTATAAGCGTAATATAGACGAAATGCTTGAACATCTAAGTTACGATTCCAATTATTCGTGTAGATACTTTGATAATAAGGAAGAAAAAATAAAATTTTCAAAGATTCAATTTGTAATAATTGATAAGGAAGAGGTTATTTTTGTCTCATCATCTTATGCGTCTTATCCATATTCTTTGAAAGGAATTGGTGGGGGTATTTAGAAAATATTTTGAACAAGCATGGCAGTTAGCTACAAAATTAAAGTCGGATAGCAATATAGATAAGGATAGTATAAGCTATATAGAATTTACTTACAGAAAATAAAGACGATTCCTTTGGTCGTCTTTATTGCATTTCTAGGGTGTGTGAATACCGATTACTTTTAGTCTGCTGAATGTCAAGCAATTTTCAGGGGCTGTTTTTCTATGCTTTTTATCTAAAAATCTAAAGTTTGTTTCTGTATCTTTCAGGAAAATAGGGTATACTATATGTAAACGATTTCAAAGGAGGCCGGTTATGGCGAAAACATTTTTTATCCCAAATAAAGAAAGCATTCTAGGACAACAGGAGGTCTTGACTGCCAAGTCTATCTTGGCCTTGGTAGAGAGCTTGGAGTCACACAGTTATGATGCGGTCTATCTCCGTCAGCCCCTCAATCGTCTCGAGTATATCGAGTGTGGGATTGTAGGTCAGTCGCAATTTCTCTTCAAGGTCAACTATGCGGATAGTCGAAAAGGCTATCAAGTGGTGATTCCAGACTTCCTTACCAGAGCGGACTGGGAGATTGTAGAAGCTCTCCTCCAGGCCCTATCGAGCAAGTTGGGGGAAGCGGTAGAAGGGCTAGAAGGCTTTGACTTTGAAGCTTATTTCCGACAAACGGTCCAGCATTATTTAGCGGATAAGGCGGTTCGTTTAGTATATTGCAAAGGGCTCTTGTCCCCTATCTATCTCAATAAGGAATACCTCGAGAGCTTTTTGGCTGAGGATGGATTGGCACGTTTTGAAGAGCTGGTCAAGAAGGTTCAAGGCTCTGATGCCTACCTTGCCAGTGTGAAATTTTACCCAGATGCCCAAGGCAAGGTGCACGGTATCTATCACCTCGCTCAGGGAGTCAAGACGATTTTGCCAAAGGAACCCGTTGTACCAGCTCCTTATACCGAGCAGCTAGCAGGCAAGGAGCTTGTTTGGGAGATTGACCTAGTGAAGATTTCTGGTGATGGCTCAAAAGCAGAAGACTATGAAGCCATCGCTCGCTTGGACTATGCAAAATTCCTAGAGTCACTACCAAAAGCATTTTACCAGCGATTAGATGCCAATCAATTAGAAATTCAACCCATCCTAGGACAAGACTTTGAAGGGTTGGCAACCATCAAGTAGACATTGTTTAAAAATGAGTAAGCATAAAAATCCCTGTCATTAACAAATGGCAGGGATTTTGGTTAAAAGAATGTCAGGATGCGAAGGTAGTCCACTGTCAGCGCGAGCTCTGCAATGAAGAAGGGTAAGAGAATGGCACCATCAAGTAAGACAGCTAGCAGGAATCGATAAAATGGGTCGAGGCTACTGGTCTTACTTGGCTTGCTAATCACAAAGAGATTGCCAAGGGCAAAGATGGCCATGCTTAGAAGAGTGAGGATGCCAGCAAATCGTAAGCCACCAAAGAGTGCAAAGAAACTTGCTAGAGCTGTTAGGACAAGTGGGATAGCAAAGAGTCTGCTATACCGATCAAAGGCTTCCTGGAATGTAAAGTCGCTCTCCTGGTCCAGCACACGTCGGACAGTAAAGCCTCCCAAAATGATGGAAAAGTAAAATAGAGCGCTAGCGACCAGAATCGAAAGTCCAGCAAAGAGATCTAAAGGTGGGAGCTGGTTAGGAGAACTATTAGCAATAGAGACCATATAGCCATAGTAGAGGCGCTTGATGTGGTAGATACTAAAGAAAAGGTTGACCGAAGACAGCAGGGTGAGTAGGGCAAAGACACTGTAACGATGCTTTTGGTCCCTAGTCTTGCTGGCAGTTGGTTCTTGGATGGCATCCAGCAGCCAAGTCCAAAATAGTGCGATTTCTTCTTTGAATCGAGCAGTTTTGCGGGGGTCAATGTCTGGGATATAGGGACTCTCTAAAGCCTTGCTGAGGATGCTTTTTTCTTTTGGAGGGGTTTCTTGGTTGCGTTCCTCTTCAGCTTTCCCTTCTCCCTCTTCCTCAGTTTGGGTCTCCTCCATTATTTGAGGAGCTTCCTCCTCATGCCTTTCCGACTCTTTAGATAAGATAGGAGTTTCTTGGCTTGCTTGTGGTTCGGTCTCCACAGTTTCCGAAGTCTCTGGTTGGTCGGGTTGGATTTCCGATTTCGTCTGAGCTGATTTCTTCTCAAGATCGGCACTTTCAAACCATTCTTGTGTCATAGTGGAACCTCCTTTTTTATGGTACTTTTCTATTTTTAGATTAGCAAATGAAAGCGTTTTTGTCAATGGTTTCTAGATGGAGCAGAGTGCTCCTCTTTAGGTAGGTAGATATCCTGGTTTGCTTTTGCAATGAGTAAATCCTTGATATCTGCTTTTTCGGTTTTATAAGGGTTGGCAAGTACATTCTCTTTTTGTCCACGATGTTCTTCTTTGGGTTGACGATAGATACCACCATGCTGAGAAGAAATTTCTAGATTGATACGGTCGGTCTCTTTCTGGGAGAGAATGAGTGTTAGAGTGGAATGGGCCTCTAGCTCGACCTTGCCGTGAACTTGGATATTTTCAGCATAGATGTGTACTCCCTCCGTCTTGACCTGACTATCTGTCAATTCGGCATCAAAGATATTGATGATATGAGGTGCCGTTAGTGTGCTGTTCTTGATAGAACTTTCTGTTAGTCTTAAGAGATAGCCTTTTGTTTTGATGGTTGCATTTTCAAGATTGGCTTGACGAATATTAGTTTGTCCACGATTGGCTGAGACGGTGATAGCTTGCAGCTTTCTTCCTTTAGGTAGGGAGAGAACGACTTCGTCAAAACGATTAGAATAGTTGCTGGCGATACGAAGTAGGCTTTCGATTCCTGAACCGAGAAAACGATGTTGGGAGGCTTGTTTGTCAGTGACGCTCAGTGTTTTGT
>CAUSRF010000105.1:0-3832 GCA_963534275.1 uncultured Streptococcus sp.
ATATTCTCAGCCGTTACAAACGTGCGCAAGGCTACAATGTCCTTCACCCAATGGGATGGGATGCCTTTGGTTTGCCAGCTGAGCAGTACGCTATGGACACAGGAAATGACCCAGCAGAATTTACAGCGGAAAATATTGCCAACTTCAAACGTCAAATCAATGCGCTTGGATTCTCTTACGACTGGGATCGTGAAGTCAACACAACAGATCCAAACTACTACAAGTGGACGCAATGGATTTTCACTAAGCTTTACGAAAAAGGTTTGGCCTATGAAGCGGAAGTACCAGTAAACTGGGTTGAGGAACTAGGAACAGCCATCGCCAACGAAGAAGTGCTTCCTGATGGAACTTCTGAGCGTGGAGGTTATCCAGTTGTCCGTAAACCAATGCGCCAATGGATGCTTAAAATCACTGCCTATGCAGAGCGCTTGCTTAATGACTTGGATGAGTTGGATTGGCCAGAGTCTATCAAGGACATGCAACGCAACTGGATTGGGAAATCAACTGGCGCCAATGTAACCTTCAAAGTGAAAGGAACAGACAAGGAATTCACCGTCTTTACCACTCGTCCTGACACTCTTTTTGGTGCGACTTTCACTGTCTTAGCTCCTGAGCATGAACTGGTAGATGTCATCACAAGCCCAGAGCAAGCTGATGCAGTTGCGGACTATAAACACCAAGCCAGTCTCAAGTCTGACTTGGCTCGTACAGATCTTGCCAAAGAAAAAACAGGGGTTTGGACTGGTGCTTATGCCATCAACCCTGTCAATGGCAAGGAAATTCCAATCTGGATTGCGGACTATGTTCTTGCTAGCTATGGAACAGGTGCTGTCATGGCTGTGCCAGCCCACGACCAACGTGACTGGGAATTTGCCAAACAGTTTGGTCTTCCAATCGTAGAAGTGCTTGAAGGTGGAAACGTTGAAGAAGCGGCCTACACAGAAGATGGTCTTCACGTTAACTCAGATTTCCTAGATGGTCTTAACAAAGAAAACGCGATTGCCAAGATTGTCGCTTGGCTGGAAGAAACAGGCTGTGGACAAGAGAAAGTTACCTACCGTCTCCGCGACTGGCTCTTTAGCCGTCAGCGCTACTGGGGTGAGCCAATTCCAATCATTCATTGGGAAGATGGAACTTCAACAGCTGTCCCTGAAAGTGAATTGCCACTTGTCTTGCCTGTAACCAAGGACATCCGCCCTTCAGGTACTGGGGAAAGTCCACTAGCTAACTTGACAGACTGGTTGGAAGTGACTCGTGAAGATGGTGTCAAAGGTCGTCGTGAGACCAACACCATGCCACAATGGGCAGGTTCAAGCTGGTACTATCTCCGCTATATCGACCCACACAACACAGAAAAATTAGCTGACGAGGATCTCCTTAAACAATGGTTGCCAGTGGATATCTACGTGGGTGGGGCAGAGCATGCTGTACTTCACTTGCTTTACGCTCGTTTCTGGCACAAATTCCTCTATGACCTCGGTGTTGTTCCTACGAAAGAGCCATTCCAAAAACTCTTTAACCAAGGAATGATCTTGGGAACAAGCTACCGTGACCATCGTGGGGCTCTTGTGGCGACTGACAAGGTTGAAAAACGTGACGGTTCTTTCTTCCATGTGGAAACAGGAGAAGAGTTGGAGCAAGCGCCAGCCAAGATGTCTAAATCCCTCAAGAACGTGGTTAACCCAGACGATGTGGTGGAACAATACGGTGCTGATACCCTTCGTGTCTATGAAATGTTCATGGGACCACTTGATGCTTCGATTGCTTGGTCAGAAGAAGGTCTGGAAGGAAGCCGTAAGTTCCTCGACCGTGTTTACCGTTTAATGACAGCCAAAGAAATCGTTGCGGAAAATAGCGGAGCTCTTGACAAAGTTTATAATGAGACCGTCAAGTCTGTAACAGAGCAAATCGAGTCCATGAAATTCAACACAGCTATTGCCCAACTTATGGTCTTTGTCAACGCGGCTAACAAGGAAGACAAGCTCTATGTGGACTACGCCAAAGGATTTATCCAATTGATTGCCCCATTTGCGCCTCACTTGGCAGAAGAGCTCTGGCAAACAGTCGCAGCAACAGGTGAGTCAATCTCTTACGTAGCTTGGCCGACTTGGGACGAAAGCAAATTGGTTGAAGACGAAATCGAAATCGTCGTCCAAATCAAAGGTAAAGTTCGTGCCAAACTCATGGTCGCTAAAGACCTGTCACGCGAAGAATTGCAAGAAGTCGCTCTCGCTGACGAAAAAGTCAAAGCAGAGATCGACGGTAAGGAAATCGTGAAAGTGATTAGTGTACCTAATAAACTCGTTAATATTGTCGTTAAATAACGAGTTTATTAGCCTTATTTACCACCTTCAATAGTCCACTGAACTATTTGAGCCAACTAAACTCGTCAATATCGTTGTTAGATAAGAAATGAATCCTTCAGAGTAGAATCTGGAGGATTTTTTGAATCTTCTTATGAAAGTATGATATACTATGGGCAACTATAAAGTTTGAAAAGCAAAACAAGGAGAAAGCTATGCCAGTAAATGAATATGGTCAGATGATTGGTGAATCTGTAGTCGGTCACACGTCTGGTAAATTACCTACTATCGATTTTTTAGAAGGGCGTTATGCTCGGATAGAGGCTCTTTCGGTGGAGAAGCATGCAGAGGATTTGCTAGTTGTTTATGGTCCTGATACGCCTCCTGAGATGTGGACCTACCTCTTTCAGGAGACAGTGGCAAATATGGAGGAACTGGTCAGCCTTTTAAACCAGATGTTGGCTCGTAAGGATCGTTTCTTCTATGCTATCTTGGATAAGGAGACGGGTAAGGCCTTGGGAACCTTTTCTCTGATGCGAATTGATCAGAATAACCGAGTAATAGAAGTGGGTGCTGTCACCTTTTCACCAGCACTTAAGGGTACGAGGATAGGGACAGAAGCCCATTATTTACTAGCTCGCTATGTTTTTGAGGAGCTTAATTATAGACGCTATGAGTGGAAATGCGATGCTCTAAATCTTCCATCAAGACGAGCAGCAGAACGTTTAGGCTTTGTCTATGAAGGAACCTTCCGTCAGGCTGTCGTTTATAAGGGGCGAACTAGAGATACGGATTGGCTGTCTATGATTGATAAGGACTGGCCTCAAGTCAAAGATCGTTTGGAGGCATGGTTGACTCCTGAAAATTTTGACAAGAATGGACGGCAGTATAAGAGCTTGAGAGAACTCTAAGAGGTGGTGACATGATTAGCGTTAGAAAGCAAGAAGTTGTCAAGTTAGAGAATGTTTTGCATCTCTATCAGGCAGTCGGTTGGACAAATTATACACATCAACCCCAGATGCTGGAGAAGTCCTTGTCTCACTCATTAGCGATTTACCTGGCACTTGATGGTGAGGCAATAGTTGGTTTGGTTCGTTTGGTCGGAGATGGTTTTTCATCGGTTTTTGTACAGGATTTGATCGTTTTGCCTAGCTATCAGCGCCAAGGGATTGGCAGCGCCTTGATGAAAGAGGCTTTAGGGGATTTCAAAGAGGCCTATCAAATCCAACTAGCGACCGAACAGACAGAAAAAAATTTGGGATTCTACCGTTTCTTGGGTTTTGAAACCTTATCTACTTATGATTGCACAGGAATGATTTGGGTAGAACGAAAAAAATAAAATAATTATTTTCTCTTAAGTAAAGTTTAAGTCTCCTCGTGTATTATATAGTTATTAGATAAAGACCTCCTAACTTTATTTAATGAAATCCCAAACTTTTCTTTTTCATCATAATCTCCTAAAGAAGCCACCCAATGTACTGACCCCAAAAAGTTAGACAATTAATTTATCCGAAGGATTTAGTTCTGTA
>CAUSRF010000106.1:0-3800 GCA_963534275.1 uncultured Streptococcus sp.
TCCGCATGTCCTGTTTGGTTAATCAATTCGTACTTGGTTGTTTCCCCTCTACCATTTGCATAGCCTGAAACGGCATCTGTCACTCCAGGCACGCGTGAGAAGTATTCCTCCACTCCCCAGAAACATCCACCAGCTAGATAAATCTCGTGCAAGTCTGCGTCTTTACTGACTTCTGTTTTTTTCACTTTTTTTCCTCCTTGGCTAACTGACGCTTTCTCAATTTGCGACGTATCTGTCTGCCCTGCATTTCGCATCAATAGAAAATAGAGACCGGTTATGGCTAGGAAAAAGACCCCTGCCAAGACAAACAATTTTACTTTATCATTCATGATCTTTCTCTACCCCATTTCTTTCAATTCTTTTAAAATCATATCCTTATCCATAAAACCTGGTTGCGTTTTGACCAGCTTGCCTTCCTTGTCTATAAAGGCTTGAGTCGGGTAAGAACGAACACCATAACTTTCCAAAAGTTTGCCTGACGGATCAATTAGAACTGGAAAATTTTTATAATCCAAGCCCTTGTACCAGTTCTTAAAGTCAGCTTCTGCTTGTTCCCCCTTGTGGCCAGGAGATACCACTGTCAAGACCACGTAGTCATCACCAGCATCCTTAGCAATTTCGTCCGTATCTGGAAGGCTGGCTAGACAGATGGAACACCAAGAAGCCCAGAATTTAAGATAGACTTTCTTGCCTTTGTAGTCAGATAAACGATAGGTCTTACCATCTACTCCTGTTAGTTCAAAATCAGCGACTGCCTGACCTTTAGTCGCAGTTTGCGCACCAACTTGTTCTGTTTTGGTTTGCTCCTTCATAGTTGATTCGTCTGACATGTTTTTAGCCGAACAGGCTGCCAAGCAACAGATGGAGCCTACTCCAAGGAGACATGTTTGCCATTTTTTCATTTCTTTTTCCTCTCTATTCAAATAATCTTGTCAAAATAGAAGCATTTCCCAAAAGCACCAAGATTCCCATCAGGATAATGAGGAAACCACCCACTTTTTTGAGGGTTCCGAGGTAAGGATGGAGTTTTCGAAAATGTTTCAAAACATAGCTGGAGGCGAGAGCTAGAACCAAAAATGGTAGCGCCAACCCTAGCGTATAGACCAACATGAGACCAGCTCCTTGCCAAGCACCTGAACCACCTGAAGCCGCCAAGGCTAAAACAGAGCCCAGAACTGGCCCCACACATGGCGTCCAAGCAAAACTAAAGGTTAAACCCAGTAAAAATGCCTGACTATAGCCGTTAGCGTTTTGCCCCTGTCTCTTTAATTGTAGCCTTCTTTCCTTGTAAAGTCCCTGAAAATGTAGGACTTCCATCTGGTGCAAGCCTAAAAGAATGATAACTGCACCCGTCACATACTGAAACCAAGAGGCATAAAGCAAATCGCCTAAAAAACCAGCTCCATAACCCAGCAAGATAAAAATAAAGGAAATCCCCGCTATAAAGGCCAGAGTTCGCAATAAACTAACAAGTGAGATTGACAATTTTCCGCTGGAATCCTGAGCAGCATCTTTGTCATCCAACAAGACCCCTGCATAGACCGGTAACAAGGGTAAGATACAAGGAGAAAAGAAGGAAAGAATTCCAGCAAGAAAAACACTGATAAAAAAGATTACATTGTCCATTGCCTTCCTCCATTCTTTGATTTGATAGGACTATTATAACCCCAAAACTCCAGAAAAAACAGGGACAATGATAGGGAAAAATAGGAATTTAATCAGTTTATTCAGAAATCTGGCACAAAAAAAGCCAGACAAGGTCTGACTTTGATAGAAACAGAAAAGAAAATTCAATACTCTTCTCTGCTTATCTGGTAATAAATAAGGTCCGCAACGTAGTCTTTTCTCTCCACACCATTGGCAATAGTTTTTAGATAGGACATTCCCGCTTTTTCCATTACACGACCTGAAGCTGGGTTGAGACTGGCATATCGCGCTCTGACCTTTTGAAGGCCTGCTTGAGTAAAACAGAAGTCTAAGACAGCTTTCAAGGCCTCCGTCATCATACCGCGACCCCAATAGTTTTGTCCTAAAATATAGCCAATTTCACAAGAAGAATCATTCTCATCCATTGCAACGATGCTGATATCACCTATCACTTGCTCTGGGTTTTCCTTGAGGCAAATCGCCCATTTGTAATAGTTGGGATTAGCATAGGAGGCAATCCAATTACGAATCGAATTTCGAGTCACCTCGACATCAGAATGGGGATCCCAGGTGACATAGGTCAGATTCTCAGCAGACGAAGCCCAATTTTCAAACATAGCTTCTGCATCGCTCTCCACAAATCTTCTTAAGTTCAAACATTCTGTCTGTAACATTTGCGTACCGATTTCTTTCATGATGCGACCTCGCTTCCTTATTTCCGTACTTGGGGTAAAAAGATCCCTCGAATCTACTCTCACTTTTTTATTTCAGGGTAAAAGGCTAAAAACCTCCACTGGAGGTTATTCTTGCTCTCAAGTTTCAAGGCTCAAGCTAAAAAGGTCCACTGGACTAACTCTCACTTTTTTATTTCAAGGTGAGAGGCTAAAAACCTCCACTGGAGGTTCCTCGTTTTCCCATATTTAGACTCGGGCTAAAAAGGTCCCCCGGACCTTTTTACTCCCAAAAGTCATCAAAGACGGTGATGGGTAAGTGGCGTTTGTGTTGGCCTTTGTACCACCAGTTTTCAATAATCGCTTGGGCTTCTGGGCTGATTGCTTTGCCTTCTAGGTAGTCATCAATCTCTGCATAAGTGACTCCGAGAGCGACTTCGTCAGCCAAGCCCGGCTTATCTTCTTCAAGATCTGCGATGGGTACTTTTTCATAGAGGGCAGGATCCGCGCCAAGCTCTTTCAAAAGTTGTTTCCCTTGGCGTTTATTGAGGCGGTAAAGAGGGAGAATATCCGCACCACCGTCACCAAACTTAGTAAAGAATCCTGTGATATTTTCCGCAGCGTGATCTGTCCCAATAACAGCTCCGCTATGTGCTCCTGCAAGCGCATATTGAGCGATCATGCGACTACGAGCCTTGACATTCCCTTTATTAAAATCCGTCATTGGACTGCCTGTAGCCTCTACCGCTAAGGCCATAGTATCAACAGAGTCCTTGATATTAACCACCACACTGACATCTGGTTGGATGAAAGCAAGGGCTTTTTGGGCATCCTCTTCGTCAGCTTGGACTCCATAAGGTAGGCGGACAGCAATAAATTTGTAACTATCATCGCCAGTTTCTACTCGCATTTCTTCCATAGCTAATTGTGCCAAGCGACCCGCTAAAGTCGAGTCCTGTCCTCCAGAAATTCCTAGTACAAAACTTTTAAGGAAGGGATGTTTTTTTAAGTATCTCTTTAAAAAGTCAATGGAACGACGGATTTCTTCCTGGGCGTCAATCACTGGCTTGACACCTAGTTGCTGGATAATGGTCTCTTGCAAACTCATTCTTCTTCTCCTTCGCCAAGGGCTTCCTTGCGCATCTTGTCAATCAAGTCCATCTTATCTTGCCAAATATCACGCGCCAAATCTACTGGATAGTGCTGTGGATTGAGTACCCGTTTATACTCATCCCAAAGCTTGTCAAATTCCTTGCGAGCATAGGTCTGAATCTCCGTCAAACTAGGCAAATTGTAAACCAATTTCCCTTCTTTGAAGATATCCACCAAGAGAGGAACAGCATCAAAATTTCGAACAGTCTTCTTAATGTAAGTATAGGTCGGATGGAACATTTTGATTTCTGTCATGCTGGCAACATCCACACCATCATAGGTGATGTAGTCACCTTCTGACTTGCCTTTTTCACGACTGGTAATGCGCCA
>CAUSRF010000107.1:0-3766 GCA_963534275.1 uncultured Streptococcus sp.
AACATATTTTCTCCGAATCTGGTATAATGTAGCTATATTATATCAAAATTCAATAGAGTAGAGGTGGATTTTATGTCAGATTGCATTTTTTGTAAGATTATTGCAGGGGAGATCCCTGCTTCAAAAGTATACGAAGATGAGCAGGTTCTTGCTTTCCTTGATATTTCTCAAGTAACGCCTGGACACACCCTCATTGTACCAAAAGAACATTATCGCAATCTTTTGGAGATGGACGCTACTAGCGCCAGCCAACTCTTTGCCCAAGTGCCAACAGTGGCTCAAAAAGTTATGAAAGCCACTAAAGCTACTGGTATGAATATCATCGCCAACTGTGAGGAAGTTGCTGGTCAAACGGTCTTTCATACTCACGTGCACCTCGTACCTCGCTATGGTGCAGAAGATGACCTTAAGATTGACTTTATCGCCCACGAACCTGACTTTGATAAACTTGCTCAAGTCGCTGAAACCATAAAAAATGCTTAAGGAGTTGCCATGAAATTATCAAATCTACTGCTCTTCGTAGGAGCTGCAGCCGGAAGTTATTTTGTCGTAAAAAATCGCCAAGCCATTCAGGATGAAGTGCTAGATACAACTGATCGCGTCGAAGCTATCAAGGATGATTTGGATATCATCCAAAACAGCCTGCAAGTTATCAACCAACAAAAAGAACTCATAAAGGAATACCAAAAAGACTTAACCTATAAATTTAAAGTCTTGGAAAAAGATTTCCAAACCAGAATGGCGATCCTCCAAGAAGAGAAACAAGGATAAGAATTCCTCCAACTTTCCTTAAATCCATTTTGGGCTACTAGATTCGAACAGAAAAGGGAGGGAATGAAAATGAAACAGTTTTTAAAAGTTCTAGCGAAGGTTATCGCGATTCCTTGTGGCTGTCTCTGCCTTCTTGCGGCCCTAGCATTTCTACTAGTGGCCAATCTTTTCAAGGCTTCACCAATTGACATCCGTGAGGGGAATGAAGCTTTAAAACAAATCTTTATCTCCCTTGACATGCCTCCTAAGAAAGTAGAATCAAATGGAAGATATCAATTCGAGGGTGGAGGCTTAAATTTTTATGTTACTTTCTCAGATGAGGTTATCAATAGTCACACCGTCCTAAAAGAAAGTCCAAAACTCACCAAAAACCGACTCGAAGTCTATGTCCTACAGACAGGAGAGATTTCATACTATAAAGTTGGAGACAACTTATTCAATCATGGTTTAATACAATTTTTAGAGGAGGAGGGCGAGAAGTATCTCCAAGAAATCGGAAAGAAATTTAATCCCAATTACTCAATTCTCTTTTGGAATGATCAGGAAAGTCTAAAAAGGGGAATTGCATTCTATGAAAAAGCTTTGACTTTGGTGGATATTCAGGATAATTCAGCAATCAAACACATTGATACCGTCACCGTTAAGTCAGGTAAAGAAGCGGAAATCAAGCAACTCATCCGAGAGATGGATGCAGCTGGCCTGCTTACTCAAAAGTATAAATAGCAGGCTAACTGGAAAATGATTTTTCGATGCTAAATTTTCAAAGATAACACAAAAAGAGCCAGCCGGCTCTTTTTACTTTATTCTCCTTCAAAGGCATCTTTTATATGGTCAAAGAAGCCTTTTTTCTTTGGATTGACTTTCAAGTCACCTGCAGCTGCGAATTCTTTAAGCGCAGCTTTTTGCCGGTCGTTCAAACCTGTCGGAGTCACGACATTAACTGTAACGTATTGGTCACCAACGGCACCATCACGAAGGCTCGGAGCACCCTTGCCACGTAGACGGAATTTCTTGCCAGTCTGAGTCCCCTCTGGAATGACCAATTCAACGTCACCATGCACAGTTGGAATTTCCACAGTATCTCCTAGAGCTGCTTGAACAATATTAAGGTTCAACTTGTAGAAAATGGTTGTTCCTTCACGTTCAAATTTATCACTGGCTTCAACTGAAACCACCACGTACAAGTCACCGTAAGGTCCACCATTAAAGCCTGCTTCACCTTGACCAGCTAGACGAATTTGTTGGCCTGTTTCCACACCAGCAGGGATTTTTACATGGACGCTATGAGCTTGTTTTTCATGACCTGTTCCATGACATGTAGTACATGGGTCTTTAATTTCTTTTCCTCGACCATGACAGACATCACAGGTTACTTGGCGACGCATCATACCAAGAGGAGTCTGCGTATCAACGTTAATGACACCTGCACCATGACAGCGTCCACAGGTGACTGGACTTGTTCCTGGCTTAGCACCAGATCCGTTACATGTACGACAGCTGGCTTCACGGTTGTATTTCACTTCTTTTTCCGTTCCAAAGATAGCTTCTTCAAAAGTCAAACTCACACGATACTGGAGGTCGTCTCCTTGACGAGGAGCGTTTGGATTGCGCGAAGCTCCGCCTCCGCCGAAGAAACTTGAGAAGATATCTTCAAAACCACCGAAGCCACTTGCTCCGTCAAAGCCGCCAAAACCGCCAGCACCACCAAAGCCACCATTGGCACCTGCAGCACCATATTGGTCGTAGGCTGCACGTTTTTGGTCGTCACTCAAAGTCTCATAGGCTTCTTGAACTTCCTTGTACTTTTCCTCAGCACCAGGCTCCTTGTTGATATCTGGGTGATATTTTTTAGAAAGCTTACGATAAGCCTTTTTGATCTCGTCTGCCGAAGCGTTTTTTGACACCCCCAGACGATCATAAAATTCAGTATTGTTCATACAAGATACTAAGAGCAAACAGAAAGCGACTGAAATTTAGGAAACCGACAAGAAATCCTGATTTCTTAGGAGGTTTATCTAATTTCTAAGCTTTCCGCTCGAGTTCAATTACGAACACCCTTATTCCTTTCTATTGATATTGTGAATCAAACCACGATTTATGTCGGGTTCAATTCCTTTCTTTTATATTGAATAAGAAATTCTGGAACCCGTGTTCAGTTACGAACACCCTTGTTCCTTTCTATAATTTTCATGTAAATCTTTAGAGGCTATTTTCTATACTCTGCTTCACTTCATCAAACTCTTTGTCCGATAGAGTAAAAATCAAGTCCTCTTCTGAATATTCGTTCTGTTCTTTAAAATAGTTGTCAGTATTTTCTGCCAAACCTAGACCAAGAATCACTTTTCTTGCAAATTTTTGATGTGCAAAGCCTATAGCCGTAATGATATTTTTATCTTGCACAACCAGTTTGGGTTGGAAATTCTCACGTGGAAGAAATTCAAAATAGTCAAAGAAGTTTTGCCAAATCCCACCTGTAAATTTCGTATCGTTCAACAAACCTGCTTTTGCCAATAAAAGTGGCGCTGAAGAAATGGCTGCAATTAAGATATCCTGCTTACCGAGTCCTCTCAAAAACGAATTTAATTTTTCATCCTGTAGAACAGGACCTATATTTACCATTCCTGGCAAAATCACACAAGAATAATCTTCTATACGGATTTGATCCAATGTTTTCGTCGGTTGACAGGGCAAACCATCCTCAGAGACCACCATCGAATGCTCAGAAGCTACATAATCAATCGTGATATCAAAAGACAGAGCTAAAGTACTCGTTAAAGTGGTTATCTCATAAAGAGAAAAATTAGGATAAATGATACAAAGTACTTTTTTCATACGCAACATCCTCTATTTTACCGAAAAACAGAGGCTGGGTTGCAACCTCTGGATTTCTTCTTATACTTACTAGTTCGAGTTTTAAAAATCAAACTAGCAATGCTTAACTGAGTTTCGGCTAAAAACTTCGGAAAAAAGATAAGCCATCTTTTGTGCATCGCAC
>CAUSRF010000108.1:0-3745 GCA_963534275.1 uncultured Streptococcus sp.
ATAAAAATAGGAAACTAGGAAATTTTGTGATAAAATAGTGGAAGGAAATCTATAAATTGGAGAAAAACTGTGTCTGAAAAGCAAAAAATCAGCGTCTTGATGTCGGTCTATGTAAAGGAAAATCCGACATTTTTGAGAGATGCCATCAAAAGTGTTCAAAACCAGACCTTGAAACCAAGTGAGCTTGTTCTCGTAGAGGATGGGCCCCTCACACCCGAACTCTATCAGGTGCTAGATGAAGTGGAAGCTCAGTCAGACATTCCAGTTAAACGGTGCCCCTTAGAAGAAAATCAAGGTTTAGGTTTGGCTCTTCGATACGGTGTTTTACAGTGTCAGTACGATATCATCGCTCGAATGGATACAGATGATATAGCGGTAGCTGACCGCTTCGAAAAGCAAGTCCAACTAATGGAAGAGGAAAATCTAGATCTCTTAGGTGGGCATATTGCAGAATTTATTGACAACCCTGACGAGATTGTTTCTTACCGTCGTGTTCCAACTCAGCACGCAGATATTGTGGCTTACCAAAGGATGAGAAGTGCCTTCAACCACATGACTGTCATGTTCAAGAAGGATATGGTTCTCAAGGCAGGCAACTACGAAGACGGACTTTATATGGAGGATGACCTTCTATGGCTCAATATGATTGCCGCAGGAGCTAAGACTGGAAACCTGGATCAGATCTTGTGTAAGGTTCGTGTCGGTGCAGGAATGTTTGAACGTCGAGGTGGTTTGCGCTACCTCAAACTCTATCGTCAGGCTCGTCAACGCATGCTTGAGCGAGGGCAAATTTCCTACATGGAATATGCGAAAAGCATTGCTATTCAGGCGGTCGTCGCACTTTGTCCAGGCTTTGTACGTCAGTTTATTTTTGTGAAATTATTAAGAAAAAATAAATAGGCTTGTAAAAGATAAAATAGCCAAAAAATGTTATAATAACAATATATTTATTTGCATTCTTTTAAGGGAGAGTAAATTCCTATGAATAAAAAACTAACAGATTACGTGATTGATCTGGTTGAAATTTTAAATAAACAGCAAAAACAGGTGTTTTGGGGTGTATTTGACATTGTTAGTATGGTGGTTTCCATCATTGTGTCCTACATTCTCTTTTATGGCTTGATTAACCCAGCGCCTGTGGACTATGTTATCTATACTGGTTTGGCCTTCCTCTTCTATCAAATCATGATTGGATTTTGGGGGCTTAATGCTAGTATTAGTCGCTATAGTAAGATTACGGATTTCATGAAAATCTTTTTCGGAGTGACACTTAGTAGTGTTCTTTCCTATGGGATTTGCTACGCCTTTCTTCCACTATTTTCTATCCGTTTCATCGTGCTCTTTATCTTGTTGAGTACCTTCCTCATCTTGCTTCCTCGTATCACTTGGCAGTTGATTTATTCTAAGCGCAAGCAGGGTAGTGGGGATGGCGAGCACCGTCGTACCTTCTTGATTGGTGCTGGCGATGGTGGTGCTCTCTTTATGAATAGCTACCAACACCCAACTAGTGACCTCGAGTTAGTGGGAATTTTGGATAGCGATGAAAAGAAAAAGGGACAAAAACTAGGTGGAATCCCAGTTTTGGGCTCCTATGATAATCTGCCTGAATTGGCCAAACGTCACCAAATCGAGCGAGTCATCGTAGCCATCCCTTCGCTTGACCCATCAGAGTACGAACGCATCTTGCAGATGTGTAATAAACTCGGTATCAAATGTTACAAGATGCCCAAGGTTGAGACAGTTGTTCAGGGGCTTCACCAACCAGGTAGTGGCTTCCAGAAAATTGACATCACAGACCTTTTAGGTCGTCAGGAAATTCGTCTTGACGAATCTCGTCTGGGTGCAGAACTTACAGGCAAGACTATCTTGGTGACAGGAGCTGGTGGTTCGATTGGTTCAGAGATTTGTCGTCAGGTTAGCCGCTTCAATCCAGAGCGTATCGTCTTGCTTGGACATGGTGAAAACTCCATCTATCTCGTTTATCATGAATTGATCCGTACATTCCAAGGGATTGATTATGTTCCTGTCATTGCAGATATTCAGGACTATGATCGTCTTTTGCAGGTGTTTGAACAGTACAAACCAGCCATTGTCTACCATGCTGCTGCCCACAAGCACGTTCCGATGATGGAGCGCAATCCAAAAGAAGCCTTCAAAAACAATATCCTCGGAACCTACAACGTTGCTAAGGCTGTTGATGCAGCTAAGGTACCTAAGATGGTTATGATTTCGACTGATAAGGCGGTCAATCCACCGAATGTTATGGGCGCAACCAAGCGCGTGGCAGAGTTGATTGTCACTGGCTTTAACCAACGTAGCAAATCCACCTACTGTGCAGTTCGTTTTGGGAATGTTCTCGGTAGCCGTGGTAGCGTGATTCCTGTCTTTGAACGCCAGATTGCTGAAGGCGGTCCTGTAACGGTGACAGACTTCCGTATGACACGTTACTTCATGACCATTCCTGAGGCTAGTCGTCTGGTAATCCATGCTGGCGCTTATGCTAAGGACGGAGAGGTCTTTATCCTTGACATGGGCAAACCAGTCAAGATTTATGATTTGGCTAAGAAAATGGTCCTTCTAAGCGGACATACCGAAAGCGAAATTCCAATCGTTGAAGTCGGGATTCGACCAGGGGAAAAACTCTATGAAGAACTCTTGGTTTCGACCGAATTGGTTGATAACCAAGTCATGGACAAGATTTTCGTTGGTAAGGTTAATGTCATGCCACTAGAAGCGATCAATCAGAAAATTGAGGAGTTCCGTTTACTCAGTGGAGATGAGCTCAAAGAAGCGATCATTTCTTTTGCAAATGAAACAACTCATGCTGAGTAAGGGAAGCTGATCAAAAGTCTTTAAAATCAGAAAAAACGCATAATATCAGGTATTCAAAAACCTTGGTATTATGCGTTTTATCATGGAAATTTTATATAAGATGTGAAACAAGGTTGCTTGTTCTTCTTTAAAAGAAAGGATGGTTGGATACTTCCATCTCCGTCACTTTTTTCTATTGAATTCTGCTGAAGTTTTTTCGATACCAATCATCTTATCAAGGTGAAGTTCTTTTGTTTTGAGAGTCTTGTTGATAGCAATTGCAGAAGCGATTAAGAGAACGAAGGTTAGCCAGATCCAAGCAGTGAATTCAGCTGGGAAACTAGAACCGGCTAAAAAGAGATAGATAGCCAGAGCCAATACGAAAATATAAATCACTTGCCAGAGACCAAAGGACTTAACTTCTTTATAGTATTTGTCCTTGTCTTCCTCCAAAATCACTGCTGTGGAACCTTTTTCAGAGTTTTCATCCAGTAGTAGATAGTCAGTTGTCACTTGAAAAATCTTGCTTAATTCAATAATTTTTTCGATTTCAGGAAGGACTTGTCCAGACTCCCATTTGGAGATACTTTGCCGAGAAACATTGATTTGTTCTGCTAGCTTTTCTTGGGACCAACCTTTTTCCTTTCGGAGCTCAAATAGTTTTTCTGCGAGTTTCATTATTCTATCCTCCTTTTTCTACTTCTATCCTAACAATTTTTACTTATAATGAGAATACAATCTCCTGTACTATTTGTCAATCAGAGGTTGCACCTTTTGTTGCAGTCTGTCTTGGGGAAATATGGTATACTAGATAGGCAAAATAATGGAGAAAAATTATGTACGAATATCTTAAAGGTATCATTACCAAAATCACTGCTAAATATATCGTTCTTGAGGCCAATGGTATCGGTTATATCTTGCATGTAGCCAATCC
>CAUSRF010000109.1:0-3713 GCA_963534275.1 uncultured Streptococcus sp.
CCTTGGCCATCACTGGAATGCTCACCGCTTCTTGGATTTCCTTAATCATCTTTGGGTCACTCATACGGGAAACACCGCCAGCTGCACGAATATCAGCTGGAATCCGCTCTAAGGCCATAACAGCAGCCGCGCCAGCAGCCTCTGCGATACGGGCCTGTTCAGGATTTTGTACATCCATGATAACACCGCCCTTGAGCATCTGCGCCAAGTTTTTATTTAGTTCATAACGATTTTCAGTCATTTCTTTTTCCTCTTTACTTGTATTGGTAGCTACCATTCCATTTTAAGCCAGAAAAGAATGAACCTCAAGATAAAAAAATCATAATTGTATGGGTACAAAATGATTAAAAAACTATCTGACCTTAACTTAAGGCCAGATAGCTCATTTTTTTATTTTTCAGCTGTAAGTGCAGCCATTGTGATGTAGTTGTAAGGTTTGTTAAAGTGTGGCAAGAAGAATAGGTCTGTCAAGGCCAACTTGTCAATTGTCACATGTTCTTGGATAGCAAGTGAGAACATGTGGATTCCCATACTGATAGCAGAATCACGTGATACCATTTGAGCACCAAGAATTTCACGGCTGTCTTTGTCAAAGACAATCTTGATAGCAACTTCGTGATTGTCATGTTTGATAAATTCAGGTTTTTGAAGATCGTTAAAGCCAGTTTCAGTTGCGTTATAACCAGCAGCTTTTGCTTTCTCAAGAGTCAAACCAGTTGAAACCATGTGAAGTCCGTAAATTGAGATACCGTTTGATCCTTGCACACCGATTCCTTCAAGTTCATGTCCACAAGCATTGTAAGCACCAACGATACCAGTACGAACAGCATTTGAAGCAAGCGCGATGTAGCTAGTGTCTTTACGAGCGTTGTCATAAACAGTTGCACAGTCACCAACAGCGTATACACCTGGAATAGATGTTTCTTGTTTCTTATCTACAAGAAAGGCACCGTTGCGGAAGAGTTCAATCTTACCATCAGCAAGGGCCGTGTTCGGACGGAAACCAACTGCAAGAACCACCATATCCACATCAAATGTTTCTTTGTCTGTTACCAGGCGTTCAACTTTGCCATCACCTTGGATTGCTTTTACTGTTTGACCTAGTGCCAAGCGGATGTTATGATCTTCCAAGTTCTTCGCCATCATTTGAGTGAAGTCTTTGTCATAGTAACCATTTAAGACAGTGTCTACGATATCTACTAGAACCACTTCTTTTCCAAGACGCTCGAAGGCTTCAGCAAGTTCTACACCGATGTAACCACCACCAACAACGGCAATGCGCTCAAGGTGCTTGCTCTTGTCTTCAAGTTTCTCAATAACTTCTTCAGCGTTTTGGTACAACTTAACAAATTGAACATTTTCAAGTGTTGCTTTGAATTCGCGGTTGCCCTTAACAATTTCAACACCTTCGATTGGAGGCAAGATTGGAGTTGAACCAGTCGCAAAGATTAATTTGTCGTAAGACTCTTTGTGCTCTTTTCCTTCAACTTCTGCAGTCACAACTTTATTATCGTAGTCAATTGAAAGAACTGGTGAGTTCATGTAAACTTTAGCACCTTTTGCTTCCAATTTTTCTTTATCAGAGTAGAAGAGACCTTCTGGGCCATCAATTTGTTCCCCGATCCAAAGCGCCATTCCACAACCAAGGAATGAAATATTTGAGTTTTGGTCAAATACAACGATTTCATTTTCATGTCCGAAGTTGTCCAACATAGTATTGATACATGCTGTACCAGCGTGGTTAGCACCAACTACAACGATTTTACTCATAGAAAAATTCCTACCTTTAATTTATGATTTACCTTTCTAGTATAACATTTACTGTTAGCGTTTACAAGGAATTTGCTTAGATTTCTCTTTTTTTCAGTAAAAAGAGCCTTATTATATTAATTGTTTTGAGTTCCTATCCCATATTTTATATTTTTTAAGCATATTTCTTGACTTTTTGTCAAAAATTATTTGTGAAAACGCTGACTTTATGTTATGCTAGAAACATGGAAAGAAAATGTAAGGGGTTAAATCATCATAGAATTTAACATAACTTAGAAGATTTCCTATGAAGTAGAAAGGAGTTGGTAGCTTGCCTCTTCGTTCACGTTCTGAACGGCTAATGGGAACAACTATCACCATTTCATTAGTAGATGAACAGGCCGATTGCCTGCTTCAAGGAGCCTTTGATTTGCTCAAAGAGCTCGAGTACCGCTTCAACGCCAACAGTCAAGAATCCGAACTGATGGAAATCAATCACCAGGCTGGAATTGCATCTGTAAAGGTTCATCCTGACCTATTTGAACTGATTGCTCTTGGACTAGAACACAGCCTAGCTCCATCTAGCCATCTCAATATCAGTATTGGCCCCTTGATTCAAACCTGGCGAATCGGCTTTGCAGATGCCCGACTCCCAGAGCTAAACGAAATCGAAGCTGTCTTGCCTCTAGTTGACCCACATTTTATCAAGTTAGATCCGACTAGCTCTACTGTCTTTTTAGAGAAGAAAGGAATGAAGCTCGATCTAGGTTGTTTGGCTAAGGGCTATAGTGCAGATAAGGTTGCCCAGTATTTAAAAGCACACGGAGTCACTTCTGCCTTGATCAATCTCGGAGGAAATATTCTCACTATCGGGAATAATCAAGCCAAAGATGGGAAAGCCTGGCAGATTGGTATTCAAGATCCGCGAAATCCTCGTGGCAATCATCTCCTAACCATTCCTGCTTCTAACAAATCCGTCGTCACTTCAGGTATCTATGAACGCCACCTGACAGTAGATGGAAAAGACTATCACCATATTTTTGATAGCGCGACAGGATTTCCTGTCGAAACAGACCTCGCTAGCCTAACGATTATCTCTGATAAATCCGTTGATGGCGAGATTTGGACAACCCGTCTATTCGGAGAACGTAGCGCTTCTATCCTCTGGCAAATCGAAAGTTTAGATGGTATCGAAGCCATCCTCATCGACAAAGAGGGACGCCTTGCTTGTTCTTCAGGCCTTCAAAATTGTATTATGTAAAAAGAGAAAGGAAATCTCATGCTAAAACTTATTGCCATTGTTGGAACGAACTCTAAACGTTCTACAAATCGCCAATTGCTCCAATACATGCAAAAACACTTTGCGGATAAAGCTGAAATTGAACTCGTTGAAATCAAGGATATTCCTGTTTTCAACAAACCAGCGGATAAACTTCTTCCTGCTGAAATTCTTGAAATTGCTGCTAAAATCGAAGCATCTGATGGTGTCATTATCGGTACTCCTGAGTACGATCACTCTATCCCTGCAGTTTTGATGAGCGCTCTTGCTTGGCTATCTTATGGAATCTACCCACTTTTGAACAAACCAATCATGATCACTGGTGCTTCATATGGTACACTTGGTTCATCTCGTGCCCAATTGCAACTTCGTCAAATCTTGAACGCTCCTGAAATTAAGGCAAATGTTCTACCAGATGAATTCTTGCTTTCTCACTCTCTTCAAGCATTTAACCCAAGTGGCGACTTGGTTGACCTTGATGTCATCAAGAAATTGGATGCCATCTTTGATGACTTCCGTATCTTTGTGAAGATTACTGAGAAATTGCGCAATGCACAAGAATTGCTTCGTAAAGATGCTGAAGAATTCGACTGGGAAAATTTGTAAGATAGGAGACCGAAAGAATGAAATTTGTTGGACTTGTTGGATCAAACTACGATCAATCATATAACCGCAAACTCTTGGA
>CAUSRF010000110.1:0-3702 GCA_963534275.1 uncultured Streptococcus sp.
ATAAAGTCTGATTTTTCACGGTTTTTTAGTTTATAAAGGTCTTCACCATAGGTTTCATAACGGCCTGATTCACGCCACAACTCTGCACTGAGAAGGGCAGGAGCCAACATCTCAACGGCACCAATCTTATCAAATTCTTGGCGCATGATGTTTTTAGCTTTTTCAATCACACGGTTGGCAAGTGGTAGGTAAGAATAAACACCTGCTGAGACTTGACGAACATAACCAGCTCGTAACATAAGAGCATGGCTGATAACTTGAGCATCGCTTGGCATTTCGCGAAGCGTTGGGATAGGCATTTTACTTTGTTTCATAATATTCCTCGATTATCTAAAAAAGAGTCGCATAATGTCATTCCAAGTCACAGCAATCATCAAGACAACCATGATGATCACTCCGGCCAAGGTGACATAGGTTTCAATTTCTTGTTTCAATGGTTTGCGGCGGATAGCTTCCAGGATATTGAGCACAATCTTACCACCATCCAGGGCTGGAATCGGAATAAGATTAAAAATCCCAATATTGATAGAAATCATTGCCAAGAAGTCCAAGACATTCTCAATTCCATTTTTAGCAGCATCACTACTTGCTTTAAAGATAGCAACAGGTCCACCTAGCTTGTTCAAATCCGGTTGGAAAATCAGATTTTTCAGAGCTGAGAGAATTCGGAGTGCTGAATCGGCAGCGGTTGTAAAACCACCTACAAACATGGACAGAAAATCTGACTTAATCCCCGGTTGAACACCTAGAAGGTAACGACCTTGATTTTCTTCTGGGGTAACCGTTACTTGTTTGTCACTACCATTTTCAGAAATAGTCACATCTAAGGTCGGGGCAGTCTTATCCTTAGTATCTGCTTCCACAGCTTGGGTCAAGTCTTGCCAATTCTTAACTTCATGCGAGCCGATCTTGGTGATTTGAGCAGTCTCAGCTACTCCCACCTTAGCCAAAGCTCCCTCTGGCATGACATGAAAGAGATTGGTCTGCGTATCTCTAACACCACCCTGCAAAAAGATCAGTATCCAAAAAACAACAACACCTAAGATAAAGTTATTCATGGGACCTGCAAAGTTGGTGATGAGCTTGCCCCAGATAGAAGCATTTTGGTACTGTACATCCAGAGGAGCGATACGCACTTCGGTTCCATCTGCCTCAACAACTGTTGCATCATGATCCACTGTGAAGGTTTTTTCTTCTTCCAAGACCAAGCCTTTAATGAAGAGCTTGTCTTCAAAGTCAAACTGGGTTACCTGCATAGGGAGAGCTGTTTGATCCAGTTTCTTCCCTGAGAGGTTGATTCGTTTGACCTTACCATCCTCTGCAAGTGTTAAACTGACTGGGGTTCCTGTCTTGATCTCCGTCGCATCATCACCCCAACCAGCCATACGAACATACCCTCCTAGAGGAAGGATCCGAATGGTATAAGCAGTACCATCCTTACCGATATGGGCAAAAATCTTGGGGCCCATACCAATAGCAAACTCACGGACTAAAATGCCTGATTTCTTGGCAAAATAAAAATGTCCAAACTCATGCACTACCACGATAATCCCAAAAACTAGGATAAAGGTTAGCAATCCAATCATTCAATATTCCTTTCTTTAGAAGAGGCCAAACAAGTGCATGATAGGAAAGACAACTAGCATACTGTCAAAGCGATCCAACACTCCACCATGCCCCGGGATAAATTTCCCAGAATCCTTGACACCGAAATGGCGTTTCATAGCACTCTCAATCAAGTCACCAAACTGACCTGCCACACTGAAGAAGATGGCAAAGAGGCTCATTCTATAAATTCCATAAGGGAGAGCAACTGTGCTGTCTACCAGCATGAAGATTGCTGTTACTAGTACCGCACCTAGAATACCACCGATAAAGCCCTCAATACTCTTATTGGGAGAGACTCTCGGAGCCAACTTATGCTTGCCAAAATTCATCCCTATCAGGTAAGCTGCGCTATCTGTCGCCCAGACGATAAAGAGGGCCAGAAGCACCTTGTCAAAACCCGCCACCCGAGCATCTAGTAAGGCATTAAAGCCAAAACCAACATAAAAGCTCATCGCAATCGGGAAAACTGCATCTTCAATGGTATAGCTTTTACTGAAAACGGTGGTCCCTAGCATAATTGTAATAAGAACGCTGTAGGCAACCACATTCCCATCAACTGGCAAAAAAGTTAGGTAATTTTCTAAGGGGATTGTGAGGGCAAAGGTCGCAAAGAGGGTCAAGGTGCCCTCGATGGTCATGGTCTTTAGCCCCTTCATGTGCAAGAGTTCATGGACAGCCAGCATCGCTAATAAACCAATTCCTATCTGCAACAAGAGCCCTCCCACAAATAAGACTGGGAGGAAAATGGCCAGGGCCAATACTGCAAACAATGTTCTCTTTTGTAAATCCTTGGTCATATCTTCTCCTAAACTCCTCCAAATCGGCGATTGCGATGGTTAAAGGCAGCAATAGCTTCCTGCAGAGCAGCTTCATCAAAATCAGGCCACAAGGTATCCGTAAAATAAAGCTCGCTATAGGCTGCTTGCCATGGCAAGAAATTACTCAAACGTAACTCACCACTCGTGCGGATAATCAAATCTGGGTCTCGCAAATCCTTTGGTAGGCGTTGCGTGAAAAGGTAGTCCCCAATCATATCTTCTGTGATATCGCCAGGATTGATTTTGGCATCTAGAACTTCCTGAGTCAAGCTCTTAAGAGCCTGCGTGATTTCAGCACGACCACCATAATTAAGGGCAAAATTGAGAATCAAGCCTGTATTGTTCTTGGTCAACTCCTCTGCTTTTTTCAAAGCTTCAAACGTCGGCTTAGGCAGACGGTCTGTCTCCCCAATCATCTGAATCTTAACATTATTTGCATGTAATTCAGGGACGTAGTTATCATAAAACTCGACTGGCAAGTTCATGATAAACTTGACCTCTTGATCTGGGCGCGTCCAATTTTCCGTTGAAAAGGCATAGACTGTGATGACCTTAACTCCCATCTTGTTAGCTGCCTTGGTCACCTTTTGGAGGGCTTCCATCCCCGCCTTATGACCAAAAACTCGTGGTTGCATCCGTTTTTTAGCCCAGCGACCATTCCCATCCATGATGATTCCAATATGAGCAGGAACCTGTGTTGGAACCTCAACTTCTACAGCTTTATCTTTCTTAAAAAATCCGAACATGATTATATTCCTATTCAAAAATCTATCGTTTCATTATACCATATTTCCCTCTATTCTTCTATTGCTAAGTTACTGCCCCTGCTTGCAGGCAAACAAAAAATAAGTCGCCTGATTGGGCGACTTTATTTTATAGGGAGATTATTATGAAAAAGTTTTAGGAGTGTAAGTTAAGTTCCTCTTAACTTATGAATTCAGTATACACCTCCTAGCTTAAATTTTTCTTAAGTTTTTCGAGAAAGTCAGATTTTTCCATTTTTCTTGCCAATTTTTCTTGGACAAGCGTTCTTGATAGAGTTTCATTCGGTCTTCATTCTCTAGGAAATGAGGAGTCGGGGAAATCTGAAAGTTCAAAATATCCTCTAAACCATAGGGCGCAAAGAGCTCTAAAGTGGAATCTTCATTTAAGCGAAGGCCTACCGCCGTGCAACGTTCCGGATACTTACTCATAGCATCACGAGAACTTGTGTAGGGAGCGGTGTGGGGACTGTGCAGATGCATATAGACCTGATTTTTCAACTCCCACTGATACT
>CAUSRF010000111.1:0-3671 GCA_963534275.1 uncultured Streptococcus sp.
AACAAGATGAAGATTATCATGGCCTTTGACCTAGATGACCATCCTGAAGTCGGTACTCAGACTGCTGACGGGATTCCCATCTATGGTATATCTCAAATCAAGGAAAAGATCAAGGACGCAGATGTTAAAACTGCTATCCTAACTGTTCCAAGTGTTAAATCACAAGAAGTTGCCAATCTTTTGATCGATGCAGGTATAAAAGGCATTCTCAGCTTTTCCCCTGTTCACCTGCACCTTCCAAAAGATGTGGTCGTTCAGTATGTCGATTTGACAAGTGAACTCCAAACTCTCCTCTATTTTATGCGGAAAGAGGATTAGAAAGCAAAAGCATTTATGAATAAACCAGTTATTGGGATTACAGGAAATGAAAAAGCTCATCCAGATGATGATATCATGATGAGCTATGCAGCAAAAGGCTTTGTTGAAGGAGTCAAGGACGCTGGTGGAATTCCCATCATCCTACCGATTGGTGATCAAGAAATGGCAAGCCATTACATCACGATGATTGATAAACTCATCCTAACAGGTGGGCAAAACGTCGATCCAAAATTCTATGGTGAACCCAAAACAATTGACAGCGATGACTACCACCTTCAAAGAGACCAGTTTGAATTAGCTCTTATCAGGGAAGCGATCAAGCAGAAAAAACCGATTTTTTCTGTTTGTCGTGGTACTCAGCTTTTTAACGTTGCAATGGGTGGAACTCTATACCAAGATATCGAAGACCATTGGCAGGATTGTTCTGCCGAATACACGACCCAACGCCTTGCTACTGAGCCTGATACGATTCTCCGAGAAATCTACGGAGAAATTTCTCATATCAACTCCTTCCACCATCAGAGCATTAAGGATCTAGCTTCAAATCTTAAGGTTGTAGCACATGATCCTAAAGATGGAATCATTGAGGCTGTGACAACTACGGACGGTTTTCCTTATCTTGGTGTTCAATGGCATCCTGAATTTCTCTTTGAAAACCGCCCCAAAGATAAAACGCTATTTGACTATGTTGTTAATGAACTTTAAATCAGATCTGTCTTTTCACGGTAACTAAAGTAAGCAGAGTGAGAGACAATCAGATGATCTAGGAAAACCAGTCCCATCAGTTCACAAGCTTCCTTTACTAGCTTAGTGACATGATCGTCATTTCGACTAGGAGCTACAGCACCGGATGGATGATTGTGAACGAGAATGACAGAGGTAGCCATATGCTTGAGGGCATAGTGAAGGATTTCCCTTGGTTCTGCAATACTGCGTGTCGCGGTTCCGATAAAAATGGTCTGCTGATGAATGATTTGATTTTGAGTATTGAGATAGAGCGCCACTAGGTGCTCTTGTTTTTTGTCTCCAAGTTCCTGTTGCATTTTCTTAGCAAGTTTTTGACTACTGAGGATACTTTCCATCTCAAGGGTTTCATGCTTGTGAATGCGATGCCCCAGTTCAATCACCGCTTGTAATTCAATGGCTTTAATCCGTCCAATACCTGACAGACTCTGTAATTCCTGCAGAGTCATTTTTTTCAAATCCGTTAGACTAGTTAAACTGTTCAAGACTTTCTGTGAAATTTCAAAAACATTTGCTTGACGCGTTCCCGTTCTGAGTAGTATAGCTAACAATTCTTGATTGCTCAGAGATTCTACTCCTTCTCTAACCAATCTTTCTCTCGGCAAAAGTGAATCTTCTTGGAATGAAATACTGTACATAAAAATCCTCCTCACTTTATTATTCGTGAGAAGGATGGATAATTAGATTTTTTTCTCAATTGGGGCTACGCTAGCTAAGAGTTTTTTCAAACCTACTTCTGGGAAATTGATTTTTAGTTCCTGAGTATCGCCACTACCTGACACTTCTAGAACAGTGCCCTCTCCCCACTTCTTGTGGAGGGCAATATCACCAATGGACCAGCTCGTATCATTTTTATTTCCTGCTGCAAACTGTCCAAACGTGAGACCACTTGACTGGATAGAGCTTGGTGCAGCCTTGCGTTTACGGTCCTGAAGCGCCTGAGCCAAACTCATTCCTTGACCGAAGGCAATTCCACCATTGCTATAAGAAGCCTTGAAACTGGTATTAGCTGGACGAGCCAAGCCTTGATATTCAAGCAAGTCATAGCTAATTTCATTGATGAAACGTGTTGGGCGGTTGTAGCTAGTACGACCGAAAAGCAAGCGAGAGTTGGCATTGGTCAGATAGAGGATCTTTTCAGCGCGCGTGATACCTACATAGGCCAAACGGCGTTCTTCTTCCAGCTCATCAGGATCCTCAACTGCTCGACTAAGTGGAAAGACATTTTCCTCCATCCCGATGATAAAGACAACTGGAAATTCCAGACCTTTAGCTGCATGCAAGGTCATCAAGGTCACTTCCGATGTTTCCTGACTGCCAGAATCTGTATCGGCAATCAAGGCTAGGTCATTCAAGAAACGACTGAGTTTATCTAAACCTGTTTCCTCTTCTTGACTATCAGGATTGTCATCAAAATTCTTAGTAACAGATAGGAACTCTTCGATATTCTCAACCCGAGCCTTGCTCTCCAAGGTTGCTTGGGCATTAAGAATATCCACGTAGCCTGTTTTTTCCAGAACCGCTTCGACCAACTCTGTAATGGTTAATTGGTCCAGTTGCTCCCGCAAATCCAGAATCATATTGGCAAAATCCCAGATAGATTGGGCTGCTTTCCCTTTGATACCAGACAACATGATATTGGCGGAAGCATCCAGCATGGACATTTCTTGCATATTCGCAAAATCCCGAATTTTCTCTACCGTTCCTGGTCCGACACCACGCTTAGGCTCATTGACCACGCGCTCATAACTGATATTATCGCTAGGATTGGCGATGAGGTTGAGATAAGCGATAATATCACGAATTTCCTTACGGCTGTAGAACTTGGTCCCTCCAACCATGGTATAAGGAATATTGGACTTGAGCAGGGCTTCCTCAATAGTACGGGATTGCGCATTAGTTCGATAAAGAACTGCAAAGTCTTTGTGAAGGAAGTTTTGGCTGCGACCGAGTTCATCAATGGTTTTGGCTACAAAAACAGCCTCGTCTTGTTCATCGTTAGCTCGGTAGTAGACGATTTGTTCCCCATCAGCATTCTGGGTCCAGAGATTCTTAGGACGACGATTTTTATTGTTTTTTATAACATCATTGGCGGCTTGCAGAATAGTTTTGGTTGAACGGTAATTTTCTTCTAGTAAAACCACCTTGGCTTGAGGGTAATCTTTTTCAAAGTCCAAGATATTCTGCATATCCGCACCGCGCCAACCGTAGATAGACTGGTCTGCATCCCCAACCACACAGATATTTTTAAAGCGAGATGCCAAAAGTTTGACTAGTTGATACTGAGCATGGTTGGTATCCTGGTACTCATCAACATGGATGTACTGGAACTTTTGCTGGTAGTAAGTCAGAACATCAGGATTTTGATCGAAAAGACGCAGGGTCAACATAATCAAATCATCAAAGTCAACGGACTCAGACTGACGAAGCTCTTTCTGATAGGCTGTGTAACACTGAGCCACGATTTGCGTGTACATATCGCTAGCTTGGGCAGCATAAGCCACATCATCAATCAGGTCATTCTTAGCATTGGAAATGCTTCCCAAGATTGTCCGTTCATTCCATTTTTTCGGATCCAAGTTCAACTGCTTGAGAATGCGTTTCATGAG
>CAUSRF010000112.1:0-3624 GCA_963534275.1 uncultured Streptococcus sp.
AAGACGGTCTTGGATACGGTTCTATCTAGCGACCTCAAGGAAATCCAGCTCATTCGTGAGTATGAACTCCTCATGCTCAACTACACTGAGGACAAGCAGGCTCGTTTGGAACGGGTCATGGCTGAGATGGATTCTCTCCAAGCTTGGGAAATCGAAAGTCAGGTCAAGACCGTTCTCAGCAAGCTGGGGATTCAGGACTTGTCGACTCCAGTTGGGGAATTGTCAGGTGGTCTGAGAAGACGGGTTCAGTTGGCGCAAGTTCTCCTAGGAAACCACGACCTCTTGTTACTGGATGAGCCGACCAACCATCTGGACATTGCGACCATTGAGTGGCTGACACTCTTTTTGAAAAATTCCAAGAAGACGGTTCTCTTTATCACCCATGATCGCTATTTCCTAGACGCGTTGTCAACACGAATTTTCGAGTTGGACCGAGCTGGTTTGACGGAGTATCAGGGCAATTATCAGGACTATGTTCGTCTCAAAGCAGAACAAGATGAGCGTGACGCGGCACTTCTCCACAAAAAGGAACAACTCTATAAGCAAGAATTGGCCTGGATGCGCCGACAACCGCAAGCACGTGCGACCAAGCAGCAGGCTCGTATCAATCGTTTCCACGACTTGAAAAAGGAAGTTTCAGATAATCCTACTGAGACAGACTTAACCATGAACTTTGAGACCAGTCGGATTGGTAAGAAGGTCATCGAGTTTAAAGATGTTTCCTTCGCTTATGAGAACAAGCCGATTTTACAAGATTTTAACTTCTTGGTGCAAGCCAAAGACCGTATCGGTATCGTTGGTGATAATGGTGTTGGGAAGTCAACTCTTCTTAATCTGATTGCAGGAAGTCTTGAGCCGACAGCAGGTCAAGTTGTGATTGGGGAAACCGTTCGTATCGCTTATTTCTCTCAACAAATCGAAGGCTTGGATGAAAGCAAACGAGTCATCAATTACCTGCAGGAAGTAGCAGAAGAGGTTAAGACTAGTGGTGGTTCTACGACTTCCATCGCTGAGTTGCTGGAGCAGTTCCTCTTTCCGCGTTCGACGCATGGAACCTTGATTGAGAAATTGTCTGGTGGAGAGAAAAAACGCCTCTATCTTCTCAAATTGCTTTTGGAAAAACCAAATGTTCTTCTCTTGGACGAGCCGACAAATGACCTAGACATTGCGACCTTGACAGTTTTAGAGAATTTCTTGCAAGGTTTTGCTGGGCCTGTTTTAACAGTTAGCCACGATCGCTATTTCTTGGATAAGGTAGCGACTAAGATTCTGGCCTTTGAGAATGGCAACATTCGTCCTTTCTTTGGTCATTACACAGACTACCTTGACGAAAAAGCTTTTGAAACAGAGATGGTCAATCAAGTTCAAAAGGCCGAAAAGGAAAAAGTGGTCAAGGTCAGAGAAGATAAGAAACGCATGACCTACCAAGAAAAGCAGGAGTGGGCAAGCATTGAAGCAGATATTGAGTCCTTAGAAAACCGTATCGCTGCTATTGAAGAGGAGATGCAGGCCAATGGCTCTGATTTTGGTAAACTTGCGACACTTCAGAAAGAGCTCGATGAAAAAAACGAAGAACTCCTTGAAAAATATGAACGCTATGAATATTTAAGTGAGTTAGCATGATGGAAGGAAAAGTCATTAAACGTAGTCCAAAGAAAATCATTTGGAATGCCTTGTTTGGCCTAGCTTCTGTACTTTTCTTCTTGTTACTTCTCTATTATCTCCATTCGTATTCGCAAAAGGGGACCAGACTTCATACGATAAGTTTTTTGTTAATGCTGCTTGTACTTTTTTGCGCCGGAGTCGTAGTTTATCAGACCTACAGACTTTTAAGCTCCGATAAGGAATATTTGAGATGTACTGTTCAAGGGTTTTACTACAAACCGAATCCAAAGAAACCCATTCATTTCTATGCTTGGGCTGATGTAGAGGAATTTTCCTTCTCTCGGATTTGAGGGAAGTATAGGGATTCCTATCGGATTGAAGTTTATTTCAAAAACAAGGATAATGTGAGATCCCAATCACTTCTAGCCCTACTGAAGAGAAGGTGTTTCCCTTTTCATCAGTCAGCAGATTTGATCATCCCTATCTTTCTATTAGATGTAGGTCTTCCTGAAAGGGTCTACGATACCATGAAATACTATGAAAGAGAATGGCGTATTGAGCAAAATCGTCAAGCAAGAAAAGAGACAAAACAAGCTTCGAAAACCAAATCTTCCAAACAGCTATAAGCCAGTTTAGGTTAAGAAAATCAATCAAAAAAGCCCTATCCACTGGATAGGGTTACTGTTTGTCTTCTTTTTTTGTTTCCTGGTGGAAGACATTTTGCCAAGTCTCGTGGCGGCGCCAGATACTGGTATGGACGATACCATCTAACTCATAGCAAATGAGCTTGGTTTTCTGACTAATGGAAGTAATCTGAATGTCCGTAATCGCAGCTTTAAGTTCTTTCTCAGCTTGATAGGACACCTTATCCATCTGTTCTCCATCTTGGCGGATATAGATAAAGTCTTCAGCAAGGAGTTCTTCTAGTTGGTTTCCCTGATCAATCAATTGCTCACGCATGAGTAGTTTTTTATAGACATTGTCCCAAATTTCGTCTTCTGGTATAGGAGCAGGTTCGATATGGATATCGGTATCAAAGACTCCAAAACGCTCTTCCAGCATAGACTCGACCTGGTCTGCAATCTCATGACTTTCATAGACTGATAAGTCGGGATTCATCTCCAGCGTGATGTCAAGGTAGATATTACTACCGTAGGTGCGACCTCTTTGGGACTTGACCTTACTAATCTTTGGAATCTCCATGATGGCTTTCTGGTAGTCCTCCAGCAGACGGTCGTCAAAACCATCAGAAAGACTGAAGGAAGACTCGATAAAGATATCATATGCTGTCTTTAAGATAAAGAAAGTGATGATGATAGCAACCAGTTTATCCACGATTGGATAATTAAAACTGCTGGCTAGGATGGCAACGGAAGTACCAAGTGAGGTGACAGCATCGGAAAGATTGTCCTTGGCGGCAGCCTTCAGGGCCTTGGATTTGGATTTTCTACTGAGGCGAGTATTATAGAGATAAACGAAAAACATAATCGCCGCTGAAATGATTCCTAGAATCGCTCCCAGAGGATCGATGGGTGTTTGTTCTCGACTGAGAATCTTTTGAATAGTATCTCGGAGCACATCAAAACCAACGTAGAACATGATGATGGAAGTGATTAAACTAGCCAAATCTTCAATCTTCCAGTGGCCAAAACGGTGATCACGGTCTGCAGGCTGGCGCGCCATCCGAATCCCGATCAAGAGGGCCACATTTGCAATGATATCCGACACGTTGTTGAAACCATCGGCTACCAAACTGGAAGAATGAAGGAGATGTCCAGTTGCCAATTTTGCCGCAGACAAGAGGAGGTAGGTCGAAATGCTGATAATGGCTCCACGTTCTGCCAATTTGAGATTTGACATGGATTGGTTCATCGGGCTTCCTTTCTAGTCATTTAGTATTCTACCATTATACTGGTTTTCAAAGTAAAATTCAAATTTAGTCTTGTTTCATCGGATTTAAACCCTCTAAGTGTCTAGAGTTTTGGGAAAGTGAAAAATTAAATATCATATAACCTGAGA
>CAUSRF010000113.1:0-3502 GCA_963534275.1 uncultured Streptococcus sp.
CTGCTTTTCTATTCTTGCATGGTGTAACCAACACCACGCACGGTTTTAATGTAGCTTTTTTGACCTTTTACATCAAGCTTGCTACGTAGATAACGGATATAGACATCCACGATATTGGTCTCTGTCGCACTTTCGTACTTCCAAACACTTTCCAACAACTGCTCACGAGTCAAGACTTTCTTGCTTCCCATGAGAGTAGCCAAGAGGTCATACTCACGACGCGTAAGAGCAATCATCTCCTCGCCACGATAAACGGTATGATGTTCTACATCCATACGCAGGTTGCGATAAGACGTTGGAACCTTCATCTGACTACAGTGTTGGTCAATGAAGTCCCGACCTCGGAAAATCGCTGAAATACGAGCTACTAGATTATCAATAATCACTGGCTTATAGATGTAAGAAACGGCAAAGCGCTGGATTGTCTCAATCTGGTCTTGCAATTCTTCGCGATGGTCCAATACCATGATAACTGAGGCTGGCTTAGTCCGACTCAGCTTATCTGCAAAATCCTGAGCCGTCATATCCCCCAGATGAGCATTCAGTAAAATCAAGTCATAGTCTGTCTGGAGAGCTATGGAGAGGGCTTTTTGCCCCCCCTCTACCTGATCAACACGGTATTGCTCTTTTTGGAGTTCCAGACTGAGAAAATGAGCTAGATTTCGTTCTTTCTCAAGTAATAAAATCCGTTTCCCCATGGCAGACCTACTTATTTTTCGTCATACCAAGAGTAGTGGAATGTTCCTTCTTTGTCTTTACGTTGGTAAGTGTGGGCACCAAAGTAGTCACGTTGTGCTTGGATCAAGTTAGCTGGAAGGTCCGCTGAACGGTAGCTATCAAAGTAAGTGATGGCTGCTGAGAAGGTTGGTACTGGTACACCAGCTTGAACAGCAAGAGCTACGATATCACGAACAGATTGTTGGTACTTAGCAGTGACATCCAAGAAGTACTCATCCAAAAGAAGGTTAGCAAGGTCTGCATCACGGTTGTAAGCATCTGTAATCTTTTGCAAGAAACGAGAACGGATGATACAGCCATCACGCCAGATAGATGCGATGTCTGCAAATGGCAAGTTCCAGTTATTTTCTTTAGAAGCTACGCGTAATTGAGCAAAACCTTGTGCGTAAGAAATGATTTTTGAGAAGTAAAGAGCTTGACGGATCTTTTCGATCAACTCTGCCTTGTCTCCTTCAAACTTGAAGGTAGCTGGTTTTGGAAGCACCTTGCTAGCATGCACACGTTCTTCTTTGTAAGTAGAGATGTAGCGTGCAAATACGGACTCAGTGATGAGTGACAATGGCACACCAAGGTCAAGTGCTGATTGACTCGTCCATTTACCAGTTCCCTTGTTACCTGCAGCGTCAAGGATGTAGTCTACGATTGGTCCGTCTTGGCCTTCATCGTCTTTACGGCTCAAGATATCAGCTGTGATTTCGATCAAGTAGCTGTCCAATTCACCCTTGTTCCACTCAGTAAAGATTTCAGCCATATCTTCTGCAGAAAGACCGAGCAAGTGTTGCATAAGGTCATAGCTTTCTGCGATCAATTGCATGTCACCATACTCGATACCGTTGTGGACCATTTTCACATAGTGACCAGCTCCATCAGGACCGATGTAAGTCACACATGGTTTGCCATCTTCTGGTGCTTTGGCTGAGATTTCTTCGAGAACATCAGCAACCAATTCGTAGGCTTCTTTTTGTCCACCAGGCATGATAGAAGGACCTTCAAGGGCACCTTTTTCACCACCAGAAACACCTGTTCCGATAAAGTTGATGCCTGAGTTTGCTAGTTCTTCATTACGACGGATTGTATCTTTGTAGAAAGTGTTTCCTCCGTCGATCAAGATATCGCCCTTGTCAAGGTGTGGAAGAAGAGCTTGGATAGTTGCATCTGTACCAGGTCCAGCTTGAACCATAAGCATGATACGACGAGGTTTTTCGATTGAGTTTACAAAGCTTTCCACGTCATAGCTTGGCACAAAGTTCTTTTCAGGATGGCAAGCAATCACATCTTCTGTTTTTTCTTTACTACGGTTGTAAATGGCAACTGTGTAACCACGGGATTCGATATTTAGGGCAAGGTTACGACCCATTACGGCCATACCTACGACACCAAAGTTAGCTTTTGTCATGTGACACTCCTCTTGTTTAATATGTTTTATTTTATCATTTTTACCTATGAAAGGAAAGAATTTTGTAACGATTGCTTAGTAGTCCAAATCATCTGCATGGCCAGAAGCATTCCCGACAAAGTAACCCGTCTTACAGTTGAGGGTGAAGAGATAGGTTCCATCTGGTTTGTAGAGGTTATAATAACCATTTCCGTTTACGATATTGACCCGTTCTAGGATATATTGGTTGCCTGTGATATAACCGCGAGCACGTGATGTTGCTAGGATTTGTTCCAGAACACCATCAGCAAAGGTCCAAGCAGGGTTGTTGCTATCGTCTACAGCTGATTGGTTGTATGGTACACGGCTGACACTTCTTTGAAGGTTGACGCCATCGCTAGACAGGCCTCCGTTTGTATCATTACTAGCTGGGGCAGTTGGAGCACTTGATGCAGAACTAGATGATGCAGACGAACTGCTCGTACTACTATCAGTCGTTGCGCTTGAACTTTCCTGACTACTGCTACTTGAACTTGAACTAGAGGCACTTGTTTGCTGACTCTTACCAAGGCTAATGGCCTTATCTAATAGTTTATCTAGCTCTGTATTTCCTGTTTTAATTTCTGTAAATTTAGCATCTGCCTTGATTTTTGCATTGGTATCCAAGACACCGTCGGTAATTGCAGGAGTCTCAAACTGGGCATTGATATCTTGGATAGCCTTGATTTGAGTTGCTAGGCTATCATACTTAGATTTTGCAAGTGTATGCTCTCGGCTACCTTCAAGTTTATCTAACAAGGTCTTTAGTTGATCCAGCTTATCAAACTGACTATTTTTCAAAGCTGTTTTGTTAGCATCCGTATAGAAGGCATCATAGAGGGTATTAAACTCTTGTAGGTCCGTTTGTGTTTCTTGATTGTTAGAAGACGACTGAGAAGACTGGATGGCTTGGTTGGAGCGAGTTACTTGGCGATAGACATAGTAGCTTCCTGCCAAGACGAGAGCTGCCGCCAAGACCGATCCCGCAACCACCCACTTTCTCTTCTTAGAATCACTTTCAGGCTCTGACTGGGCTGAACGAGAAAGAATAGGTGTCTCCTCTTCTTTTTCATCAGCAACCTCTACTGGCGCTTGCTTTTCCAACACAAGCGACTCCAAGTCTTTGTTTTCTTCTCCTAAAGGAGGCAAAATCACGTCTGAGCTTGTAGTTTCAGCTGAATCTGACACCGTTTCTTCTGAAACTGTCTCGGGTTTCTCTATGACTGGCGCCGATTCTTCAGTGATTTCTGGAACTTCCTGTGTCAATTCTTCTTGAGCCTGAGCTGCTAGTAGTTCTTCTTTTTTAAATTGACGTGTTTCAAACTTATCCGCCTCGATTTCCTCGCGGTG
>CAUSRF010000114.1:0-3467 GCA_963534275.1 uncultured Streptococcus sp.
GTATGTCTTACGGTTCATTGTTCGACGCAACTCAAACTAAAGTTCTTGACGTTGATGGTAAACAATTGGTTAAAGTTGTATCATGGTATGACAACGAAATGTCATACACTGCACAACTTGTTCGTACTCTTGAATACTTTGCAAAAATCGCTAAATAATTCATGAGTTAATAAAGGCAAGACCTATTGGTCTTGCTTTTTTCTATTTTTAGATAAAACAAAATGGATGATTTAGCGGTCATCCATTCTTTTTTAATTCTCTTTCAAATGTATCAGAAAGGGCAGTGAAACTTAACTTTTCTAAAGTAAGTGGATGGGTAAGGGACAGTCGAAAAGCGTGAAGCATTAGCCGACTTGTTTTTGATCTAGAGTTATAGAGAGGATCACCCACGATAGGATGTTTATGATGAGAAAGGTGAACACGGATCTGATGCGTTCGACCAGTCTTTAGTTTACAACGAACCAGAGAAGTCTTGTTTGGAAATTGCTTTAATCGGCTTACCTGTGTTTCAGCATATTGCCCCTTTTTAGAATCCACCACCCGTTTTCTGCGATCGTGTCTATCACGACCGATTTTATCTCGGAAGATAAGTTCTTTACTCCCTATTTGCCCCTCTACGAGTGCCCAGTACTCACGAGCGATTTCCTTTTTCTCCAACAAACGATTGAGAATGGGAAGGATAAAAGGATTTTTGGCGAAAAGCACTAAACCGCTTGTTTCCATATCCAGGCGATGAACAACATAGCAAGTTTGCCCGACGTAGGCAGAGACATGGTTGAGTAGGGCAATTTCATCTGGTTGATTACCGTGCGTTTTCATCCCTTCCGGTTTGTTAACAACAATGAGATGTTGGTCTTGATAAACTTCTTTAACGAGGTCTGGGTTGCCCCAAAGGATTTCCTTTGTGGGATAATCTTCCTCGTCAAAAGTCAATTGGCAAATATCCCCTGGCTTCACCATCTCGTTCCAGTGAACTTGTTTTTGATTGATGAAGATATTCTTCTTGGTTCTTAGAAAGTGGCGGATTTTTCTAGGGATGAGGAGTTGTTCCTCTAGATATTGTTTGACCGTCATTTGAGGCAGGGATGATGGTAATGTAAATGTGAATTGCATACAGATATTGTAACAAAAAAAGCCCTATTTGGATAGGAAATAGCTAAATTCTTGAGTTCCTATGGTGAAGATGATAAAATAAACGCATGAAAATAGATAAATTATTTGAGAAGTTTCTTTCTCTTTTTAAAAAAGAAACGAGTGAATCAGCAGAGTCTGATTCTACTAGTATGCGTCGTTCTCGGAGCGATAGAAAAAAATTAGGCCATGTAGGCCCAATACGGAAATTTTGGCGTCGCTATCATTTAACAAAGATTGTCGTTATACTAGGTTTGAGTGTTGGTTTGTTAGTAGGGACCTACCTATTTGCAATAGCCAAATCCACCAATGTCAATGACTTGCAAAATGCCTTGAAAACGCGAACCCTGATTTTTGACCGTGAAGAAAAAGAGGCAGGTGCCCTGTCCGGTCAAAAGGGAACCTATGTTGAGCTGACAGATATCAGTAAAGACTTGCAGAACGCTGTCGTCGCGACAGAGGATCGTTCCTTCTATAAAAATGATGGAATTAACTATGGTCGTTTCTTTCTAGCTATTGTCACAGCAGGTCGTTCTGGAGGCGGTTCTACCATCACCCAACAGTTGGCGAAAAATGCCTATCTATCTCAAGATCAAACTGTTGAACGGAAGGCCAAGGAGTTTTTCCTAGCTTTAGAATTGACAAAAAAATACAGCAAGGAGCAAATCCTTACTATGTACCTCAATAACGCCTACTTTGGGAATGGCGTCTGGGGTGTAGAGGATGCGAGTAAGAAATATTTCGGTGTATCGGCTTCACAACTAACGCTTGATCAGGCGGCCACTCTAGCTGGGATGCTCAAGGGACCAGAGTTGTATAATCCTTTGAATTCCATTGAAGATTCAACTAACCGCAGGGATACGGTGCTACAAAATATGGTTGCAGCAGGCTATATTGATAAAAATCAAGAAACTGAAGCAGCTGGAGTAGATATGGCTTCTCAACTCCAAGATAAGTATGAAGGTAAGGTTTCTGATTATCGTTATCCATCCTATTTTGACGCAGTTGTCAACGAAGCAGTTTCCAAGTATAATCTGACAGAAGAAGAGATTGTCAACAATGGCTATCGAATCTATACGCAACTTGATCAGAACTACCAAGCAAACATGCAGGTTATTTACGAAAATACTGCGCTATTTCCAACAGCAGAAGACGGGACGCATGCTGAATCAGGTAGTGTTGCTCTAGAGCCTAAAACAGGTGGAGTGCGTGGAGTTGTCGGACGCGTAGCTGGTGATGACAAAACAGGCTTCCGTAATTTTAACTATGCAACTCAGTCTAAACGCAGTCCAGGCTCGACGATTAAGCCTTTGGTCGTTTATACTCCAGCTGTGGAAGCTGGCTGGGCTCTGAACAAGCAACTGGACAACCACACCATGCAGTATGACAGTTATCAAGTAGATAACTATGCGGGTATTAAGACATCTCCTGAAGTACCTATGTATCAAGCCTTGGCAGAGTCACTCAACCTCCCAGCGGTTGCGACTGTAAACGATTTGGGGATCAATAAGGCTTTTGAAGCTGGGACGAGATTTGGTTTGAATATGGATAAAGTTGATCGTGTTCTTGGAGTTGCCCTAGGTGGGGGTGTAGAGACGAATCCTCTCCAAATGGCACAAGCCTATGCAGCCTTTGCTAATGAAGGACTGATGCCTGAAGCGCATTTCATCACTCGTATCGAAAATGCCAGTGGACAGGTCATCAAGAGCCATAAAAATTCCCAAAAACGAGTGATCGATAAGTCGGTAGCCGATAAAATGACCAGTATGATGCTAGGAACATTTACTAATGGGACAGGGATTAGTTCATCGCCAGCAGATTATGTCATGGCAGGGAAGACAGGTACTACTGAGGCTGTTTTCAATCCTGAATATACCAGTGACCAGTGGGTGATTGGTTATACTCCCGATGTGGTGATTAGCCACTGGCTTGGCTTCCCAACAACAGATGAAAATCATTATCTAGCAGGTTCGACCTCTAATGGCGCTGCCCATGTCTTTAGAAGTATGGCTAATACCATTTTGCCATACACTCCAGGTAGCACTTTTACAGTTGAAAATGCTTATAAACAAAATGGTATTGAACCAGAAAATACCAAGCAGCAAGTGGTTGAAAATGGAACGAATCAGACGGAAGATCCGTTGGGAGATATTCGTAGTCGAGCTCAAAATCTTGTAGACGAAGCGGGACGTGCGATTTCGGATGCAAAGATAAAAGAAAAAGCCCAGACAATCTGGGACTCTATCGTTAATCACTTTCGTTAAGAGGCTTGTCAAAGCCCAGGTTTCTTGTTA
Organism: uncultured Streptococcus sp.; assembly: GCA_963534275.1. Classification (GTDB taxonomy): domain Bacteria; phylum Bacillota; class Bacilli; order Lactobacillales; family Streptococcaceae; genus Streptococcus. The sequence continues at coordinate 3,426 of CAUSRF010000114.1, forward strand.
TAATAGATAAGATGGAGGCGTTATGGCACTAAAAAAAGCAAG
>CAUSRF010000115.1:0-3408 GCA_963534275.1 uncultured Streptococcus sp.
ATTTTCATGAATAAATGTCCTCTGTTACTGTTTCACCCTTCTTAACTACAACTGGCTGTTCTGCTGTTCCTCGAATGACAACACCGTCCGCAACTTCAACTCCTTTGTCTAGGATGGCATATTCAACTTGGGCATCTTGACCAATCACAACTCGAGGGAATAAAATGCTGTCTTTCACCACACTATCTTTGTGAACATGAATATTACGTGATAGGACTGACTGTACGACTTCACCCTCAATGATACTACCAGAGGCAAACTGAGAAGTACTTGCTTTTGAAGTATTCGCATAGTAGGTTGGTTCTTCATTCTTAACTTTTGTATAAATCTTTTGATTTGGTGAGAAGAGAGAGTAGAACTTTTTAGATTCAAGCATGTCGATGTTAGCTTGATAATAGGACTGAACAGAATGAATGTTTGCTAAGTATCCTGTGTATTCGTAAGCAAAAGCTCCTTCTTTTGCAGCCAAATCACGAAGAACATAGCGCAACTTTTCAGGATATTCTTTCTGAGCCTCTTCTTCAAGCCGTTCAATCAACCATGGTGTATCCACAACAAAGATGTCTGTAGACATATTGAAAAGTTCATCCGTTGACTTGCTATCAAAAAGTTTGTGGGAAAGAACATGGTCTGTTTCATCGATTTCTAAGATAGCATTAACATCTGAAATATATTTCTTAGGCAATTTTTTATAAACAACAGTAATGGGACCTTTAGTGGCACTGTGCAGATGGAAAACTTGATTCAAATCAATATTAATCAAAACATCACAGTTGAGAGAAACTGTTTGGTTTGAGCCAGAGCGTTTCAAGTAAGTAAGGAGCTGTTGGTAGTACTCTTTCCCTACAGTACTGCTTTCCACACGTGTGTTGTAAATCCCTAGATAGTAGTGACTCAACAGGGTAGACAATCCCCACTCTCGACCTGAACGAATATGATCAAAGACTGAGCTAATATTGTCTTGTTGGAAAATACCAAAGATACTGCGAACACCAGCATTAGCAAGACTGGAAAGGGGGAAGTCAATCAAACGGTATTTCCCACCGAAAGGCAAGCTAGCCACCGGACGGTGTTCTGTTAACGTTGACATATCATGAAAACCAACTGTGTTTCCCAAAATGGCTGAATATTTATCAATCTTCATCTGTTGCTACCCCCACTACTTCATTGTATCCTACTACTTGTACTTCGTCAGTCCCATCAATCTCTACACCATCTGCAATAATCGCACCTTCACCAATAATAGCACGAGTGATTTTTGCGCCGTGACCAACAATAGCACCACTCATGATGACAGAATCAACGACTTCTGCCCCTCCACGAACTTGAGCTCCAGTTGAAAGAATAGAGTGTTTGACAGTTCCATCCACAAAACATCCATCTACTACTAGAGAATCCTCGACATGAGCGTTGGCACCAATGTAGTTTGGTGGCGAAATCAAGTTGCGTGAGTAAATCTTCCACTGACGATTGCGGCTATCCAAGGCATTTTCTGGGGAAATGTACTCCATATTAGCTTCCCAGAGTGATTCGATGGTACCAACGTCTTTCCAGTAACCATTAAATTCATAGGCATAGACACTCTCACCAGACTCAAGGTAGTTAGGAATAACATTCTTACCGAAGTCAGACATATCCACATTGCTCTTTTCAGCAGCAACAAGCATATTGCGGAGACGTTTCCAGTCAAAGATATAAATTCCCATAGAAGCCTTGGTAGACTTAGGTTGTGCAGGTTTTTCTTCAAATTCAACGATACGGTTATTGGCATCTGTATTCATGATACCAAAACGACTAGCTTCTTTGAGAGGCACATCTAGAACAGCTACTGTCAAACTGGCATTATTATCCTTATGAGACTGAAGCATATCGTCATAGTCCATCTTGTAGATATGGTCACCTGAAAGGATTAGAACATACTCCGGATTGACACTGTCGATGTAGTCGATATTTTGATAAATGGCGTGACTCGTTCCTTCAAACCAACGGTTTCCCTCGCTTGCAGAGTAGGGTTGAAGGATAGAAACACCTGTGTTAATACCATCCAGACCCCAGCTAGAACCATTTCCAATATGGTTGTTTAAGGCAAGAGGTTGATACTGCGTAATAACACCAACGTTGTGAATCCCAGAGTTAGCACAGTTTGAAAGCGCAAAGTCAATGATGCGGTAGCGCCCACCGAATTGCACTGCTGGTTTAGCGATGCTTTGAGTGAGTTTCCCGAGACGTGTTCCTTGCCCACCAGCAAGGATCAAAGCTAGCATTTCATTCTTCATTTTCTACTCCTTTTTGGGTTTTATTAGTGACAGTTTTAGTTGGTTTCAAGCGACGTTTAATCTTCCAAATACTTGCTCCCATAGCTGGCAAGGTAAAGGTCAAGGTCTGCTCATAATCCTTCCATAATCCTTCTTGAGTTTGAACCGTTTGGTTGTATTCTTTCCAGACACCACCCCATTGTTCCAATTCTGTATTCCAAACTTCTTCATAAACTCCTGCGACAGGAAGTCCGATTGTAAAGTCTTTTCGTTCAACAGGTGCCATATTAAAGACACAGACTAGCATTTCACCCTTTTTACTCTTACGAATAAAGGAAAGGACACTCTGATCTCTATTATCCGCATCGATAATTTCGATGCCATCGTAGCTGGTGTCAATTTCCCAAAGACAACGATGCTCTTTATAGAATTGATTAAGTTGAGAAGTGAAGTACTTCATCTTAGCATTCATTGGATCTTCCAAGTTAGACCATTCTAGCTGTTCCTCCGACTTCCACTCGAGGAATTGCCCGTACTCGCTTCCCATGAACAAGAGTTTCTTACCTGGGTGGCAAATTTGATAGGTGTAAAGATTGCGCAGACTTGCAAATTGATTGTATCGATCTCCCCACATCTTGTGCATCATACTCTTCTTGCCATGAACGACTTCGTCATGTGAAAATGGTAAGAGGTAGTTTTCATTGAAAACATACATAAAGCTGAAAGTCACAAGATTAAAGTCATACTTGCGATAAATTGGGTCTTCCTCGTAGAAACGAAGAATATCATTCATCCAACCCATATTCCATTTATAGTCGAATCCAAGGCCACCCATTTCTTTCATACCAGTTATCTTTGTTGCTGAAGAACTTTCTTCTGCAATCATCATGATATCTGGATGAGCTAACTTGATCACAGTGTTCAACCGTTGAAGGAAGTAATAGCCCTCGTAGTTAAGATTCCCCCCATCTTTATTTGGAGTCCATGGAGCATTATCGTAGTCTAAATAGAGCATATTGCTAACTGCGTCAACTCGAATACCATCTAAATGATAAAAATCAATCCAGAATTTAATACTTGAAATCAAGAAAGACTGGACCTCATTTTTCCCGAGGTCAAAATTCAGAGCCCCCCAACCATAGTTATGAGCCTT
>CAUSRF010000116.1:0-3376 GCA_963534275.1 uncultured Streptococcus sp.
TTTTTCTGGCTAGCCATTGCCTTAGCATTGACGGTATTATCAAGTAGATAAGAAATGGGCGAGACTAGGTCTTAGCCTATTTTTATTTTTAATGACACTTATAAAGTTATCAATCAAAAAGAAATTATAAAAATCTAGAAAGAAAACATGAAAGATAAAATTAAAGAATATTTGCAAGAGAAGGGGCGAGTGACGGTAAATGACCTGGCTCAGACTCTCGGAAAGGATGGATCCAAGGATTTCCGTGAGTTGATTAAAACCCTGTCTCTCATGGAAAGAAAGCACCAGATTCGTTTTGAAGATGATGGTAGTTTATGCCTGGACCAAAAGAAGAAACATGAGATTACTCTCAAGGGGATTTTTCATGCCCATAAAAATGGCTTTGGCTTTGTCAGTCTGGAAGGCGAGGAGGACGACCTTTTTGTAGGGAAAAACGATGTCAACTATGCCATTGATGGGGATACCGTTGAGGTGGTCATCAAGAAAGTTGCTGACCGTAACAAGGGAACAGCTGCCGAAGCCAAAATTATCGATATCCTAGAGCATAGTCTGACAACAGTTGTCGGCCAAATCGTTCTAGATCAGGAAAAGCCCAAGTATGCGGGTTACATTCGTTCAAAGAATCAGAAAATCAGCCAACCCATCTATGTTAAGAAACCAGCCCTCAAACTTGATGGAACAGAAGTTCTCAAGGTCTTTATCGATAAATATCCAAGTAAGAAACACGATTTCTTTGTCGCTAGTGTGCTGGACGTGGTGGGACACTCGACTGATGCTGGGATTGATGTCCTTGAAGTCTTGGAGTCCATGGATATTGTTTCAGAATTTCCAGAGGCTGTTTTAAAAGAAGCAGAAAGTGTGCCTGATGCTCCCACAGAAAAGGATATGGAAGGGCGTCTTGATTTGAGAGATGAGCTTACATTTACCATTGACGGTGCGGACGCCAAGGACTTGGACGACGCAGTTCACATCAAGCCTTTGAAAAATGGCAATATCGAACTCGGAGTTCACATCGCGGATGTTTCCTACTATGTGACTGAGGGTTCTGCTCTTGACAAGGAAGCCCTTAACCGCGCGACGTCTGTCTATGTGACAGACCGAGTAGTGCCAATGCTACCAGAACGCCTTTCAAACGGCATCTGCTCTCTCAATCCTCAAGTTGACCGCCTGACCCAGTCTGCCATTATGGAAATTGATAAGCATGGTCGTGTGGTCAACTACACCATCACACAAACGGTTATCAAGACTAGTTTTCGTATGACCTATAGCGCTGTTAATGACATTCTAGCTGGAGATGAGGAGAAGAGACAAGAATTCAAGAAAATTGTCCCTAGTATCGAACTTATGGCCAAGCTTCATGAAATGCTAGAAAGCATGCGTGAGAAACGTGGAGCTCTCAATTTTGATACCAGTGAAGCTAAGATTTTGGTGGATAAAAAAGGCAAGCCTGTGGATATCGTTCTTCGTCAGCGTGGTGTTGCTGAGCGGATGATTGAGTCCTTCATGTTGATAGCCAACGAAACGGTTGCCGAGCACTATAGCAAACTTGACCTACCTTTTATCTATCGGATTCACGAGGAACCCAAGGCTGAAAAAGTTCAGAAGTTTATTGATTACGCTTCGAGCTTTGGATTGCGAATTTATGGAACTGCTAGCGAGATTAGCCAGGAGGCCCTTCAAGATATCATGCGTGCGGTTGAGGGAGAGCCTTATGCGGATGTCTTGTCCATGATGCTTCTTCGTTCCATGCAACAGGCTCGCTATTCTGAGCACAATCACGGTCACTATGGCCTTGCTGCAGACTATTATACTCACTTTACCAGCCCCATTCGCCGTTATCCTGACCTTCTAGTCCATCGAATGATTCGCGACTATGGGCGTTCTAAGGAAATAGCAGAGCATTTTGAACAAGTGATTCCAGAGATTGCGACCCAGTCTTCCAATCGTGAGCGTCGTGCCATCGAGGCAGAGCGTGAAGTCGAAGCCATGAAAAAGGCTGAGTACATGGAAGAATACGTGGGCGAAGAGTACGATGCGGTTGTATCCAGCATTGTCAAGTTTGGTCTCTTTGTCGAATTACCAAATACAGTCGAAGGTTTGATTCACATTACCAATCTTCCTGAATTTTATCATTTCAACGAGCGTGATTTGACTCTTCGTGGAGAGAAGTCAGGAATAACCTTCCGTGTGGGGCAACAGATTCGCATTCGCGTTGAAAGAGCGGATAAGACGACAGGTGAGATTGACTTCTCTTATATTCCAAGTGAGTTTGATGTCGTTGAAAAAGGCTTGAAACAAGTTGATCGCAAAAAAAGAGGGCGTGGTTCAAGTCGTCGTTCGGATAAGAAGGAAGACAAGAAGAAACAAGGTCGTTTTAATGATAAGCGCAAATCGTCTTCTAAAGACAAAAAGAAAAAGGGTAAGAAACCATTTTACAAAGAAGTAGCTAAGAAAGGAGCCAAGCATGGCAAAGGGCGAGGGAAAGGTCGTCGCACAAAATAAAAAAGCGCACCACGACTATACAATCGTAGATACACTAGAGGCAGGAATAGTCCTGACAGGAACGGAAATCAAGAGTGTTCGAGCGGCTAGAATCAATCTCAAGGACGGCTTTGCCCAAGTAAAAAATGGGGAAGTCTGGTTGAGCAATGTTCATATCGCTCCTTACGAAGAGGGCAATATCTGGAATCAGGAGCCAGAACGCCGTCGCAAACTCCTGCTCCATAAGAAGCAAATCCAAAAATTGGAACAAGAAACCAAAGGAACAGGAATGACCCTAGTTCCCCTCAAAGTCTATCTCAAAGATGGCTATGCCAAACTCCTTTTAGGCCTTGCCAAAGGGAAACATGACTACGATAAACGCGAATCCATCAAGCGACGTGAACAAAATCGCGACATCGCGCGTGTGATGAAAGCTGTGAACCAGCGATAAGAAGAGGAATAATAATGGAAAAACTAATCGCCTATAAACGCATGCCCTTGTGGAATAAACAAACAATGCCCGAAGCTGTCCAGCAGAAGCACAATACCAAAGTGGGTACTTGGGGCAAGATTACAGTTGTAAAAGGAGCACTCAAGTTTATTGAGTTGACAGAGGATGGTGAGGTTCTAGCTGAACACCTTTTCCAAGCAGGGGCCGACAATCCCATGGCGCAACCGCAAGCCTGGCATCGAGTAGAGGCAGCCACAGATGATGTAGAATGGTACTTGGAGTTTTATTGTAGGCCTGAGGATTACTTTTCTAAGAAGTACCAGACCAATCCAGTCCATTCAGAGGTTCTAGAGGCCATGCAGACGGTAAAACCTAGAAGAGCCTTGGACTTGGGTTGTGGTCAAGGCCGTAACTCTCTCTTCTTAGCACAACAAGGTTTTGATG
>CAUSRF010000117.1:0-3211 GCA_963534275.1 uncultured Streptococcus sp.
GTACTTCAAGACCTGCTTCAGTCACAAGACCAAGAGCATGTTTTGTAGGGAAGATACTTGATACAGTACCAGAAACTGGAGATACGATATTTCCATTTGCTGGTTCTACCGCAAATCCGTCACCCATCATTTTTTGAGCAAAAACCGGATCTTTCACTTGCTCCAAGGCAATAACTTGACCGTCAGCTACTGAGTAAACATCCTCAGTTACACCTTTGAAATGTACAGTATTTTGTTGAGCTTCGGTCATTTGGCTTGGAAGAGTTTCAGGAATTACTTCACCTGAGTCAAGGATATCTTGGATATCAGATTTCAACACGTCAGCCTTTGGTCCGTAGATAGCTTGGACACCTTGTCCTTTCATGACAAGACCCATAGCTCCTTCGGCTTTCCATTGTTCCTCAGTACCAACACGATCTGCATCTTTAACAGTTACACGAAGTCGAGTCATACATGCGTCTACATCTACGATATTTGCACGCCCACCAAGAAGGTTAATGATATTTACAGCTTGAGAAGCAGCTACAACTTTTGTTTCACCTGAAGCAACTTCTTCTGAAGCACCTTCAGCAGTTTCATAGTTTCCGTTACGTCCTGGAGTTGCGTAGTTGAATTTCTTAATCATGAAGTTCGCGATGAAGTACATGATCACAGCAAAGAGGACAGTTACCCAGATAAAGTTAATGACATCCATACCAAGACCAGCATTGATAGCTAGTGGAGTACGAGTCAAGAATTCGATTGAACCGAATGAGTGCACACGAAGGTGAACAATATCAGCCATAGCAAAGGCAGCACCTTGAACAACAGAATAAACAAGATAAATAGGTGTTGCAACAAACATGAACATATATTCGATTGGCTCAGTAACCCCTGTCAAGAAAGTTGCAAGAGCTGTTGCAATCATCATTCCTTTGTATTGGTGTTTCTTGTCTGCTTCAACATTACGGTAAATAGCAGCAGCCACACCCATCAAAATACCGAATGAACCGATCATTTGTCCAACTTTGAAACGAGCTGGAGTTACAGTTGTAAGTAAGTGTTGGTATTGGTTTGCATCAGTTCCTTTAAGGTTTACAAGGTCTGTTACCCATGCAAGCCAAAGTGGATCTTGACCAAATACTTGAGTGCCTTTTGCTGCACCAGTCAACACATCATAAGTACCACCAAGAGCTGTATAGTTCATTGGGATAGTGAGCATGTGGTGAAGACCAAATGGCAAGAGCAAACGTTCCAAAGTACCATACAAGAATGGTGCAAGAACAGGTGCTGTTTCTTGTGAATTCGCAATCCAGATACCAAAGTTGTTGATACCTGTTTGAACAACTGGCCAGAAAGCAGCAAGCACAATTGCTGCAATAGCTGAACGAAGGATGACAACGAATGGGACGAAACGTTTCCCATTAAAGAATGAAAGTGCGTCTGGAAGTTTACGGTAGTTGTAGTATTTGTTATAAGCAGTTGCCCCTACAAAACCTGAGATGATCCCTACGAATACCCCCATGTTGAGCGCTGGCGCCTCAAGAACGCTGATAAAGTAGTCAGCAACCTTGATTGAACCACCAAAGAAGGTAGTAACCATTGCTTCTGGGTTTTTCAACATATCACCCGTAACACCAAAGATAGTACCTGTAATACGGTTAATCAAGATAAAGGCAAGCCCGGCTGCAAATGCACCACCTGCACGTTCTTTTGCCCAGCTTCCCCCAATAGCAAGGGCAAACAAGATATGAAGGTTACCGATAACCCCCCAACCAATTTGCTCAAGGATTCCACCTGTAATCACTAGAGGAGCAAGGTTTGGGTCGATCATCACGATTGATTTCCCGATTGAGATCATCAATCCCGCCGCTGGCATAACGGCGATAACCACCATTAAAGCCTTACCGAATTTCTGCCAAAATTCGAAAGACAAGACATTTTTGAATGTAGCTTTCATCATTCAAATCTCCTTTATTTTATTTAGGCAAACGTTTTACGAAAACGTTTGCACTTATTTATACCTTAATTATACCACTTTAATTTTTTTTGTAAAGGCTTTTATAAAAAAAATTTGACTATTTCTCTCAAATTTTTCAATTGCTCTGTTGTAAAATGAAGTGCAACACAAAAGACATGTTCATCTGAGATACTAGAGTTGCAAAAAACAGTATAAAGGAAGAGGAACATTTCCACAAACTATTCTACCACAATCAATCATACAAGCACTTATCTGAAGCTGAGCGAGGAGAAATTGAAGCTTATTTAAGCGTAGGACTCAAACCTGCTGAGATTGCTCGTAGACTGGGAAGAAATCGCTCTACCATTACTCGTGAAATGAATCGAGGTTCTATAACAAAAGTGAAACAAGTAAAAGAAGGTTCTGTTTGATCAATCCCAATTTTCCATGATGGATTCAGTAGTAGATAGTTGAAATTCCCACCGTAACGCCTTTAGTCTTGACCATCATTTCAGGAGACAACTTTTGGTTATGATAGAGGAGAATCTTTTACTTTAGTTCTTTGGTCAAGGTTGATTCCTTCACAAAGTGCTTCTGATTGGTTTCATAAATCATTTGGGCATAGTCGGCAGAATAAATCTTTTTGAAACGTCCTTTTCCTAGACATTGTAGGACTGTACCATGCTTGATTTCATTGTGAATGGTCTGAGAAGCTTTTCCAAGGAGAAAGACCATTTCTCTATTTGATTTCCCTTCTAATTTCCATCGTTCGATTAAGCGACGACTGTGGATTCTCAAGTGCTTCGCTTTTGCAGTATAGCAGTATAATTGATTTGCATCTCTGTACCTTTCTTGTCTTTGTGGTGAACAACAAGTATAACACAGAGGTGCTTTCTTTATACCTAAATAATCTCTCATTTGACAACATTGACTAGTTGAACCAGCGCATTGTTAGGAAATTTGGGTGAATAACTTCATTATAGAATTTTCATAATTTTTCAATTCCATTTCCCACTAAGAATGATCTCTATATAAATCTTCTGCTGATGCTACTTCCATCTTGGAATCAAGTGACTGCTTCTGTTAGATTTATCCTACCGCCCCCCAAAAAATTAAACAGGAAAATCTAACTTTTGAGGGACTGTAGCTGACTAGACAAATGATAGAAAAAAACTTTCCAACCTCTGAAGGAAATATCCCCCCTCACCCAGCTTTCGCCTAAGATCTAGGCTCAATTTTTTAGCTCTTATCTTCTTATTTCAGTTGACAGAA
>CAUSRF010000118.1:0-3197 GCA_963534275.1 uncultured Streptococcus sp.
AGGTAACGCTCTGCCATTTCTTCTTTCATGTTGAGCAATTCCATTTTTTCGTCTAGTTTAGTGATGAATTCACGAACTGAAATCTTTTCATCGTCTTCTTTACCAGCATTCATAGCTGCACGAAGAAATTCTGCATTGGTAATTCCAGGAATTTCAGACGGATATTGCATAGCAAGGAAAAGTCCCATGCGCGCACGCTCGTCCACTTCCAACTCAAGAATGTTTACGCCATCAAACAAGACCTCACCTTTTGTGACTTCGTAGTTAGGGTTCCCCATGATAGCAGCAGAAAGAGTCGATTTACCAGTACCATTTGGTCCCATAATCGCTGCAATTTCTCCTGTTTTCAGAGTCAGATTGACTCCTTTCAAAATTTCTTTTCCTTCAATCTCAACGTGAAGATCTTTGATCTCTAATACTGACATGATAGTTCCTTTCTTTTTCTGGCCTACTTCCTTTATCCTTAGAAAAATCACTTACATTTCTCAAAAAAATACATGAAAAGGTCCATAAATATACTCTACTAGTATAACAAAAAAAAGCCTAAAAGGCTTTGATTTTGTCTAGAAGCTGGGGGCTAATCCTTGCGGTTTAAATGCTGATCAATGGCGTCTACAATTTTTCCCATTACATAACTTAACCTAAAATTTCGAAAAAGTAAAATGGCCCAAAACGCTGCCATAATGTAGCGACCAGTCATCCAAGCTTCATTGAAAAAATAAGTTTCAGCAGCCGTGAATAACGCTATAATGATAAATTGTTGTCTATTCATAAGATTATTGTACCATGAAATCCATTTTTAGTCTTCTTCAACCATGACTTTATCAGCCAGAAATTCAAATCCTTCTGGAATCAGTCTCTCTTCTTCCACCTCTTGGTCAGCTTGAGAAGACTTGTTTTTAGCTGAAAATGCTGCTCGAACTTCTTTCCATTCCTCTAGGGAAATAGCCAGAATCTCAGGTGAAAATCCAGCTGCTTGGCTGAGAATATTACCAAACATAGTATTGAGGTTATCACGTTTCATGGTTTGACCAGCATTGAAATTAGACTCAAAGGCTAAAATAGCATGGTGTTCATTGGCCGCAACTGGTTGAGAACCTACGAGAAGAGCCTTATCAGGTCCAGCTAGACTTTCAATTACTTCTCCCCATGCATTCTGGAGGCGGATTAAGTTTTGCCGTGCCAAATCAGGATTTTCGACAGCTTCTTGCAGGATAGACTGAACTTTGTTGCGATCTACTCGATAGACTGTCTTGGAAGTGACTGAACGACTAGGAACTGGCGCAACTTGTTTAGGAGCCGTGCCCACATTGGCAAGTTCTTGTTTGAGACGGGCGACTTCCTGTCTCAGTGCAGAAATTTCACTTTCAACAGCTCCTGAAACCGCAGATTCAGGCCTGATTTCCGCTAAACGAATGGTCATCATCTCAGCGTAAATCTTAGGTTGCAAGCTGGCCTTCATATCTGCTAGACTCACTGTCGCTAGACGAATCATTTCAAAGAGACTTTCCTGAGAAAGAGCGAGATTGTCCATAAAAACTGGACTATGATGAGTATTTTCGCCACCTGTCTGAACAACCAGTAAATCACGCAAATACTGCAAGAGATCCGTCACAAAACGAGTCATGCTCTTGCCATTTTCAAACAAAAGATTCAAAGAATCAAGGGCTCTTGGGACATCCTGTTGAAACAAGGCAGCCACATAGTCATCTAGAGCTGATAGACTAATAGTACCTGTAATTTCTTCAGAGATAGCAGTCGTCAATTCATTTCCCTGTGTCAAACTCAGGGCTTGATCCAAAATAGACAAGGCATCCCGCATTCCACCTTCAGCCCGTCTAGCAATGATCTCCACAGCCTCTGGTTCAAAACTGATCTTCTCTTTTGACAAAATAGTTTGGATATGGTCCTTAATATCTTGCGTTCTAATCGATTTAAACTCAAAACGTTGAACACGCGATAAAATGGTTGCTGGAATCTTATGTAATTCAGTTGTAGCCAAGATAAATACAACATTCTGAGTTGGCTCTTCTAGGGTCTTCAAAAGCGCATTAAAGGCTCCCGTAGACAACATATGAACCTCGTCGATAATGTAGACCTTATAACGAGCCAAGCTAGGAGCATAGGTGGATTTATCGCGAATTTCTCGGATTTCATCAACTCCGTTATTCGAAGCCGCATCCATTTCGATAACATCTTCTAGGCTACCTTCTGTCACTGCCTGACAGATATAACAGTTATTACATGGTTCTCCGTCTACCTGGTTTGGACAGTTCATAGCCTTGGCAAAAATCTTAGCAACGCTGGTTTTCCCAGTTCCACGAGGACCTGAGAAAAGATAAGCGTGACTAATCTTTTCCTGCTCAACCGCTTGCCTTAGTGTTTTTGCCACAACCTCTTGTCCTACTAGTTGTGAGAAAGTCTGGCTTCTATATTTTCGATAAAGTGCTTGATACATTAGGTTTTCTCCTCAAACATCGTAAAGTCCCATTCTGTCTTCTCAAGCAAAATAGCGACAAATTGTTCCAAATAATCACGATCAATAGCATTGTAATCATCAATTAAAGAAGAGTCCAAGTCTAAGACACCTAACAATCGACCGTTCTTGAGCATGGGAACTACGATTTCACTCTTGGCATGACCATCACAAGAAATGTAGTTTGGATAGGTGTTCACATCCCCTACTAAAACAGTCTCTTGAAACTCAGCAGCTTCTCCACATACGCCTTTCCCAAGCGGGATGCGAATACAAGAAACACCACCCTGAAAAGGACCTAAAACCAACTCGCTACCATCAAACAGATAAAAACCTGCAAATACAGTATTCGGAAAGCGAGATTTTAGGAGAGCACTAGCATTCGAAAGATTGGCAAGAACATTGGTCTCACCTTCAAGTAAATAAGAGAGCTCCACATTTAACAATTGATATTGTGATTGTTTTTCTGAATCTAACATAGAACTATTATATCAAAAATGAGAAAGAGACAAAAGAAAAATCCCTTGTTTTAAACAAAGGATTTTGCGATTATCAATTTGATTAAAGTTCGATATCACCGAACAAGTCAGCCATTGAGAATCCTGTTTGTGTTTCTGGAAGTTCGAAATCACGTTTTTCTTGACGTTTTGGACGACGTGGACGAGCAGCGCGTTTTTCTTCTTTTTGTCCTTCTTCTTGAGCTGGACGTTCTTCAAGAGCT
>CAUSRF010000119.1:0-3185 GCA_963534275.1 uncultured Streptococcus sp.
TCTGGTAAGATAATAGCCATCTGTAATACCTCTTTTTCTTTCTATATAAAAATGATAACGCAATCATCCTCTTTTTTCAAGTTTTTTGCTCAATTTGCTTCTGTCGCGATCTGCAAGAGCGCCTTTTCAAACAGGTAGCCTTTTTCATAGACACCTGTCTTAATCTGGTAGTCTGTTTCAATCAAATAAGAAATCGCTCGCTTGAGAAAAGCCAAGGAAAGCCCTCTCGAATCTCTCAGAGCGAACTTGATTTGATAAGGATTAGGATTGCGCCCCAAGTAAGTTCTCAGACTGCTTGCGATCTGCGATTCCGTCTGACCAGTCTCTGATAAAATTTTCACTTGGGTAAAGGTTCGGAACTGTCCTAACATGACAGCTATGAGCTTGATTTCATCCTCCCCTTGCAAGGTCAAGTCTCTAACCAAGTCACGGGCCATATCAATCTCTTTAGCTAAAATAAACTGAGTCAAATCAAAAATATTGTCCTGCAAAGTTTTGGGAATAGCCTCTACAATGTCCTTCTCCTCAATCACTCCATCTGACTTATAAGACTGTAAAAAGAGGAGATTTTTCTGGATTTCGCTAAATTGAAAACCAGACTTGATGAGGAGATTTTCAAAAGATTTTTCTGCAAACTGCAGACCTTGTGTCTGGCTCCACTTTTGAAAATACTGGCGGAGTTCTTGTTCCTTGGCTTCTACTGCATCAAAAACCTTGGCATCACGCTTGAGAAGTTTAACCAATCGTCTTTTACTATCCAGCTTCCCTTCTGCAAATAGCAAGAGTTTGGTTGTCGGTAAAGGATTGTCAAGGTATTCCTCAAATGACTTGAGTTCATCATCTGTCAAAAAACGCTTTTTAGCAGTTGTAATATCGACAAAATGGTCTAATATCACGATTTTCTCATCTGCAAAGAAAGGGAGACTGACCAGCTCCAGTTCCACATCCTTATAGGCTACTTCTTTCATGTCAAAATAGGCAAAATTGAGGTCGGCTGGATCATAGCCGAGCTGTTTCAGCACCTGGTCCTTCATAACTTCAAACTGACCTTGGTCCGAACCTGTAAATAAGGTCAGGCTAGATAAGTTTGATAGAGATAATGTCTGACTCTCTTCTATGGCTAGCATCTTCTCTCCTTTCTTCTTGATTTTCGATTTCATTTAGTCAATATAGCGCAATTTCCCACGGAAATCTTCTAGGTTTTCGTACCCTTTTTCCGCCATGATTGCTTTTAGTTCATTGGTAATTCGCTCAAAAGCACCGACTCCTTCCTTGTGAAGGGTGGTTCCCACCTGTACCATACTGGCACCACAGAGGATATGTTCAAAGGCATCACGTCCGTTCAGAACGCCACCCGTTCCGATGATTTGGATTTGAGGATTGAGACGTTGGTAGAAGGCATGTACATTCGCGAGAGCGGTTGGTTTGATATACTCTCCACCAATGCCACCGAAACCATTTTTAGGACGAATAACGACAGACTCGTCTTCTATATAAAGGCCGTTTCCGATAGAGTTCACACAGTTGACAAACTTGAGCGGATATTTGTTGAAAATAGCTGCTGCTTGGTCAAAGTGAACAATATCAAAATATGGTGGCAGTTTAATTCCAAGAGGTTTGGTAAAGTAGGCAAATACCTCTGACAAGATACGGTCTGTTGTCTCAAAATCGTAGGCAATCTGCGGCTTCCCTGGAACATTGGGACAAGAGAGATTAAGCTCTGTCAGTCCTTTAAACTCACTCTCTTGGACTTTTTCCAAGATGGTATGTGTTTCTTCAGGAGACATGCCAACTAGAGATAGGAAGAAAGTACGGTTTGGCTCTTTTTCCTGTAAATCCAAAAGATAGCCCAGATAATAATCTAAACCATTATTTGGCAACCCCATAGAGTTGATGGAACCAAGTGGAACATCTTGGTAACGTGGTTCAGGATTCCCCTGACGGAAGTCCAAGGTCGCTGTCTTCGTGACAAAGGTTCCTGCTGCTGAGTTTTTGACCTCTTCTAGTTCCTCTATCGTCATACAAGCCACACCCGCTGCATTCATCAAGCAATTGTCAAACCCAAAACCAGCAATTTGTGTTTTCGTTGATACCATGATTCTGATCCTCCGGATTCCATTTATTTCTAATATTATACCATACTTTCAAATTTTCTCTTTGAGAAAGTTATTTTTGCAAAAAACGTTCGTTTTTTACTGTCAGAAAAATAGTTTATTGTGAATTGAAAGAATTTTTAGAAAATTTCCGTTTTTTTCTTTACACTAAAAAAAAATTCTGCTATAATGGCTCACGTAATAAAATATAACAACAAAAGGAGAACGATATGACATCTGCTAAAGACTATATCCAAAGCGTGTTTGCAACTGTAAAAGCTCGTAACGGGCATGAGGCTGAATTTCTCCAGGCGGTTGAAGAATTCTTCAGCACTTTGGAACCTGTATTTGAAAAACACCCTGAGTATATCGAAGAAAATATCTTGGCACGTATCACTGAGCCTGAGCGCGTGATTTCTTTCCGTGTTCCTTGGGTTGACCGTGATGGAAAAGTACAAGTCAACCGTGGTTACCGTGTTCAATTCAACTCAGCTGTTGGACCATATAAAGGCGGACTTCGTTTCCACCCAACTGTAAACCAAGGGATCTTGAAATTCCTCGGCTTCGAACAAATCTTTAAAAACGTCTTGACTGGACTTCCAATCGGTGGAGGTAAAGGTGGATCAGACTTCGATCCTAAAGGCAAGACTGATGCTGAAGTGATGCGCTTCTGCCAAAGCTTCATGACTGAATTGCAAAAATACATCGGACCATCTCTTGACGTACCTGCTGGTGATATCGGTGTCGGTGGACGTGAGATTGGTTACCTTTACGGACAATACAAACGCCTCAACCAATTTGATGCTGGTGTCTTGACTGGTAAACCTCTTGGTTTCGGTGGTAGCTTGATTCGTCCAGAAGCAACTGGTTACGGTTTGGTTTACTACACTGAAGAAATGCTCAAAGCTAACGGTAACAGCTTTGCTGGTAAAAAAGTAGTTATTTCAGGTTCTGGTAATGTTGCCCAGTTTGCTCTCCAAAAAGCGACAGAACTTGGTGCGACTGTTATCTCAGTATCTGACTCGAATGGTTATGTTATTGATGAAAATGGTATCGACTTCGACCTTCTAGCAGATGTGAAGAATAACCGTC
>CAUSRF010000120.1:0-3170 GCA_963534275.1 uncultured Streptococcus sp.
GGGCCCATGTAGTAGAACTTACTTGGCTTTTGCACTTCTGGTGCGAAGAGTTTATTTTCCACATAGGAACGGACAACGGGCGCAGTTCCTTCTGGACGGAGGGTAATATGGCGGTCACCCTTGTCATAGAAATCGTACATTTCCTTGGTTACGATATCCGTTGTATCCCCGACAGAGCGACTGATAACCTCGTAATGCTCAAAAATAGGCGTGCGCACTTCTGCATAGTTATAGCGCTTGAAAATTTCACGTGCAAATCCTTCAACGTACTGCCACTTGGCAGACTCAGCAGGTAAAATATCCTGCGTTCCTTTTGGTTTTTGTAATTTCATAGGGAATCCTCTTTAAACTTAATAGTCTTATTTTACCATAAATAGAGGGATTAAAACAGTGAGAAAAAATCAGGATTTAGATATCATCTTTGATATTAAGACCTGTCAAAAGAATAGCCAGCAAGGAAAGACCAACAAATAGCATCCAAGTCAACTGCATATTCCATACGGCTACAAGTGAAAAACAGGCTGTTCCCACAGGTATGGATAAGGTAAACAATAAACCTAAAAAATTACTGGTGCGAGCTAGAACCTCTGGAGCTAGATTTTTCATGAGCATGGCACTAATCTTTGGTGAAACTTTACCAGACACATACAGAGTTAAAAAGAGAAATAGCAAACCAAGCACGATTTGATCGAATAAGTTAGCTAGCCCAACTAAACTGGCTCCCAATGTCGCCCACATCATCAATCTAGGCAGGGACTGCTTCCCAAAATAATCATTGCCCGTAAGGCTACTGATGATGACTGCTAATAAAACACAGGCTTGATTGATAAATAGCGCCTCTGTGTAAGAAAAGTTCAAAAGAGAATGGCTCAAAAAGAAAATGTTGTAAATACCACCTAACGCGCCACCCAAGGCATTGATAAGCAAGACAGCAAAGAGCATGAATCCAAAGTTTTTCTGTCCACTTCTAAGAAAAACGAGACGTAAATTTCGGTAAATCGTTAGAAATTGGTCTTTGATAGAAAGCTTCTCATTTTTCAGTAATTCGCCATCAGCAGATGAAATTGACAGGCTTATTTTGCTTCTTCCTAAAAAGAGAATAGAGGCTGATACTAGGAAAAAACAGGTATTGATCCCCGCAACGAGGGAAAAATTCTTGGCCGATAGACCTAAGAGCCAGACTCCGAAAGCTTGACCACCAATAGCTGAAATATAGGTGATGAACTGTGAAAAGGAATAAGCCTCCATCAAATCATTTTCAGCTACTTTTTCCTTAATGAGAGGCATGCGCAAACCACCTGCAAAATCACTGATGACATCACTAATGACATTGATTAAACACAGGCTAGAAAAGGTAAATAAACTAGCTTGCTGAACAACTAGGGCTGCTAGAAAAAATAAAACTGCCTGAAACAAACCGCTATAGGTCATCCATTTGACCTTGTCCCTCGTGTAATCTGCCCGAATCCCTACAAAAACTGTAAAGAGAGTCGGAAGAATCATGACAATATTCGCCATAGCAACAGCAAAAGATGCTTGTGGCAAGGTCGATGCGTAGACGATAAATACCAGGTTAAAAATCGAAGCACCAAAAGCATTGAAGAATCGTGATAAGGTTAACAGTCGATAAGCTTGATTTCTGAACAATAGTTTCATAGATAATCTCCCTTCTTGTTCGAAGTTCTATATAAAGTATGACAATAGTATAGCACTTAGAAATTTCAAAGGAAGAACTTTTGAATATATGCAACAAATAAATTAAGCAAAAAAAGATAGAACTTCTTTAATGACCTAAGAGAGGAGCAAGGTTCTAGCGCTTCAAATTTCAAATTATTTTCTTACCTTGCAGATATTCAAGAATCAGTCGTTTTTCTATAGTATTCGGCAGATTTGTTACAGCCAAGCATCTCAAAAATACGGACAGCATCTTCCATCTTTTTTTGTCCTTTCTTGACTCTGCCTTGCTTGCTATCAAGAAGACCTTCAGCCCACAAATAGACAATTCGGAAATAGGTTTCATTTTCCTTGTAGAAATGCTCTTCGATAACACGCTTAAAATAATAGGCATTGGTAAATTCTTTACACTCAATGCTAGCTAAAAAACCATTCAATAGCATAGTATGAAAAAGATTTCGATTTCCCTTCGTCTCCATTAGAAAATCGGATTTGCGTACCATCTCTCTAACATACCTAGTGAAAAGAGAAACAGATAAGAGAGGTGAACTGACTGAGAACAAATTCAGTTCATAGTTCCCCCAAATCTCGGTCGAGAACAGATAATCATGAAGGACTTTCCCTTCCTCTACTGTTAACTCTACCGTTTTATCCATGCTCTTCATATAAGACTTGATCATAATGGCATTTAGAATATGTTTCTGTTTATTTTGAGAATTGGCATAATTTTGATACTCCTTGCGATACAAGTCCTCGAGAGGTGCTATGTTCTTTGGATCCAAGATATCTGTGATTTCTTTTCTCAACTCAGAATCTGTATCATACTGAAAACCTCTCGCCAGAAAGAGGATTTCCTCTACACTCGCAGATATATTTTCTAGGGCAAACAGAAACTTTCCCACCGAAAGTTCACTCTGACCTGTTTCAAATCGGGACAACATGGACGGCGAAAATTGTCCACCAGTTGCTTGTCTCAGCGAGATATTTCTTGACTCTCGTAATTGTCTAAAGACTTTTCCAATCTGCTCCATAGACTTCCCCTTAATTGAGTATTTTCTTCATTTTATCATATTTTTCAGAAAATTCATCAAAAACTTGCCAAATTGTCAGAATTATGAGAAAATAGAGGATATTTATCACGTGGAGGGACTGTTATGAGAGACGATATCAAAATCAATGACCGCGCTTTGGCCTTACAAGACCAAATTATCGAAAAACTAGAGAAGGTTTTTGATACAGATGTGGAATTGGATGTTTACAATCTAGGGCTGATTTATGAAATCAACCTGGACGAAACAGGGCTCTGCAAGATTGTCATGACCTTCACGGATACTGCCTGCGATTGCGCAGAAAGCTTACCTATCGAAATCGTCGCAGGTCTGAAACAAATAGAGGGTATCGAAGATGTCAAGGTTGAAGTTACCTGGTCGCCTGCCTGGAAGATCACACGAATCAGTCGCTACGGCCGTATTGCCCTTGGACTGCCACCTCGTTAA
>CAUSRF010000121.1:0-3139 GCA_963534275.1 uncultured Streptococcus sp.
AAAACACCCCAAAAGTTAGATTTTTTCTGTCTAACTTTTGGGGTGCAGTTCACTTCGGATGGCTTTTTTTGCATTTGAGGGAAAGGACTGGAAGTCGCCTCCTTTTGTGCTATAATAAAGTAAAGTTGTAAGGAGCGTAAGAGAATGGAAAAGAAAATTGTCCGAGATGTCTTGTTTTTGTCGCAGGTTTCGAAAGCTGCAAGTCAGGAGGACCTTTATTTGGCTAAGGATTTGCAGGATACCCTACTGGCTAATCGCGAGACCTGTGTCGGTTTGGCGGCTAACATGATTGGTGTGCAGAAGCGCGTGATTATCTTTAATCTTGGCCTAGTTCCCATGGTTATGTTTAACCCCATGCTCCTTTCCTACGAAGAACCTTACGAGACAGAGGAAGGTTGTTTGTCCTTGACTGGGATTCGAACGACGACTCGTTATGAAACGATTACGGTATCCTATCGCGATAGCAAGTGGCAGGAACAGACTATTACGCTAACAGGTTTTCCAGCTCAGATCTGTCAACATGAACTGGATCATTTGGAAGGTCGGATTATTTAGGAGGAATTCAGATGAAACGCATACTTTTTGAACTTGTTTTTATCGCAACGACTTGGTATATCTTTTTGCCACCCTTCAATCTTACCAGTTGGGAATTCATCTTCTTTCTCTGTGGGCATCTGGTGGTGATGGGGATTTTGTTTAGTTTCCGCAAGGATACTAATCTTCTCAAAACTGTTCATGTACGTCATGGCAAGCCTGCTAACGAGCTCAATCTAGAAGGGCTTCATTTTAATAAATTAGGTGGAGGATTGTTGCTGGCTGCAGGCCTTATCTTTGCCCTTGCTGGTCTGGTTAGCCTAGTAACTTCTAGCTTTTTCCAAGCAAAAAACTATGCTAATGTGGTGTCTATCACAGAAAAAGACTTTAAAGATTTTCCTAAGAGTGATACCAGTAAGGTTCCAATCTTGGATCGGAGTACTGCAGAAAAGATTGGTGACCGTTACCTGGGCTCTCTGACGGACAAGGTATCCCAGTATGTTGCAGCAGATACCTATACCCAGCTGACGGTTGATGGCAAACCCTATCGGGTGACTCCTTTGGAGTATGCCGATCCAATCAAATGGTTTAATAATCAGTCCAAGGGAATTGGCGAATATATCAAGGTTGATATGGTGACAGGAAATGCGGAATTGGTGGATTTAAAAACACCGATGAAGTATTCGGACTCCGAGTATTTTAACCGTGACGTCAAACGTCATCTTCGAATCAAGTATCCAACCAAGATTTTTAAAACCCCATCCTTTGAGGTGGATGATGAAGGCAATCCTTTCTATGTAGCAACCGTTTATCAAAAACAGTTTGGCCTAGGAGTACCTCGCCCTTCATCTGTTATTATCTTGGACGCTACTAATGGAGAAACCAAGGAATACAGCTTGGATGAAGTGCCAGAATGGGTGGATCGTGTCTATCCAGCAGAAGAAACCATCCAGCAAATCAACTACAACGGCAAGTATAAAGACGGTTTCTGGAATGCCTTGATTTCTAAGAAAAATGTTACCCAAACGACAGAGGGCTATAACTATCTTTCTATCGGAAATGACATTTATCTCTACACGGGGGTGACTTCAGCAAATGCCGACGAAAGTAATCTAGGATTTATCCTTGAAAATATGCGCACTGGAGAAATCACCAAGTACAATCTAGCATCAGCAACCGAAGAATCTGCCCGTGCTTCCGCAGAAGGAGCAGTTCAAGAGAAAGCCTACAAGGCTACCTTCCCTATCCTTGTCAATCTAAATGACAAACCGCTCTACATCATGGGCTTGAAGGATAATGCAGGCTTGGTCAAGGAGTATGCTTTGGTCGATGCAGTGGAGTACCAAAACGTCATCGTAGCAGCTACGGTAGATGAACTCCTCAGTAAATATGCCAATAAAAATGACCTCGAGCTGGATAACGAAACGGTGAAAAATATCAAAGGTATCGTATCAGATCTTAAATCAGCTGTCATCAAGGGGGATACCGTCTACTTCTTCAAAGTTGATGGCAAAATCTATAAGGTCAAGGCCTCAGTGTCAGACGACCTTCCTTACCTTGAAAATGGTCAATTTTTCGAAGGTCAGGTTGGAAAAGATAATTACCTCAAAACATTTAAAGTCAAGTAAAGAAACCTCGGTATAAACCGAGGTTTTCAGATGAAATTCTTGGTCGTGATTGAAAAATATGCTACACTAACAATATGAAAATTTTAATCCCAACAGCCAAAGAAATGAACACAAGTGTTCCTAGTATAGTAGCGACTCCCTTGAGTGAAGAAAGTCAGGCAGTCCTTGACTCACTGGCTTGCTACTCAGCCAGTGAATTAGAGAGCTTTTACAAGGTATCAGCTGAGAAAGCAGAAGAAGAGTACGCTCATATTCAAGCTCTAAAAGATCAAAGCGCTAAACATTATCCAGCCTTGAAACTCTTTGACGGTCTCATGTATCGCCACATTAAGAGAGATAAATTGACCGAGGCTGAACAAGCCTATCTTAAAGATCATGTTTTAATTACATCAGCTTTGTATGGCGTCGTTCCAGCCCTATCTCCCATGGCTCCTCACCGTTTGGACTTCTTGATGAAGTTAAAAGTCGCTGGAAAAAACCTAAAGAGTCATTGGAAGTCAGCCTATGATGAGGCACTACAGGATGAGGACTTGATATTTTCTCTCTTGTCATCAGAGTTTGAAACTGTATTTTCTAAGGAAATCAGAGAAAAGATGGTAACCTTCAAATTTATGGAGGACAAGGCAGGCCAGTTGAAAATCCACTCAACCATTTCCAAGAAAGCGCGTGGCGCCTTTCTGACAGCTCTAATAGAAGGCCAAGTCCAAACGGTTGACCAAGCTCGCAAGCTCCGCTTCGCCGGCTTTGAATACCGACCTGATTTATCAAGTAACTTAGAACTAGTCTTTTTAAAACAAGTGTAAAGTATCTTTAATTCAAAATAATATAAGCTGTCCCCAAGAAGTCAACCTCTTAGTTTGACCTTTTGGGGGTAATTTTTTCGCTCTGTTGTAAAATGAAGTGCAACACAAAAGACATGTCTATCTGATATACTAGAGTTGCGAAAAACAGTATAAAGGAAGATGAACATGTCCACA
>CAUSRF010000122.1:0-3109 GCA_963534275.1 uncultured Streptococcus sp.
CCAAAAGCCACTTGAAGAGGAACAAATCCAACTCTTCTTCTCAGATATACAACCATTAGCGGCTTCTAAAGTCTTAGTCCAACTGGAAAAAGAAAATTTATCCATTGGCCAGCGCGTTTTAGCTCAGGGGTTACAACTAACTGTCCGTGGCCAAGATAAAATCGGTATCATCGGGCCAAATGGTGTTGGAAAATCGACTCTATTAGCCAAGTTGCAACAACTACTAAGCGCCAAAAGAGAAATTTCGCTTGGTTTTATGCCACAAGATTACCACAAAAAACTGGAATTGGATCTATCTCCAGTAGCCTACCTCAGCCAAACTGGGCAAAAAGAGGAACTACAGAAAATCCAATCCCACTTAGCCAGTCTCAATTTCAGTTATCCAGAGATGCAACACCAAATCCGTTCCTTATCTGGTGGGCAACAAGGCAAACTACTTCTGTTGGATTTAGTACTGAGCAAGCCAAACTTTCTCCTTCTGGATGAGCCTACCCGAAATTTCTCTCCCACTTCTCAACCAGAAATCCGAAAACTCTTTGCCACTTATCCCGGTGGGCTGGTCACTGTTTCTCATGATCGACGTTTCTTAAAAGAGGTCTGTACGAGCCTCTATCGATTGACAGAACATGGTTTTGAAGTCGTTGAGTTGCAAGATTTATAAATTTTGAATATAGCAAAAATCCAGAGACGAGCTCTGGATTTTTTTACATCTGGTTCAAGCGTTCGATTCGTTCTGAGATAGGTGGATGAGTGTAAAATAGTTTTTGTAGTCCGCCACCTTTCTTAGGATCATTGATGTACAGAGCGCTGCTGGCATCATCAACATGGTGATGCATTGGCTCGCTATTGTCCAACTTGCGCAAGGCATTGATCATCCCTTGAGGATTGCGAGTCAGCTCCACACTGGATGCATCCGCTAAAAATTCTCGCTGACGAGAGATAGCTAGTTGTACCAAGGTTGCAGCGAGAGGTGCCAGAACAATGGCTAAGAGAGAGATAACAAGCATGATAATCTCTAGTCCATTTCCGTCACGATCATTATCATTCCGTCTGCGGTCTGCGCCACCCCACCACATCATCCGACCAGCCATACTAGATAGCAGTGTAATAGCACTAGCAAGGGCAACAGCAATGGTCGAAATGCGGATATCGTAGTTTCGGATATGACTGACTTCATGCCCCATAACTGCTTCTAGCTCCTCACGATTCATGATCGCTAGAAGACCCGAAGTGGCCGCAACTGCCGCATTCTGCGGGTTGGAACCTGTTGCAAAGGCATTTAAAGAAGAATCCTCAATGATGAAAACACGTGGCATAGGGATCTGAGCGACCATGGCCATATCTTCCACTACATGGTAGAGATCTGGTGCCGTTTGCTCATCAACCTCATGCGCCCCATTCATAGACATGACAATCTCTGTTGATTGAAAGATCATGGTTAAGGCATAGACAAGACCGATGATTAGGGCTATGATGATGCCTCCAAGACCTGAACGCATAAAGAGATAACCGGCCGCATAGCCAACCAAGGCCAAGAGTAGGAAAAATACCAGCAACAAAATCCAGGTTCTTCGTTTATTGCTCGCAATTTGATCAAACAACATCTTAGTCACCTAAACCGCTAAAATCGACTTTAGGAACCGCCTTTTCCTCTTCTGGAGTTTGAAGGAAGTCTGCTGCTTTAAAACCAAATAGTCCTGCAATAATATTACTTGGGAAGGTTTGTAGTTTGAGATTATAGTTGCTAACAACACTATTATAGAGTTGACGCGAGTAAGAAATTTTATTTTCTGTATTGGTCAACTCCTCTTGCAACTTGATAAAGTTGGTACTAGCTTTCAAATCAGGATAATTTTCAGCAACTGCAAAAATACCTGAGACTTGGCGAGTAAGGGCATCACTGGCCTTCATAGCCTCTGCAGGAGAAGTTGCTGCTGCTACTTGATTACGAAGTTGAGTCACCTTTTCAAGAGTTGAACCTTCATACTTAGCATATCCTTTGACTGTTTCAATCAAGTTTGGCAAAAGATCATTTCGACGTTTCAATTGAACATCAATCTGACTCCAAGCCTCCTTTGTTTGCATGCGATTTTTAACCAAACCATTATAGCTAACAATCACAAAAATGACGATAAGAGCTAAAACTCCAAGAACAATCCAAATCATATTCTATTCCTTTCTACTTTTAGATTAGTACTAGTATATCAAATTTTCTATTATTTGTGGTAAAATAAGATTAGACTAAAGAAGGAATCTACTATGAAACCAGAAACATTTTACAGCTTGCTTGCCGAGCAAAATCTTCCACTTTCAGACCAGCAAAAAAAACAATTTGAACGGTATTTTGAACTCTTGGTCGAGTGGAATGAAAAGATGAACCTGACCGCTATTACTGACAAAGAAGAAGTCTACCTTAAACACTTTTATGATTCGCTTGCGCCCATATTACAAGGCTTGATTTCAAATGAAACTATCAAACTTCTTGATATCGGAGCTGGAGCAGGATTTCCTAGCCTTCCTATGAAAATCCTCTATCCCCAGTTAGATGTGACCATCATTGATTCGCTAAATAAGCGCATCAACTTCCTCCAACTATTGGCTCAGGAGCTGGATTTGGATGGTGTTCACTTCTACCATGGTCGTGCAGAAGACTTTGCCCAAGATAAGAACTTCCGTGCTCAGTTTGATGTGGTAACTGCCCGTGCTGTTGCCCGTATGCAGGTCTTGTCTGAACTGACCATTCCCTATCTTAAAGTTAGCGGAAAACTCTTGGCACTCAAGGCCAGTAATGCCCCCGAGGAATTGCTAGAAGCCAAGAATGCCCTCAATCTCCTCTTTAGCAAGGTAGAAGACAACCTCAGCTACGCCCTACCAAATGGAGATCCACGTTACATCACTCTGGTAGAAAAGAAAAAAGAGACACCAAACAAGTATCCTAGAAAGGCTGGCATACCCAATAAACGCCCGCTTTAAATTTTTTAGTAAAAAATGTTTACAAAATTAACCTCGCTCTCGCATTTCTGGGCTCGGGAAAAAATGATTTACAAAATCATTTTTTTCTGCTATACTATCACAAGCAAAGGTTTTTAATGTCATCCCGTGAGGTGAC
>CAUSRF010000123.1:0-3079 GCA_963534275.1 uncultured Streptococcus sp.
AATATAAAGATAGTTTAGCATTTATCTTCTGGAGAAATCCAGAACAGAAAGGATCCGTTTTGAAATCAATTGGATTACTGGATAAGATAAGAGGGCTTTCGAAAAAAGATTTCTTTTTGTATTTGATGATCATAAGTATCTTTTTACCTTTTTATTTATTCTTAGGGCTCTTTGCTTTATATTTGATAGGTTTACTTGTTACTGGGGAGATGAAGGGAATTATCAAAGGATTGGCCAAACATCCTGTACTTCTCTTTTTTATTGCCTACAGTAGTGTTATTTCCATTGTTGCCAAGAACTGGCTTGGATTGGTTGCATCTTTACTGATGTTTCTCTTCCTCATTTTCTTTAGTTTTTACCAGAAACGTCTGACGCATGCTTTCTTTCGACTGATACTGCAGACAATCTTGTTTGGTAGTGTGCTCTCTGCGATTTTTGCTACTTTGGAGCATTTCCAAATTGTAAAGAAATTTAACTATGCCTTTCTTTCGCCCAATATGCAAGTATGGCACCAGAACCGTGCAGAGGTAACTTTCTTTAATCCGAACTACTATGGGATTATCTGTTGTTTCTGTATCATGATTGCTTTTTATCTTTTTACAACGACGAAGTTAAAATGGTTAAAAATCTTTTGTGTGCTAGCAGGTTTTGTAAATCTTTTTGGTTTGAATTTTACGCAGAATCGAACAGCCTTCCCTGCCATTATCGCTGGTGCGATTATTTATCTTTTTACAACCATTAAAAACTGGCGCGCCTTCTGGCTCAGCATTGGAGTTTTTGGTGTTGGCCTTTGTTTTCTCTTTTCAAGTGACTTGGGTGTCCGCATGGGGACTCTAGATTCTTCAATGGAGGAGCGTGTTTCAATCTGGAATGCAGGTATGACTTTGTTTAAACAAAATCCGATCTGGGGTGAAGGACCACTGACCTATATGAATTCCTATCCGAGAATCCATGCTCCCTACCATGAGCACGCGCACAGTCTTTACATTGATACCATTTTGAGTTATGGTTTGATTGGAACAATTCTCCTATCCATTTCTTCGGTTATCCCAGTTCATATGATGATGGATATGAGTCAGGAGTCTGGTAAACGACCAATTATCGGTCTTTATCTCTCCTTCCTTACAGTAGTCGCTGTACATGGAATTTTTGACCTGGCTCTCTTCTGGGTTCAGTCAGGTTTCATTTTCTTGTTAGTTATGTGCAGTCTATCACTGGAACATCGAACACTGGTTTCCGAAATGACAGATTAAGTTAATAAATAGTGAAGATCTTCTACTTTAGGTAGGAGGTCTTTTTTTGTTTGGTGGAAATTATTTCTAAGTCGAAATAATTGACAGATGGAATGATAAGTGTTACAATGAAATATAATTCGATATAGAAATAAATTGGAGAAGTCATGAAAGATAGTCATTTGGTAGCCCATCATATTCGTTTGATGAATGGGCGAATTTTTCAAAAGTTACTGAGTCAGGATCCTGAAGCTCTTTATCGGAGTGAACAGGGCAAGATTCTTACGGTGTTATGGAATAGTGAGACAGGTTGCGCTACAGCCACAGATATTGCGCTGGCGACTGGACTTGCTAACAATACGCTCACAACCATGATAAAGAAACTTGAGGAGCAAAACCTGGTCATCATTAGCCCATGTGGAATAGATAAGAGAAAGAAATATGTCAAGTTGACAGAGCGGGGTTGGTCTCAGAAAGAAGTTGGCCATCGTGTTAGTCAAAGACTGGATGCTATTTTTTATAAAGGTTTCTCAGAGGAAGAAATTCTCCAATTTGAAGCTTTTCAAGAAAGAATTTTGGCTAATCTGAAAGAGAAAGCAAATGAGGAATAAAATAGATTCAATTAGTTATTAAGAGGTTGGTAAATTGACCAACAGAGGAAAGTTTTAAAAGGGGATACTAAGATGAAAGCTGTGCTTGTCAAGGAAGCTGGAGGACCAGAAGTTCTGCAGGTTGTGGAAGTTCCAAAACCGACTGTTAAAGAAGGTTGGACCTTGGTCAAGGTGCAAGGATTTGGAATCAACCATAGCGAGATTTTTACTCGTCAAGGACTATCGCCGTCCGTTCAATTTCCACGGATTTTAGGAATTGAATGTGTGGGAATTGTAGAGGAGACCAATTGTCCCGATTTGCAGGTCGGGCAGCAAGTCATCTCCATCATGGGAGAAATGGGACGCGCTTTTGATGGTGGTTATGCTGAGTATGTTTTGCTACCAGATGAACAGGTTTATCCTGTGAGGACGGAGCTTGGTTTGGAAAGTTTAATCGCTCTGCCTGAAACCTACTATACAGCATTTGGCTCTTATCTCAATCTCAAGATTGAAGAGGGAGATCGAGTTCTGGTTCGAGCAGCGACGAGTGGTGTTGGGATTGCTTTTGCAAAGCTTCTCAAGGGGCAATTTCCGAAAGCCTATCTAGCGGGAAGTAGCCGAAGTCTGAGCAAGGAAAAGCAACTAAAAGAGGCAGGATTTGACCAGGTGATTTTGGATAAGGATGGCGTCTTGCAAATGGAAGAGCAGTTTGACAAGGTCTTGGATCTTGTCGGTCCGAGTGCCATTCTTGATACATTTTCTCGGACGACAGATGGTGGTATGATCTGCTCTTGTGGCTTGCTGGGAGGTCAATGGACTATTCCAGACTTTGACCCTATTGAAATGCTTTATCGCAATCTCTACTTGACAACCTTTGCTTCTGGTAATGTGTCTCAAGACAAGCTTCAAGCTTTGGTGGACTTTGTGGAGCGTTATCAGGTAGATGTACGACCTGAAAAAGTATTTTCTATTGAACAAATCCAGGACGCGCATGCTTATCTGGAAAGTAGCCAATCTTTTGGCAAGGTTATCGTAAAAATTGAGGACAAATAATGATTGAATACAAAAATGTAGCGCTACGCTACACAGAAAAAGATGTTTTGAGAGATGTCAATTTACGGATTGAGAATGGGGAGTTCATGGTTTTAGTTGGACCTTCTGGGTCAGGTAAGACGACCATGATTAAGATCATTAACCGTCTTTTGGAACCAACTGATGGAAATATTTATATGGATGGCAAGCGCATCAAAGACTATG
>CAUSRF010000124.1:0-3063 GCA_963534275.1 uncultured Streptococcus sp.
GAAAAATATGACGTTTGGGAACAGTTTGTAAATTCTGATCGCATTCATCTATTGTTCCTAATTTCAAAGCGCAAACTTCTGGTATATTTTCTTGAGTAGTGAAAATTTGACTATGACAGTTCTGGCAATAATAACGTTGTTTCCCTGGAGATGAACTATAGGTAACCAAATTCTCTTTTCCATACAATGCCAGGTTTTTGCTGCTAACTTTGGCATTAACTGTGTAGGCCGACGCAGTTGTTTTCCGACAGAATGAGCAATGGCAAAAAACTATTTCCGATAATTCTTCATCTAGAGTGTAGGTGACTGCTTTACATAAACAAGATCCTTTAATCATTATGTTCCTTTCCTCTTGGGTATTTGACGAAACTCAAAAAAACCGAATTTCAACACCCAAGCCTTACGACTAGGGGCGTCAGAAACGCGGTTCCACCCTAATTTATTACTTCATTGTTTTTAAAAATACGACAGAAAGTGCCAGTTTCTTACCTTGTCCTACTTGGCTCCCACTATCCCAAGCTCGCTTGAAGAACGCCATAAAACTTTCTTTCCTGTTGAATATTATATCAGAAAGGCAAGAAATTTACAATTCTTTTTCTTACTTTCTAAAAATCCATCTCATCCACACGTGGTGCACCAGAAGTCACCGAGATAGTCTTTAAGATTTCTCGCTCTTCTTTGCTGAGTTCAATCCCAAAACAGTCAAGATTGCTCTGGATACGAGAGGCAGTCACGGACTTAGGTAGAGGTAAGAATCCTTCTGCCAAACTCCAAGCCAAGGCGATTTGAGCCACTGATTTCCCATGCTTAGCAGCAATTTCTTGGACTTCTTTCTTGTCAAACAACTCTCCTTGCCCAAAAGGTCCCCAGGCCTCTAGGAGAATGCCTTTCTCTCTACAGTAGTCAACCACTTCCTCTTGATAAACTCCTGGTGCCAAGCGCACCTGATTGACCGCTGGAATGATTCTTGCTGTTTCTAGCAAAGCATCCAAATGCTTGGGAAGGAAATTACTAACTCCGATAGCACGGATTTTACCTTCTTGGTAAAGGTCCTCCATCGCTCTCCAGACTTCAGCATTGCGAGTTTTCCATGCGTCATTTTCTCTTAGTGGTTTTGGATTTGGCCAATGGATCAGGTACAAATCTAGATAGTCCAATCCAAGTTTTTCCATTGATTGCTCAAAAGATTGGCGAGCTTCTTCATAGCTGTGATTGGTATTCCAGAGTTTGGTCGTTACAAAGATTTCTTGGCGTGGAATACCGCTATCTCGAATAGCGCGACCAACACTCTCCTCATTTTTATAGACAGCTGCAGTATCGATATGGCGGTAACCAGCCTTCAAAGCTTCTAAAACAGCTTGGTAGGCCACTTCTCCATTTTCAGCTTTCCATGTTCCAAATCCTAAAACTGGGATTGAAACGCCATTATTAAGTGTGTAAGTTTTCATCGTTTTCCCTTTCTATGTGAAGAAAATCTAAAAAAACAAAGGCTGATTACCAGAACACTTGCTCCTTTAGATTTTAACAATTATTGATCACGGTCATAATACATTTCGTGAGCTTTTAGACGTGAATTGAGCATTTCCGGAACAGTCACAAATGTATAACCTTGCTCTTTCAGATATTCTATAATCTTTGGAAGAGCATTAACTGTAGCGCCATGAATATCATGCATAAGAACAATCGATCCATTACGAACTTGATGCTGAATCTCTGTCAAAATGGCTGTCTCATTTTTACTCTTCCAGTCCAAACTATCTACATTCCACATGATAAAACTCAAATCCAGACTATTACGAATATCATCTGTAATGGCACCATAAGGCGGACGCATGAGTTTAGAACTCGAACCTAAAACCTTGGTCAAGGCATCTTCTGTATCCGTGATTTGCTTTTTAGCATCTTCAAGAGTCAATTTTGAAAGAACAGGATGATCCCAGCTATGATTTCCCACAACATGTCCTTCTGATTTCATTCGTTTTAGAAGATCTTCATTGCCAGCAATATTTTTACCAAGTACAAAGAAGGTCGCCTTTACACCGTACTTAGCTAATGTATCCAAAGTCTGGGTAGTTGTAGATGGATTTGGACCATCATCAAAAGTCAAGGCTACAACTTTTTTATTTTTTTGTGCAAAGTAGGCCTGGTAAAGTTCAGCATCCTTTTCTAATAGATAAGAGGACTCCAACACATCAAAGAAACTGGATATTGGTAAAGCAATTTCCTCCAGAGCCTCCCCTAGGTCAGCAGGATAAAGGATGATTTGACTATCTTTATAATCAAAGCTCCATGACGACAAATCTTGGTCTGTAAAGGTTTTTAGCACCTGATCAATTTTTGTCTGGTCAAGTTTCTTATCTTCTAGGGTTGATTTGATTTGGCTCAGCAGGAGTTCCTTAGCCTTGCTAGCATCCTTGAAAAGTTTACTCAGATCAAAAGTTTTCCCATCTTCAGTCAAGAAAACTTTTCCTAAAGATGTTTTTTCTTTTTCTTCAACCTTAGCTGCAGACAAATCATAAACTTGCTTAGTAATATTACGAGCAAGAACTCCCTTTAAAACAGGATCCAATTGCTCGGTATAATAAAAGACCAAATCTTCTTTATCTTCCAGCTTTTCTTTAATATCTTGGTTGATTTTTTCCCTAACAGGTGCAATGACATCCTCCCCTTGAAGAGGATAATAGACAATCACTTCAGCTTGACCTTTTCGGAAATGGTCTTTCTGACTGCCTGCGTTAAACTGTTGATCTTTTTCATTTTTTAAGGTTTCAATTTTCTGTTCATAGGACTGTTTCTGTAGAATCTTGTGACCAATCACGCCACCTAGGCAAATCATAGCAAGACTTAAAATACCTACTAAAACAAGTAAAGTACTTTTCTTTTTATCGTGATGGACACGTTTCGCTCTATTTTTTCTCATATTCTTATCATATCAAATCCAGACCATAATTTCAATGATAAACAGGTATTCTACTCTTTAAAAAATGATAACAAAAAAGCCTAGATAATTGAACTGCACCCCAAAAGTTAGACAGAAAAAATCTAACTTTTGGGGTGTTTTAT
>CAUSRF010000125.1:0-3042 GCA_963534275.1 uncultured Streptococcus sp.
TGCTGAGGTGTTGACTTGACACCACGCATTTCATAGAGTTTAACTGGAATACCACGTTCTGCAATTTGGTAGGCAGCTTCAGACCCCGCTAAACCTGCACCGATAACATTGATATAAGATTGAGACACGACACTAATACCTCTTTGGGTGGAACCTCAGTCCATATCCAAACAAGCCACTGGACTTTTTGGCACCCACAAATCTTTCTAATTTTTCTTTTACTAGTATAACAAAAAAAGGGAAGAAGGCAAACTTCCCTGTTTAGTCATTTTCTTGATTTTTTTCCCAGTCATGGTAAGAAGCGTAGAGTTGACTTTTATTCCACTGGTAGAGTTTCGCAACTTCCTTAATGGCTTGATTTTTTTTAAGCCCTTGTTGGATGCGCTCTTGTATTTCAGAGAATAAATCCTCTGCGTCCTTATCTTCTACTTCTTGACTAGCACCTTCTACAATGAGAAGACACTCGCCTTTGAGTGGAGTTTCAGAAATACTTACTAGTAACTCTGAAATTTTTCCTCGTTGGTATTCTTCATAAATCTTAGTCAATTCTCGAACTAGAACTACTGGACGGTCACCATAAACTGCTAGCATATTTTCTAATGTATCTGCCACACGATGGGGTGATTCGTAGAAAATCTGAGTTTCTGGATACTCTTTTTTTGAGTCGAAAAATTGCTTTTGCTGGCCTGATTTTCTCGGTAAAAAACCATAAAAGATATGTGGTTGTGGCGCTAAACCACTGGCAATCAAGGCAGAAATCCCCGCAGAGGCACCCGGAACTGTTACAACTGCAATCTCTTCCTCGATGGCTGCCTTGACTAAATCGTGACCAGGATCCGAGATGCTAGGCAACCCCGCATCAGAAACCTGGGCAATACTTTGCCCCGCCTTCAGGAAACTAATCAAGTCAGGAATTTTTTCCTTAGCATTGTGCTCATGAAAACTAATCTGCTTGGTAGAAATGTCAAAATGCTTGAGCAAAAGCCCTGTATTGCGCGTGTCCTCAGCCGCAATCCAGTCCACCTCTTTCAAGGTCTGAATGGCACGAAAGGTCATGTCATCTAGATTGCCAATCGGTGTTGCTACTAGGTAAAGCTTGCCATAGGGAGATTGCCCCTTAAAACTTTTTTGAATCTGCATGCTTACTCCCTATATAACAACTCATCACAGAACATACATTCCTCGTCCTGCTCTCGGCGTTGTCCATAAAAATCATTACATACGTGAAAACCATCTTTATAGATTCGACGGACGCTTTCACGAACATGCTTGGCCTTGACAGGAGCATTTGCTTCCACCTCACCTAAGCGTTCGCGCAACTTAGAATTTTCCAAGCGAAGAGCTGTATTTTCCTCTACTAGGCTCTTGAGGTTTTTCTTGATGGCTTCCACATCGGCTAAGGTCACCAATAACTGTTGGGAAAAATCGTCCAGCGCATCAAATAATTCTTTCTTATCCATAAACCAGCCCTTTCCTTTCTTTATCCTTCATTGAGTTTATATTTCTTTCAAGACCAGATATTCCATGGCATTTTGAAAGCTGACATTAGCCTGCCACATTTTTCTAGCTTCTAGCAAATTTTGTAAAATCTGTCGTATTCTTGCTTGCAAGAGATCCTGCCCACAGAGAACTTCGAGGATTCGCAAGACCTGATCTTGTTTTTCCTTGTCATCTGCCAAGTTGGCTAATTTAGCAACTTGCAGATAACTTTCTTTTTTCTTGGCTACTAACCAAGTCAGCAGTCGTTCGCTCTCATCAACCAAGGTCCAAAAACTTGCTTGGTTTGCCAGTTTTTCTGCTTCAGCACGCGATTGACTAAACTGAGCTAAGAGAATCGCTTTTTTCTTGACCAGACCTGCTTGTTCTAATTGATGGATGAGCTTTTCTTCTTGCTTTTTAAAGTTGAAAATCTGGGTCCGACTACGAATGGTCGGTAAAATTTTTTCCTCATCGCTGGTTAAGAAGAAAATGTACACTTCACTCTGAGGTTCTTCGATGACCTTGAGCAGAGAATTAGCTGCGTTGGGGTGCATTTTCTCCGCCTGCTCGATAATAAAAACTTGTTGCTGACTTTCAATCCCTGCTTGGGAAAACTGACCCACTAATTCTCGAATCCGTTCTGTCTTGATGACCTGATTGACTGGCTTGATTAAAGTAACAT
Organism: uncultured Streptococcus sp.; assembly: GCA_963534275.1. GTDB lineage: Bacteria > Bacillota > Bacilli > Lactobacillales > Streptococcaceae > Streptococcus. The sequence continues at coordinate 2,162 of CAUSRF010000125.1, forward strand.
CGGGAAATTCTTCCTGTTCAATCAGCTTACAGTTTCGGCATTTCTCACATGGTAGAACGCCTACTTTATCCCTACAAAAGAGGCTCTTAGCCAAAAACTGCGCCATTTCCAAGCTTCCAAAGAAACCTGAAAAGAGATAGGCGTGATTGAGCTGGTCTTGTTCTAGGATACGGACAAAGCGGTCAAACTGTTCTGGCTGCCAAGCCTTTAGTTGATCTTGTTTCATTTATCCAAGCCCATTCTGTCAAATAAGATAGCCTTGGTCGTTTCCACAACTTGCTCCAAAGGAAGACTCGCATCAATCTTGACAATGCGATTTCCTTCTTTTTCCAGAAGAGAAAGGTAGCCTTGACGGACTTTTTTGTGCAAGTCCAAACCTTCCAAGTCCAAACGATTGACCTCACGATTGCTATTAGCAACAATGCGAGCCAGTCCTTCTTCAACCTTGATGTCAAAATAGAGTGTCAAATCGGGTTTAAGACCATCTGTCGCAAACTGATTGAGCCAATCAATAGAATCAATATCCAATCCACGGCCAAATCCCTGATAAGCAACGGAACTATCGATGAAACGGTCCATAATAACCAACTTACCAGCTTCAAGAGCAGGCAGAACTTTTTCCACCAAGTGCTGTCTGCGACTGGCGATATAGAGAAGGAGCTCTGTTTTAGGATCCATCTGAGTATGACTTGGATCCAAAATCACTTGGCGAATCTTCTCCCCAATCAAGACTCCACCTGGCTCACGGGTCGTCAACACTTCTACTCCTTTTTCCTCTAAAATTGGGAGTAGAGCCTCTAAAACACTGGTCTTTCCTGCTCCCTCTGGTCCCTCAAGAGAGACTAAAAATCCTTTTGACATGTCTAACTCATTTCTTTTTT
>CAUSRF010000126.1:0-3033 GCA_963534275.1 uncultured Streptococcus sp.
AAAACACCCCAAAAGTTAGATTTTTTCTGTCTAACTTTTGGGGTGCAGTTCAAAGAGGCAGGGGAATTTTTTATGGTTTTGATAAAAGAATAGTTGTTTGTTTGGACAGATCTTCAAATGTCTCCTGACTCAATTTAGAATCTGAAACGATCGTATCAATTTCTGAGATATTGTAGAAGGTGTAAAAATCAAACTTATTAAACTTACTGTGGTCTGCCAGTAAGTATTTTTTATTGGCATTATTCAAGGCGATTCGTTGCGCTTCGCCTTCTTCCTCACTGAAGGTAGCAATAGCCTTATCCTTAATGCCATTACAGCTTACAAATGCCTTAGAAAACTGAAGATTGGTCAAATCCTGTAAGGTAAGTGTCCCTACAAAAGCACCAGTGATAGCGCGATAGTTTCCACCAATCAGAATCAAATCTGTTAGTTTTCGTTCGTTTAGGATAAGAAAAACAGGAAGACTGTTTGTTACAACACGAATATTATCGATAGGAAGTTCACGAGCAAAACACTCCAAGGTCGTTCCTGGACCGATAAAAATGGTTTCTCCTTCGTCAATCAAACGACCTGCAAAACGACTAATTTCTTGTTTTTCAGCAATCTGCAAGCCTTGTTTTTCAACGTTTGATCGTTCGTTGTTTAAGAGAGAACCTGTACGAAGTTTTTCAGCCCCACCATGCACACGGACCAACAAATCCTTATCTGCCAATTCTTGTAAATAGCGGCGAGCGGTCATATCTGACACATCAAGACTCTCCATAATCTCTTTTACAGTAATAGTACCTTTTGTGTTTACTGCTTCTAGAATACTATCTAGTTTTTCTTGCTTTAGCATCCTTATCACCTCGATTTCTACTATTATTATCTTACCATAAAACGCTCAATCAATCAAATAGAAAAAAACAAAATAAAACAAAAACAAAAATCTCACAGTCTGTTTAAACAAACTGTGAGAAGTGTGGATTAAAGCTTATTTTTAATCTAAACCGTAGTTGTAATCATCATCTTGCATGGCTTCAACTTCACCAAGAAGGTAACCATTTCCGACTTGAGAGAAGAAGTCGTGGTTGGATGTTCCTGTTGAGATTCCGTTCATGACGATAGGATTGACATCATCAGCCGAATCTGGAAAGAGTGGATCTTGTCCTAAGTTCATCAGAGCCTTATTGGCATTGTAGCGAAGGAAGGTTTTGACTTCTTCAGTCCAACCAACACCGTCATAGAGACTTTCTGTATAACCCTCTTCGTTCTCATAGAGGGTATAGAGCAGGTCGTACATCCATTCTTTGAGTTTTTCTTGTTCTTCTTCAGGCAATTCGTTGAAACCAAGTTGGAATTTGTAACCAATGTAAGTTCCATGAACAGACTCATCACGGATAATCAATTTGATGATTTCCGCAACGTTGGCCAGTTTGTTGTTACCGAGATAGTAGAGCGGTGTAAAGAAACCTGAGTAGAAGAGGAAGGTTTCAAGGAAGACACTGGCAACTTTCTTTTCAAGAGGACTACCATTGAGGTAGATTTCGTTGATAATTTCTGCTTTTCTTTGTAGGTAAGGGTTAGTGTTGGTCCATTCGAAAATCTCTTCGATTTCAGCCTTGGTGTTCAAGGTAGAGAAGATAGAAGAATATGATTTTGCGTGGACAGATTCCATAAATTGGATATTGTTGAAAACAGCTTCCTCATGCGGTGTACGGATGTCTGAACGAAGAGCCTGAACCCCTGTTTCTGATTGCATGGTATCAAGAAGGGTCAAACCACCAAAGACTTTTCCTACCAAGTCTTTTTCCTTGTTTGATAGTTTTCTCCAGTCGTCAAGGTCATTTGACAAGGGGATACGAGTGTCGAGCCAGAATTGCTCAGTTAGCTTTTCCCAAGTTGATTTGTCGATGACATCTTCGATGGCATTCCAGTTAATGGCTTTGTAGTAAGTTTCCATTTGAAATCTCTTTCTGTATGTAATAATGCGATAAAGGAATCTTCTCTATTTTATCATAGTCTGAGAAGAGTATCGCACAAAAAGTCGGAAGCCCGACTTTTCATTTTTCCTAGTATTTTAGATACTTGTCAAGTTTTTTTCTGGTGGGTAACTTAATCAGTAGTCTGAGAAAATGTGGTTGCCTCAGATAAAAATTAAATCACACAGCTTTCACATTGGTTAGCACCAATTTCTCCACCATCATCAGTAAAGGTACGGACGTAGTAGATAGACTTGATGCCCTTGTTAAAGGCATAGTTACGAAGAATAGACAAGTCACGTGTGGTTTGTTTATTTTCCTTCTTCCATTCGTAAAGACCTTTTGGAATATCACTACGCATGAAAAGGGTGAGTGAAAGTCCTTGGTCCACGTGTTCTGTTGCAGCAGCGTATACATCAATCACCTTACGCATATCCATATCGTAAGCAGAAGTGTAGTAAGGAATAGTATCTGTAGACAAGCCTGCAGCTGGGTAGTAGATTTTACCGATTTTCTTCTCTTGGCGTTCTTCGATACGTTGCGTAATTGGGTGGATAGAAGCAGAAACGTCGTTGATGTAGCTGATAGAACCATTTGGAGCAACAGCTAGACGGTTTTGGTGATAAAGACCATCTGCTTGAACCATTTGGCGAAGTTCAGCCCAGTCAGCAGCACTTGGGATAAAGACGTCTTTGAAGAGTTCTTTAACACGGTCTGATTTTGGAACAAATTCGCCTGTCACATACTTATCAAAGTAGCTTCCGTTAGCATAGTCTGATTTTTCAAAATTGTGGAAGGTGATACCACGTTCACGCGCAATATTGTTTGACTCAACTAAAGTCCAGTAGTTCATAAGCATAAAGTAGATGCTGGTAAATTCAATTGACTCAGGTGATCCGTATTCGATCAGTTGTTGGGCAAGGTAACTATGAAGTCCCATGGCACCAAGACCAAAGGTGTGAGCCAAACTATTTCCGTGGTCGATAGTAGGAACAGCTACGATGTGTGAACTATCTGTAACGAAAGTTAAAGCACGAACCATAGCACGGATAGAACGACCAAAGTCAGGTGA
>CAUSRF010000127.1:0-2990 GCA_963534275.1 uncultured Streptococcus sp.
GCACCACTTTCTTGGACAACCTTCCAATTGCTTGAAGGAGAACAAGAACACCGTGATGGTATTTACCAAAATGGAGTGATTGATACGCCATTTATAACGGTAAGTGTGGATGAAAACATCACAGTCTACGACAAGACAACTCATGAAGCTTATGAAGATGTTATTCGCTTTGAAGACCGTGGTGACATCGGAAATGAGTACATCTATTTCCAACCAAAAGGAACAGAGCCTATCTACGCAGAACTCAAAGGCTATGAAGTCTTGGAAAATACAGCACGTTTTGCTAAGATCTTGCTCAAGCATGAATTGACAATTCCAGTAAGTGCAGACGAAAAACTGGACGCGGAACAAAGAGGCATCATCGAGTTTATGAAGCGTGAGGCTGGACGTTCAGAAGAGTTGACAACCCTTCCTCTGGAAACAGAGATGACCGTCTTTGTTGACAATCCACAAATTCGTTTCAAGACTCGCTTTACTAACACAGCCAAGGACCACCGTATCCGTCTCTTGGTTAAGACTCATAACACACGTCCAAGCAATGACTCTGAAAGCATCTATGAGGTGGTGACACGATCAAATAAACCAGCTGCTTCTTGGGAAAATCCTGAAAATCCACAACACCAACAAGCCTTTGTCAGCCTTTATGATGATGAAAAAGGAGTGACGGTGGCCAATAAAGGACTGCACGAGTATGAAATCCTTGGCGACGATACCATTGCCGTGACCATCCTTCGTGCCTCAGGTGAGCTAGGTGACTGGGGTTACTTCCCAACGCCAGAGGCTCAGTGCTTGCGTGAGTTTGAAGTCGAGTTTGCGCTTGAATGCCACCAAGCACAAGAACGTTTCTCAGCTTTCCGTCGTGCCAAAGCCTTCCAAACACCATTCACTAGTCTTCAGGTTGCTAAACAAGAAGGAAGTGTTGCTGCGACTGGTAGCCTCTTGAGTCATGCAGCGCTCAGCTTACCACAAGTTTGCCCAACAGCCTTTAAAGTCGCGGAAAATGAAGAAGGATATGTCCTCCGTTACTACAATATGAGCCAAGAAAATGTGCGTATATCAGAACACCAACAAACCATTCTTGACTTACTTGAACGACCATATCCAGTTCATTCAGGACTATTGGCTCCACAAGAAATTCGTACAGAATTGATTAAAAAAGAAGAAATTTAAGAGATTTGAAACTTCTCTAGAATGAGGAGACGGAACTCCCACTGAGAAGAATTCTAAATGAAGTGAATAAGAAAAGAAAGGAGGGGCGAAAGAGTAAGGACTAACTACTTATTCGCCCCTTTTTTGGTGAAAATATGATGATTTCAACCATTGATATCGGAGGGACTGGGATTAAGTTTGCTAGTCTGACTCCTGATGGGAAAATACTAGATAAGACAAGTATCCCAACACCAGAAACCCTAGAAGATTTACTGGCATGGCTAGACCAACGTCTATCAGAGCAGGATTATAACGGTATTGCTATGAGTGTGCCAGGCGCGGTCAATCAAGAAACAGGTGTGATTGAGGGCATCAGCGCTGTGCCCTACATCCATGGCTTTTCTTGGTATGAGGCGCTTGCCCATCATCAGCTACCTGTCCATCTAGAAAATGATGCCAACTGTGTTGGACTTAGTGAACTGCTAGCACATCCAGAGCTTGAAAATGCAGCCTGTGTCGTGATTGGGACAGGGATTGGCGGAGCTATGATTATCAATGGCAGACTTCACCGAGGTCGCCACGGCTTGGGTGGTGAGTTTGGCTATATGACAACCATTGAACCAGCTGAAAAACTCAACAACTGGTCGCAACTAGCGTCTACAGGAAACATGGTTCGCTACGTGATTGAAAAGTCAGGTCAATCAGACTGGGACGGACGCAAGATTTACCAAGAGGCTGCGGCTGGAAATGTCCTTTGCCGAGAAGCTATTGAGCGCATGAACCGTAATCTGGCGCAAGGCTTGCTCAATATCCAGTATCTCATCGACCCAGATGTCATTAGTCTGGGAGGCTCTATTAGTCAAAATCCAGATTTTATCCAAGGCGTCAAAAAAGCTGTCGATGAATTTGTCGAAACCTACGAAGAATACACGGTCGCACCAGTTATCCAAGCTTGCACCTATCATGCAGATGCCAATCTCTATGGTGCCCTTGTCAACTGGTTGCAGGAGGAAAACCAATGGTAATTTTTACAGGACTTAGTCCCAAACAAGCGAAAGCATTAGACTTGCTTAAAAAGCATATTTCGCTAGCAGATGTAGAGGTAGCAGTCGCTCAGTCTGACCAAGCCTCTATCTCTATCAAGGGTGAGGGTGGCTACTATCAACTGACCTATCGTAAACGACACCAACTCTACCGTGCCTTATCTGTTCTAGCAACAGCTCTAGGAGAAGGTGATAAGGTAGAGATTGAAGAACAAGCTGCTTATGAAGATTTGGCTTACATGGCAGATTGTTCCCGAAATGCAGTGCTAAATGTGGCTTCTGCCAAGCAAATGATTGAGGTCTTGGCTCTCATGGGCTACTCAACCTTTGAGCTTTACATGGAAGACACTTACCAGATTGAGGGGCAACCTTACTTTGGCTATTTCCGTGGAGCTTATTCGGCTGAGGAATTGCAGGAAATCGAAGCCTACGCCCAGCAGTTTGATATGACCTTTGTGCCCTGCATCCAGACCTTAGCCCACTTGTCAGCCTTTGTCAAATGGGGGGTCAAAGAAGTGCAGGAACTCCGTGATGTTGAGGATATCCTCCTTATCGGCGAAGAAAAGGTTTATGATCTGATTGATGGGATGTTTGCCACTCTGTCTAAACTGCAAACTCGCAAGGTCAATATCGGAATGGACGAAGCCCACTTGGTTGGTTTGGGGCGCTACCTGATCTTAAATGGTGTTGTGGACCGTAGTCTCCTCATGTGCCAACACTTGGAGCGTGTGCTGGATATCGCTGATAAGTATGGTTTCCACTGCCAGATGTGGAGCGATATGTTCTTCAAACTCATGT
>CAUSRF010000128.1:0-2939 GCA_963534275.1 uncultured Streptococcus sp.
TTGGCGGCGTCTGCAATAGACTTTTCCACTTCTCCGACCAATTCTGGATCAAGAGCTGATGTTGGTTCGTCCAAGAGCAAGACGTCTGGTTTCATAGCGAGGGCACGCGCTAGGGCAACCCGTTGCTTCTGCCCACCTGACAAATGGCGAGGGTAATGTTGCTCCCGGTCAGAAAGTCCAACCCTAGCCAACTCTTCCTTGGCGATTTTTGTTGCTTCCTCGTCTGATAGTTTCTTAACAACAACCAAACCTTCCTTAACATTGTCAAGAGCTGTTCGGCGCTCAAATAAATTGAACTGTTGGAAAACCATGGACAACTTGCGACGAAGGGTTAGGATCTCTTCTTGGCTAATCTGAGAAAAATCAACTTTGAAATTGTCAATCTGAATCGTTCCACTATCTGGTGTTTCAAGATAGTTGAGGCTACGCAAGAAAGTTGATTTCCCAGCTCCAGATGATCCAATCAAGGCTACTACTTCTCCTTTTTGGATATCCAAGTCCAGTTGATCCAAGACAGTCTGTCCTGAAAAGGATTTGCTTAAATTCGAAATCTTAATCATTAGCGAAGGTCTCCTTTCACATCTGTAGTTACTGAATCCGGCGCTGAAATAGCCATTTTTCTCTCAATGAAACGACCGAGGCTCTCGATTCCGATATTGACTACCCAGTAAACAAGGGCAACAGAGATGAAGCGCTCAAAGTAACGATAATCTGCTCCACCTAAAATCTGAGCTTGGGCAAAGACTTCCACAACACCCGCACTAAAGGCTAGTGAAGTTCCCTTGGTCAAACCGATAAGGGAGTTAATCAAGGTCGGTGTTGCTACCACCGCTGCATTTGGAATAATCACACGACGATAAACTTGCGCTCGTGTCATACCAAGACTGCGTGCTGCCTCAATCTCACCTGGATTGACAGAAAGGATGGCTGCACGAATGGTTTCACTGGCATAAGCCGCCTCATTAAAGGCAAAGGCCACAATCGCAAAAAGTGCCGCTGGAATCGCATTGATATTCAAACCAGTTCCCCATTGTTGGTTGATAGCTTTCAGTGCCAAAGGAATTCCGTAGTAGGTCAACATGAGTTGAACTAGGATTGGGGTACCTTTTAAAAAGCTGACAAAAAAAGCCTGCAAGGGATACAATATCTTAACACGATTGATCTTAACAATGGCAAAAATCAAAGCCAGGACCAAACCAAAAATCGCACCTCCAAGAGTCAACATCAAGGTTGTAGGCAGTTGTTGGACAATCCTTGGAATCCCATCAAAAACCGAACGCAAGCTAAAGAGCTTACCGTCTGGAATCAGCTGCATCAAACTTTGGTACCAATCTGACGCTAAAAATGTTGTAACAGTCATAAAAATATCCTCTCCTGATAATGATTCATTCTATCATACTTCTGCTCGCAAGCAAATTATTTGCTACGGGCTGATCAGACTTTGTCTACCTTCTAGTTTATCACACTTTAAAACAGGGAGGCTATATATTTTACCTATCAAGGAGATAGATAAAAACTATCTCAAACCTAAGTCCTCATAGTTTTTTCTATAGCCAATTTGTTTAACAGCACCATTCTCCACCAAAATTGGACGTTTCAATAACATGCCATCACTAGCCAGAAGCTTAGCTGCTTCTTGTTTTGACAAGCTTCCCACCTTATCTTTCAAGCCCAGTTCACGGTATTTAATCCCGCTGGTATTGAAAAATTGTTTCACTTCAAAACCAGAAGTTTCCAACCAGTTCAAAATCACTTCTTCACTTGGTGTTTCTTCTACAATATGGACGTCTTGGTAGTCAAGTCCGAGTTGGTCTAGTTCATTTTTTGCTTTCTTACAAGTTGAACACTTTGGGTACTCTATAAATTCTAACATCTTCTTTTCTTTCTATTCTTTATTTTCTTGAAATGCTACACCTTCATGCTGCAAGAGCCAGGCTTTCTTTTCGACTCCCGAAGCATAGCCTGTCAGACGATTTCCTGACCCTAGCACACGGTGACAGGGGACGAGGATGGACCAGGGATTACGCCCCACTGCTCCGCCAATCGCTTGGGCAGAGGGCACCTGCAAGTCTTGAGCTATTTGACCGTAAGTCACTGTTTGCCCATAAGGAATGCTCTGTAAGTAGGTCCACACTCGCTTTTCAAAATCCGTCCCAATGGGAGCCAAGGGCAAGAGAGATAAGTCTTGAACCTTCCCATCGAAATAAGCATCTAAATAGCAAATAACCTGGTCAAGGACAGGATGTTCCTTAACGATTTCCATCCTATGCGTGTTGACGCCTCTCTCAAAATGAGTTTGGTCCTGCACCCAAATTCCATACAGATATTGCTCGTCTGCAACCAAGGACAAGGTTCCAATTGGCGACGAGTAGAGCATTTTTACGTACTTTTTTTGCTTCATTTTTTTAATTTCTGATAGGCCAAGCGTTCCCCATCAACTGGAACTTTTCCGACCTGACTAAATCCAAGTTTTTCAAAGATATGCTGCATGACCTTGTTTTCTGCATGCGTATCTGAACGAAAATCTAGGTAATCAAATCCTTCAATCAAGCCTTCTAGGAAAGTCTGAGCAACTCCCTTCCCTTGGACATCTGCTGCCACAGCGATACGGTGAAAGACCAGATATTCTGATTCTTCCCCCTGCCAACTTCCTTCATAAATGGCTTCATAGGCTTCCTCTGGGCTCTTGGTCACAGCAGCATAGGCTAGTAGTTCTCCTTCTTCCAAGGCAACATAGGCTTGGCCCGAGATAATATCATCAATAATGATGTCAGCATTTGGATAGCCATTTTGCCACTGGTCATTACCAGACTTGGCTAAGCATTTTTGGGCATCCTCCATCACCTGCATAATCGCATCTACTTCGTTTGGAAAAGCTAAGCGAATCTCCATCTTTTCCCCTCATTTCTAACTAGTTTCTCTCATCATAGCATAATTTA
>CAUSRF010000129.1:0-2925 GCA_963534275.1 uncultured Streptococcus sp.
GCCTTTAACCAAGTCTTTCAAACTTTGGCACAAAATCTTCAAGCTGGTTTACCTGCAACAGCAATTGAAAACCAAGAGCAAGCAGCCAAGCTCTTGCAAGCCATTCGTACTTATGGATTTGACTGCTCTATTGAAGTCTTCGGACATATCGGTAAAGGATACGTCTATAACCCTGAGTTCAAGGAAAATATTGATAAATTTGGACCTGGAACAGCCCAGTACACATCAGATGCCATTGCAGCTTACGTTCAGACAAATGCAGAATAAATAGGCTAGGAATTTCCTAGCCTATTTTTTACTTCAAATCATAAAGCCAGTTTTCGCCGTCTTTATAGTAGAAGAACTCACTGAGATCCTCTTCCAGAAAAACACGAAGCATATCTGACATATCATCGGTGGCAAGTTTGAGATGATATAGATTGTCAAAATCCTCCCACCAGACCTTTCCTTCGTCTGAAGACTGGAGTTCACCAGTAAAGTGTTCGGTCTTGTAAAATAGGACGACATAACGGTAATCCTCGTCATCGTACCAGTTTTTGATACCACAGAGTTGGGGTTTGGAAATAGTTAGGCTAGTTTCTTCTCTCACTTCACGAATGACAGCATCAACAAAGGATTCGCCACGTTCAACATGCCCGCCAGGAAAAGTAATACCAGGCCAGTCAGGGCTCACTCGGTCTTGGACCAGCACCTTGTCTCCATTTTTAATCATGCACATGTTGACAAATTCGACTGATTCTCTTCTATTCATTTTTTACACCCTTTGATTTTTAATCATAATGCAGACTTCCAGCCACCCAGCCGGTACAGAGGGCAGAAGTGATGTTAAAGCCACCTGTGTGGGCATTGATATCCAGTACCTCGCCAGCAAAGTGGAGGCCAGGTACCAGCTTACTTTCAAGGGTTTTAGGGTTGATTTCTTTGAGGCTGACACCGCCTTTGGTGACAAAGGACTTAGCCAATGACATTTTACCAGTGACAGGAATTTTGAGAGCCTTGATAGATTGGACAAGCTGGTCACGTTCTTTTTCAGTCAGTTGTTTGACTTTTTCAGGATAGCCTTGCACAAGAAATTCTGCCAAGCGTTCCGGAAGCAAAGTTTTCAAAGCATTTTTCAAGGATTTTTCCCGATTTTCTTCTAGAAATGTTGTTAAGTCATCCACTGAAAGTTGAGGCAAGACATCCAGTGAGAGAACCTCCCCACCCTTGACAAAGCTGGACATGCGTAGAGCAGCAGGACCTGACAAACCAAAGTGGGTAAAGAGCAGATCATGAGTGATGACATGCTTACCATAGCTTAGGGTCACATCATCCAGTGAAATTCCCTGCAAGGCCTTATGTGGAAAATCTGTCAATAAAGGACTTTCAGCAGCTTCAAGTTCAGTCACAGTATGCTTAAAATGACGGGCAATCTCGTGACCAAAACCAGTTGAACCAGTCGAAGGATAAGATTTGCCACCAGTAGTGACAATCAGTTTATCACAAGTGAAGGTTTGGTCTGCGGACTTAAGGACAAACTGGTCGTCTATCTTTTTAACCGAAACAATTTCTGTTTGAGTGAGAACTTGCCCACCAAGTTCAATGATTTTCTTCTCCAAAGCTTCGATTATGGTTCGCGATTTGTCACTAGCAGGAAAGACACGACCATGATCCTCAACCTTTAGTTTAACACCGTTTTCCGTGAAAAAGTTGATGATATCATGGTTATCAAACTGAGAGAAGACACTGTAAAGAAAGCGGCCATTTCCAGGGATGCCAGCTAGTAGGTCATCTAGAGTTCCGTTGTTAGTTACATTGCAACGACCACCACCAGTACCAGCCAATTTTTTGCCGAGTTTCCGATTTTTTTCGATGAGAAGGGTTTTCTGACCATAAAAGCTACTGGAAATGGTAGCCATCATGCCGGCAGGCCCTCCACCGATAACAATAGTATCAAAATGTTTCATAGCTCTATTGTACCACAAAAAACAAGAGATGCTTGGCATCTCTTGTTGCTAATGATCTTAGTTGATTTCATATCCCATCAACAAACCGCCATCTTCTGCATAAAAACTGCAGAGACCAGATGTTGGAACGATTTTGATGTTGGCTTGTGGGAATGTTTCCAGCAAGCGTTCTGACAATTGCTGACAGAATTTTTCATTGCTGCGATGAGCCATGACGATACGACCACCAGCATAACCAGCTTTGATGAGTTCTTCATAAGCTGCTTGAAGGGATTTTTTTGCTCCACGAGCTTTTTGTAGCAACTCAAGGGTTCCTGTTTCACTTGCTTCCCCTACCATACGGATGTTGAGAAGGCCAACAACTGTACCGATAAGTTTACTCAAACGACCATTTTTAACCAAGTTATCAACTTTAGCGAGGACAAAGAGCAACTTTGTTTTTTCTTGGTAGGCAGTAATAGCTTCAACAATATTCTCATAAGAAAGTCCTTGATCGATCAAATCATTGATTTTTTCGACAATCAAGTCAACTTCCCCACCTGCAGATAAACTATCAATCACATGAATCTGAGTGTCAGGGTGTTCTTCGAGGTAAATGTTCTTAGCGAGTTGTGCACTGTTGTGGCTACCAGAAAGAGCACCAGTGATGGTAACAACAAAGATATGCTTGGCACCTTCGAACGCTCGTAAGTAATCATCAGGGCTAGGACAAGCTGATTTTGAAGCCTCAGAAGTCGCATACATGGTTTCCATCATATGATTAATGTCGAGATTGGCATCGTCAATAAAGACCTGATCAGCTACTTGAATGGTTAAAGGAACACTGATAAATTCAGTATCGATAGCGGGAGTAGGCAGTTGACGATAATCACAACCAGAGTCAGCCACAATCTTCCAAGTCATAGAAATTCTCCATCTTTGTCACTTATACATTGACAAAGGTTCTGTCTTTTTTTACAATTATATCATGAAAGCCCTT
>CAUSRF010000130.1:0-2922 GCA_963534275.1 uncultured Streptococcus sp.
TTTAAAGAACCTCGCAAGATTGATATGGACTTGGTCGATGCCCAACAAGCTCGTCGTGTCTTGGACCGCTTGGTAGGCTATTCGATTTCACCAATTCTCTGGAAGAAGGTCAAGAAGGGCTTATCAGCTGGACGCGTACAGTCTGTTGCACTCAAGTTAATCATTGACCGTGAAAATGAGATTAATGCCTTCCAACCCGAAGAATATTGGACGATTGATGGAGTCTTCAAAAAGGGAACCAAGCAGTTCCAAGCTTCTTTCTATGGTATGAATGGCAAAAAGATGAAATTGACCACCAATGAAGAGGTCAAAGAAGTCTTGTCCCATCTAACGAGTAAAGATTTTACAGTGGATCAGGTAGATAAGAAGGAGCGCAAACGCAATGCGCCACTACCTTATACGACCTCAACCATGCAAATGGATGCTGCCAACAAAATCAATTTCCGTACTCGTAAGACCATGATGGTTGCCCAACAGCTTTATGAGGGAATTAACATTGGTACGGGAGTACAAGGTTTGATTACATACATGCGTACAGACTCGACTCGTATTAGTCCAGTGGCGCAAAACGAAGCGGCAAGCTTTATCAACGAACGTTTTGGCAGTAAGTATTCTAAACATGGAAGCAAGGTCAAGAATGCTTCAGGTGCCCAAGATGCCCATGAGGCTATCCGCCCATCAAGTGTTTTCAATACACCTGAAAAAATTGCTAAGTACTTGGATAAAGACCAACTCAAACTCTATACGCTTATCTGGAATCGTTTTGTAGCGAGCCAGATGACGGGAGCTATCTTTGATACCATGGCTGTCAAGCTCTCTCAAAATGGAGTCCAGTTTGCAGCAAATGGTAGCCAAGTTAAGTTTGATGGGTATCTTGCCATCTACAATGACTCTGACAAAAACAAGATGTTGCCAGATATGGCTGTTGGAGATGTAGTCAAGCAGGTGAATAGCAAGCCAGAACAACATTTCACCCAACCCCCTGCTCGCTATTCGGAAGCGACCCTTATCAAGACTTTGGAAGAAAATGGAGTTGGACGTCCATCAACCTACGCACCAACTATTGAAACCATTCAGAAACGCTACTATGTTCGTCTGGTAGCCAAACGATTTGAACCAACTGAGTTGGGAGAAATTGTTAACAAGCTCATCGTTGAATACTTCCCAGACATCGTAAACGTGACCTTCACAGCTGAAATGGAAGGAAAACTGGATGATGTCGAGGTTGGAAAAGAGCAGTGGCAACGTGTTATTGATGAATTTTATAAACCATTCTCCAAAGAAGTAGCCAAGGCTGAAGCTGAAATGGAAAAAATTCAGATTAAGGATGAGCCAGCTGGATTTGACTGTGAGGTCTGTGGTAGTCCAATGGTGATTAAATTAGGACGTTTTGGTAAATTCTATGCTTGTAGCAATTTCCCAGACTGCCGTCATACCCAAGCGATTGTTAAGGAGATTGGTGTTGAGTGCCCAAGTTGCCATCAAGGACAAATCATCGAACGCAAAACCAAACGCAATCGTATCTTCTATGGTTGTAATCGCTATCCAGAATGTGAATTTACTTCGTGGGACAAACCAATTGGACGGGATTGTCCAAAATGTGGTCACTTCCTTGTGGAGAAGAAAGTCCGTGGTGGTGGCAAACAGATTGTGTGTAGTAATGGCGACTACGAAGAAGAGAAAATTAAATAAAACGAAGAGTCCTGAAAATAAATTTCAGGCTCTTTTTTTTTGTTGAAGCTTGACAAATTTCCCCCTTGTATGCGAAACTAGAGGAAGAGTAATTTATCTAGGAGAAATCATGCGCATCATTTACCTCAGTATTGGCTTTATTTCACTGGCTTTAGCTGTTATTGGAGTTGTCTTACCACTTTTACCAACAACTCCCTTTCTTTTGTTAGCTATCGCTTGCTTTTCAAAATCTTCTAAGCGTTTTGAAAACTGGCTTTATCACACCAAGCTCTATCAGACCTATGTAGCTGACTTTCGCGAGACCAAATCTATCGCCCGAGAACGCAAGAAAAAAATCATCGTATCTATCTATATCTTGATGGGAATTTCCATTTATCTTGCCCCTCTTTTACCTGTAAAAATCGGTCTGGGAGCTCTGACAATCTTTATCACCTACTATCTCTTTAAAGTAATTCCTGATAAGGATTAGTTTTTGAAATTTGATATTTCCTTGATAAAAATGAAAACATATTTAAATAATATGATATAATAAATTAAAAGTAATTTTCAAGGAGAATCAAATGATTTACGAATTTTGTGCTGAAAATGTGACCTTGCTTGAAAAAGCGATGCAGGCTGGAGCTCGTCGAATCGAACTTTGTGATAATCTAGCAGTTGGTGGAACAACACCTAGCTATGGAGTAACAAAGGCAGCGGTTGAACTGGCAGCTAACTATGATACCACCATTATGACCATGATTCGTCCACGTGGTGGCGACTTTGTCTATAATGACCTAGAAATTGCTATCATGCTAGAAGATATTCGTTTGACTGCTCAAGCAGGTAGCCAAGGGGTTGTCTTTGGTGCTTTAACTGCTGATAAGAAGTTGGACAAGGTCAATCTTGAGAAGTTGATTGCCGCATCAAAAGGAATGGAAATTGTCTTCCACATGGCCTTTGATGAATTGAGTGATGAAGAGCAATTGGAAGCTATTGACTGGCTCAGCCAAGTTGGTGTTACTCGTATCCTGACTCGTGCTGGTGCGTCTGGCGACTCGCTAGAAAAACGTTTTGCTCACTATCACAGAATTTTGGAACATGCTGCTGGTAAAATTGAAATCTTACCAGGTGGGGGGATTGACTTGGATAACCGTCAAACCTTTATTGACCAGCTGGGCGTGACACAACTTCACGGTACTAAGGTTGTCTTTTAAAAAATAGAAAGGAACTGCTAGCTTTGGGTAGCAGTTT
>CAUSRF010000131.1:0-2898 GCA_963534275.1 uncultured Streptococcus sp.
TTATGATTGTAAAAACTCATGCTATTTCTCCAATTTTATGATGTTACTATTATACCATTTTTGGGGGAATTTGAAAGACGAGAAAGAATCTTTTCCCCTCCATTGTCAGGAAAGATTGGCTCTGAAAACACTCTTGCTAAGCTGAATAAAAAATAGCTCCTATGCGGAGCTATCTTGATCAATGCTTATTTTCTTCCATCTTCTCACGTCCTAGTTCTCGGTAACTACGGTCACCAACGACATCGACTGTAAACTGGCCATTTTCGTATTCTAGAATGGTCACACTACCATTATCCAGACCATGCGGGTGCATACCATTAATCAGATACACAATGGTCCCAATGGTCATCCCGTGGCTGACAACAAGGGCATTCCCACCACCGTGTTCTTCCATTTCTTTGGCAATCGATTCAAAGCCTTCCTTGATTCGACCACTGAGTTTTTCCCAACCTTCAGCCCAACCAGCAGTATCAACCTCTACTAAACCTTCTGCTAGCTCTGCATAGGATAACTGATGAACATGATCCACCTTGAAAACACGAGGAATGACCCCCATAAAGAGATCCCCATCATAGGCCCCATCAAAGCTACCAAAGCACCACTCACGGATGCGCTTATCCATACGGTAAGGGATTTTTCCTTGTAAGCCAAGTTCTTCTAGGATAATTCCCATAGTTTGAATCGTACGACCAGAGTCACTGGAATAAGCTCGGTCAAACTGCAAACCAGACTCTCTCAAACCAATTCCCAACTCATGAATTCCTAACTCACCTTCTGCAGTTAGAGGCGTATCACTCCATCCTTGAGCACGTCCAATCGTGTTAAACATGGTTTTTCCATGACGAACCAAGTACAATCTTACTTTAGACATTTTCTATCCTCCATTTTCTTCTATTATATCATGGATCAAAGAAATATTCGGCTTTCAAAAGCAAAGCTCCTTCTCCTAATTTTGCCACAAGAAAAGCTACCCTCATGGTAGCTTCCCTAGGAGATTATTATGAAAAAGTTTAGGATTTCTATTAAATAAAGTTAGGAGGTCTTTATTTAATGATTATAGTATACACAGTCATCCTTAAACTCAACTTAAATCCTCTCTCTTTTTTATTAATTTTTAAAACTATGGATTGGGGCAGGGATTTGGCCACCTCGAGAGATGAAATCGATAGACGAAGCCCCGTTGACTTTCATAACTGGTGCTGTACCTAGCAAGCCACCGAACTCAATCATATCGCCTTCTTTACCCTTTGGAATGATACGAACGGCCGTTGTTTTCATGTTAATGACACCGATTGCCGCCTCATCCGCAATCATAGCTGCAATGGTTTCAGCCGGCGTATCCTCTGGAATGGCAATCATATCCAGTCCAACAGAACAGATAGCCGTCATGGCCTCTAGTTTCTCTAAATTCAGAGAGCCATTTTGTACCGCAGCAATCATCCCCTCGTCTTCAGAAACAGGGATAAAAGCACCAGACAAGCCACCAACCTGGTTACAAGCCATCACTCCGCCCTTCTTAACTTGGTCATTCAAAAGAGCGAGTGCAGCTGTCGTCCCATGTGTACCAACTGTTTCTAGGCCCATTTCCTCCAGCACTCGAGCCACAGAATCTCCAACTGCAGGAGTTGGTGCCAAACTTAGGTCTACAATCCCAAAGTCGACTCCAAGGCGTTCACTCGCCATTTGACCGACCAGTTGACCAATACGAGTAATCTTGAAGGCGGTTTTCTTGACTGTTTCTGCTACTACATCAAAGCTCTGTCCACGAACCTTTTCTAAGGCACGTTTGACGACACCAGGGCCTGAAACTCCAACATTGATGATGACATCTGCTTCACCGACACCATGGAAGGCCCCCGCCATAAAAGGATTGTCCTCAACAGCGTTCGCAAATACAACCAATTTGGCAGCTCCCATATCTGATAAGTTCGCAGTTTCCTTGATGATACGTCCCATATCTGCAACTGCAGTCATGTTGATTCCTGACTTGGTTGAGCCAATATTGACGGACGAACAGACCTTGTCTGTCTCAGCTAGAGCACGTGGGATAGAATTGATGAGAATCTCATCTCCTTTTTGGTAGCCTTTTTGTACCAAGGCCGAAAAACCACCAATAAAGTCAACACCAATCTCCTTGGCAGCCTTATCAAGTGCCTTTGCTAAAACGACATAGTCCGTCGCATCAGTCGCTGCTCCAATCAGGGAAATCGGAGTCACCGATACTCGTTTATTGACAATTGGAATCCCTAGTTCCGCAGCAATTTCATCTCCTACAGCCACTAGATTTGCAGCTTTAGTAGTAATTTTTTGATAAATCTTTTCAGCAGCACGTTCAATGTCTGGATCAATACAGTCCAAAAGGGAAATGCCCATAGTGATGGTTCTGATATCGAAGTTCTGCTCCTCAATCATAGCAATGGTTTCAGTAACTTGTCTAATATCCATGATAACCTCCTAGATATTATACATGGCGTCAAAAATCGCTGCACTTTGAATATTGATTTTAACATTCAAGGTCTGACCAAAGCTTTCAAACTCATTTCGCAGAGTTGTAAAATCCTGTTTTTCATCACTAGATACGACTGCCATCATGGTAAAATACTCATCCAGTACTGTTTGAGAAATATCATCAATATTCAAACCCAATTCTGCAATTTTAGTAGACACGCCAGCAACAATACCAGTCTTGTCCTTGCCAACCACTGTAATAATAGCCTTCATCTTTAGACCCCCATTCTTCGATTATTAGAAAATCTGAACATTTTTGACTTTCTTTTTCCTTAGTATAGCATATTTCCGTAAAAATTACTAAAAAACGCCTGCTTACGAAGTTGTTCTTAAACAAAAAACAATTTCGTAAACAAGCGTCTACCCTATCAAATGATGATGAGTGTTCCC
>CAUSRF010000132.1:0-2897 GCA_963534275.1 uncultured Streptococcus sp.
ATGCGCCAGACTGCTGGCATTAGATTTGAGGCAGAAAAATGAAAACCAAACTACCTACTGAATGGCAAGAACTAAGTGACCGACTCGGTTTCCAAGAATTCACCCCCATTCAAACTCAACTATTTGAGCCCATTCTCGATGGAGAAAACCTCCTAGGAGTGAGTCCAACAGGAACTGGTAAGACCCTAGCTTACCTCCTACCTAGTCTGCTCAGACTACAAAAGAAAAAAGCCCAGCAACTCTTGATTCTAGCACCAAATACAGAACTTGCTGGACAGATTTTTGATGTATGTAAAACGTGGGCAGAAGCTATCGGCTTAACTGCTCAGCTCTTCTTATCAGGTTCAAGTCAGAAACGCCAGATTGAACGCCTAAAAAAAGGACCAGAAATTCTGATTGGAACTCCTGGCCGTATCTTTGAACTCATCAAACTGAAAAAAATCAAGATGATGAATGTGGAAACCATCATTTTGGATGAATTTGACCAATTGCTCGATGATTCTCAGATTCACTTTGTCGAGAAAATCACTCACTACGCACCTCGTGATCATCAACTCATCTATATGAGTGCGACGACAAAGTTTGACCAAGAAAAGATTGCTCAAAACACGCGCACCATTGACCTTTCTGACCAAAAGTTAGACAACATTCAACACTTCTACATGCAGGTAGACCAACGTCACCGAGTGGATATGCTACGAAAGCTAGCTCATGTAGAGGATTTCCGTGGTCTGGTCTTCTTTAACAGCCTATCAGATCTTGGAAGCGCAGAGGAAAAACTACAGTATCGGGATATCTTGGCTGTTTCCCTCGCTAGCGATGTCAATGTCAAGTTTAGAAAAGTTATCTTGGAAAAGTTTAAGGACAAGCAGCTAACTCTTCTCCTTGCAACCGACCTTCTAGCTCGTGGAATTGATATCGATAGCCTAGAATGTGTCGTAAACTTTGATATTCCTAGAGACATCGAAACTTACACTCACCGCGCTGGCCGTACAGGTCGCATGGGCAAAGAAGGCTATGTTATCACTCTCGTAACCCATCCTGAAGAACTTAAAAAACTCAAGAAATTTGCAAGTGTACGTGAAATTGTCCTAAAAAACCAAGAACTCTATATCAAATAAGGTTGGCATTGGCCAACCTTTTTCTTATCCCCAAGTAATTTCTAATTGATAGCTGGCAAAGGGGTGTCCCTCTTGATTTTGTAGTTGATAGGCTAATTCAATCTTTTGCCCATCCAGTTTGTAGTGACTCGTTTGAATGATAAACTCCTGCATACCCATAGGTGTGGGAATATAGGCCAAACTATCACTATCCTTTAGAAAACGCATGATGGTCTTGGGACTCGAGAAACGGGTCATCACCAGTTCCTTACCATGAAACTTGAGAACCACTTTTTCTTTTTCCTCATTATAAAAGAGTAAATAGCTGTAATCCCCTTTTTCACGCACTTCCACGTTATAGAGTTGGTCAATGACTTCCAACTGTTCATCAAACTGAATCGTATTTCGCATCCGAATCTTCACATCATGTCCTCTTTCTTGTCTCTTGTCCTACTATTTTACCAAAAAGAGCAGGATTTTGCTATAATGGTCATATGAACGAAAAAGTATTCCGTGACCCAGTTCACAACTATATCCATGTCAATAATCAGGTCATCTATGACTTGATCAATACAAAAGAATTTCAACGTCTGCGCCGTATCAAGCAACTAGGAACTTCTAGTTATACCTTCCATGGTGGGGAGCACAGCCGCTTCTCCCACTGTTTGGGGGTTTATGAGATTGCACGACGTATCACAGAGATTTTTGAAGAAAAATATCCTGAAGAATGGGACCCTGCTGAGTCTCTCTTGACCATGACCGCTGCTCTTCTACATGATTTGGGGCATGGTGCCTACTCGCATACTTTTGAACATCTCTTTGATACAGATCATGAGGCCATTACTCAGGAAATCATCCAAAACCCTGAGACTGAGATTCACCAAGTCCTGCTACAAGTAGCACCAGATTTCCCGGAGAAGGTAGCCAGTGTCATTGACCACACCTATCCTAACAAGCAGGTCGTGCAGCTCATTTCTAGTCAAATTGATGCGGATCGCATGGACTATCTCTTGCGTGACTCCTATTTTACAGGAGCATCTTATGGAGAATTTGACCTGACTCGCATCCTCCGAGTCATTCGTCCTGTCGAAAATGGCATCGCCTTTCAGCGCAATGGCATGCACGCTATTGAAGACTATGTTCTCAGTCGCTACCAGATGTATATGCAGGTTTATTTCCACCCAGCAACACGCGCCATGGAAGTTCTCCTACAAAATCTCCTCAAGCGCGCCAAGGAACTCTATCCTGCAGACAAGGACTTCTTTGCACGCACTTCTCCACATCTCCTTCCTTTCTTTGAAAAAAATGTGACCTTGTCTGACTATCTGGCTCTTGATGATGGTGTGATGAATACCTACTTCCAGCTCTGGATGACCAGTCCTGACAAGATTCTCGCAGACTTGTCGCAACGCTTTGTCAACCGCAAAGTCTTTAAATCCATCACCTTTTCACAAGAAGATCAAGACCAACTCTCTAGCATGAGAAAATTGGTTGAGGACATCGGTTTTGATCCAGACTACTACACTGCCATTCATAAGAACTTTGACCTTCCTTATGATATCTATCGTCCCGAATCTGAAAATCCACGGACTCAGATTGAGATTTTACAAAAAAATGGTGAACTGGCGGAACTCTCTAGCCTATCTCCTATCGTCCAATCCCTTGCTGGCAGCCGCCACGGAGACAATCGTTTCTATTTTCCAAAAGAAATGTTAGATCAAAATAGCATCTTCGCAAGTATCACCCAGCAATTTTTACACTTGATTGAGAACGATCATTTTACCCCAAATAAGAACG
>CAUSRF010000133.1:0-2890 GCA_963534275.1 uncultured Streptococcus sp.
TCCTGGATTTCCATATTAATCACAAAAATGTAGCGACTATTTTAACGGCTGAAGCGGCAAATCCTTTTGGATACGGTCGAATTGTCCGCAACGATAACGCTGAAGTTCTTCGTATTGTTGAGCAAAAAGATGCCACTGATTTTGAAAAACAAATCAAGGAAATCAATACAGGAACTTACGTTTTTGATAACCAACGTCTTTTTGAAGCCCTTAAAAATATCAATACCAACAATGCTCAAGGAGAATACTATATTACAGATGTGATTGGGATTTTCCGTGAAGCTGGTGAGAAGGTTGGTGCCTATACTCTGAAAGACTTTGATGAAAGTCTTGGGGTAAATGACCGTGTAGCTCTTGCGACTGCGGAAGCAGTGATGCGTCGCCGTATCAATCACGCTCACATGGTTAATGGTGTTAGCTTTGTTAATCCAGAAGCAACTTATATTGACATTGATGTCGAGATTGCTCCTGAAGTTCAAATCGAAGCTAACGTTACCTTGAAAGGTCAAACGAAGATTGGGGCAGAGACTGTTTTAACAAATGGAACTTATATTGTGGATAGTACTATTGGAGCTGGTGCCGTGATTACGAATTCTATGATTGAGGAAAGTAGTGTGGCGAACGGCGTGACTGTCGGTCCTTATGCCCATATCCGTCCAGGTTCAAGTCTAGCTTCCCAAGTTCATATTGGAAACTTCGTAGAAGTAAAAGGATCTTCTATTGGTGAAAATACCAAGGCTGGTCATTTGACCTATATCGGAAACTGTGAAGTGGGTAGCCATGTTAACTTTGGCGCAGGTACGATTACAGTAAACTATGACGGGAAAAACAAGCACAAGACTATCATTGGCAACAATGTCTTTGTTGGATCAAACTCAACCATCATCGCCCCTGTAGAACTTGGGGATAATTCTCTCGTTGGTGCTGGTTCAACCATTACTAAGAATGTTCCTGCTGATGCCATTGCGATTGGTCGTGGACGACAAGTAAACAAAGATGAGTACGCAACACGCTTGCCTCATCATCCGAAGAACCAGTAGGAGTCGATTATGGAATTTGAAGAAAAAACGCTTAGTCGAAAAGAAATCTATCAAGGTCCTATCTTTAAACTGGTGCAAGATCAGGTGAAACTACCAGAAGGAAAAGGCACTGCTCAACGTGACTTGATTTTCCACAATGGAGCCGTTTGTGTTCTAGCCGTGACAGCTGAGGATAAAATTATCCTCGTTAAGCAATATCGGAAGGCCATCGAGGCTGTCTCTTATGAGATTCCCGCTGGAAAACTTGAAGTTGGTGAAAATGCAGATCCAATGGCAGCGGCTCTTCGTGAATTGGAAGAAGAGGTTGCCTACACAGCTAAGTTAGAACTGTTGTATGATTTCTATTCTGCGATTGGTTTTTGCAACGAAAAATTGAAACTCTACCTTGCAAGTGATTTGACGAAGGTAGAAAATCCTCGTCCGCAAGATGATGATGAAACCTTGGAAGTTCTAGAAGTGAGTCTAGAGGAGGCCAAGAACCTGATCCAGTCAGGTCATATCTGTGATGCCAAGACTATTATGGCGATCCAGTACTGGGAACTACAAAAGAAATAGAGGAGTAACCCATGGGAAAACCTTTATTAACAGATGAAATAATTAAACGTGCCAACCGCGGTGAGAAAATCTCAGGGCCACCTCTTCAAGATGATGAGGAAACTAAGATCCTACCAACTGCTTCACAACATTTTGGGAATTCACGTTCTAGAAATCATGGTTTTAGTCAAGATACCTTAACGATCGAAGTAGAGCCAACGATTCATAAGAGTCGTCGTATTGAAAACACCAAGAGAAATGTTTTTAATTCAAAACTCAATCGCATCTTGTTTGCAGTCATTCTACTCTTAGTTTTGTTAGTGTTGGCAATGAAACTCTTGTAATTGAAAGGATATGAAATGAAAATTGGAATCATTGCTGCCATGCCAGAAGAGCTCTTACATCTGACTCAGAATTTGGACAAAACTCAAGAAGTCCAGGTCTTGGGAAACACCTACTATACTGGCACTATTGGCAAGACAGATGTTGTCCTAGTTCAGAGTGGGATTGGAAAGGTTATGTCGGCTATAAGTGTGGCTGTTCTAGCTGACCATTTTCAGGTAGAAGCCATTATCAATACAGGATCAGCAGGTGCTATTGCAGAAGGGATTGCCGTTGGTGATGTAGTGATTGCGGATAAACTGGCTTACCATGATGTGGATGTGACTGCATTTGGCTATGCTTATGGTCAGATGGCTGGTCAACCCCTCTACTTTGAATCCGATAAGAACTTTATCGCTAGGATTCAAACAAATTTATCTCAATTAGACCAGACCTGGCACCTAGGATTAATTGCTACAGGGGACAGTTTTATAGCTGGAGAAGATAAGATTGCTAGTATCAAGTCCCACTTTCCAGCTGTTTTAGCAGTTGAAATGGAAGGGGCAGCCATTGCTCAAGCGGCTCAGGCTCTTGACCTACCTTTCCTAGTCATTCGCGCTATGAGTGACAATGCCAATCACGAGGCCTCTATTTCATTTGATGAGTTTATTATAGAAGCTGGACGTCGTTCTGCCCAAGTCTTACTAGCCTTTTTAAAGGCCTTGAATTAAGCGGAAATTTGACAGTTTATCTAGCTTATGATAAGATTTAAATAAAGAAAAGCTAGAAAACGTTTCAGAGGATATTATGAGTATTGAAATGACCGTCAGTGAGATTGCAGAGGTCTTAGGCCTATCTCGTCAGGCAATCAACAATCGTGTCAAAGAACTTCCCGAAGAGGACACGAAAAAAAATGACAAAGGTGTAACAGTAGTTACTCGAAGTGGCTTGATCAAGCTAGAAGAAATCTATAAAAAAACGATTTTTGAAGATGA
>CAUSRF010000134.1:0-2887 GCA_963534275.1 uncultured Streptococcus sp.
CTCTTGGCGTTTCACACGCTGACCAAAGTATTGATACAAATCCACTTTTAAGGTCCCGTTATACAGTTTTCGTTTTTTATCAGCTGGACTTCCGTACTTACTTTCAAATGCTTCATCACTCGTCAGGATAAATTTACTCCAGGTTTTCAGTGGCGCAAACACCTGTCCCATCTCAGCATAGAGCTTGGTAACTCCTGCATCATCAGACAAACGCTCCCCATATGGCGGATTGGAGATGATGACACCATTTACCTTGTCTGTGCGCAAGTCTTGTACCCGCATTTGCTTAAAGGTGATATCGCCTGCCACACCTGCTGCTTGGGCATTTTCCTTGGCAATTTCCACCATACGAGCATCAATATCACAGCCCATAATATCCAATTCCAGTTCATGGTCAATTTTCTTGGCAGCCTCGGTACGCACTTCTTGAATTAACCGATCGTTGACCCAGTTCCATTCCTCAAAAGCAAAGGAACGGCGAAGGCCAGGAGCCATCTTTTTAGCTATCATAGCCGCCTCGATACAGAAAGTTCCTGAACCACAGGTCGGATCGATCAAGGGCTTGTCTGGATACCAGTTAGAGAGTTGTAAAATGGCTGCTGCCATGTTTTCCTTGATAGGAGCTCCACCCTTTTCCGTACGATAGCCACGCTTGAAAAGACTAAATCCTGTTGTATCAATCATGACAGTTGCCATATCTTTAAGGATAGACACCTCAATCTTAAATTCAGGACCATTTTCCATCAGGGGAACACCTTCTGGGCGAGCATAATGTTTTTGCAGTTTCTTCACAACAGCCTTCTTGGAAATCGCCTGAACACTAGGCTCATTATGCAGTTTAGACTTAACACATTTAGCCTTTGAGATAGGGAAACTTGCTCCAAGCGGAAGATAGTTTTCCCAATCTAGAGCAAAAACTCCTTGAAAGAGTTCTTCAAAGGTCTTTGCAGGAAAGCTCCCGACTACAATCTTGATGCGGTCAGCTGCTCGAAGCCAAAGATTGGTCTCAATGATTGCCCGCACATCTCCTTGGAAACGGACACGGCCATTTTCAACCTGGCAGTCATAACCGAGCTCTCGCACCTCACGCCCAACGACAGCTTCAAGACCCGCTGCAGCAGTTGCGATTAAATTAAATTCTTTTTTCATTTTACAGTCTTGCAAGACCTTTCTTTTGTTCACTTTAAAAAATGAGGTTGAGAAAGATTTCTCAGCCCCAACCTATATGCAATTTTCTATAAGCCATGTTTTGTTCCAGAAGTGACTAGGACCACTTCCTTCGATAATCATCTGTCTACCACTAACAGCATGAAGCTGCTAGCAGTCAGAGTACTACGTTCGTTTCCGTGCACTCCATGCCCCGACCAAAATTTGGGTTGCTAGCTTGAGGGGTTTACCGCGTTCCACTCTCTCCGTTTCCAGAGAGACTCCGTCACTGTGGCACTTTCAAGCCTACTCTGACCTATCCTAAGACTTAGCCATTTCGACTGCCGTAACGATCTCTCGTCCCTAGGCTTATGGTTTCGCCTAGCACAAACACTACAGGCATCACAGCCTGTGCTAGCATGGACTTTCCTCATGAAAAGAGATTCTCTTCACGCGATTATCCAAAAATTGCATTTATGCACTTGATAAACACTCAATTATCAATCTTGATTGTCTAAAATTTGCTTGCCAAATACTTCTTTTTCAAGTCGATTTAAGCGTTTCAAGATATCAAAATTTGTCATCGAGGTAGTGCTCGTCATTTCGATAGAATCCGGCTGAGTCGGCGTTGTCTGCGATTTATGAGACAATTCCTCCTTCAAATCAGCAATCTCCTGACGAAGAGATTTAACCAAAGCTGCATAGGTTTCATAGTCCTTAATCACATCATCCAAGAACTCGTCCACCTCTGCCTTACTGTATCCACGAACTTCACGTCCAAAGTCCTGTTCAAAAATATCTTTCGCTGAAAAAATAATACTTGCCATCTCTATCTCCATTATCAGTTGCTAGTATTATTATATAAAAAAACAAACAAAAATCAAGGTCAAAGCCTCAATTTTCGGGAAAATTTTCTGCCAATTCATTTAAGTCCTCAAATGTTAATCTTCTTGTAACATAGTTTTCTTGATTTTTCATCATTTGGTAAAAATAGCCTAACTTGCTTTCCTTTTCTTCGTCATAAAAGAGATAGCATCCGTCCGTATTTTCCAGCAAAAATTTCTGATAATCACGCAGTTGTCCCTTATGCTCATAGTGTGGATAGGCGTATTTAACGAAATCAACTTGTGTAAATCCACTTAGTTTGACCTGATTTGCCTCATTCCAATTACTTCCATGAGTTTCGAAATCGAAAATCGTTGCAAGTTGAAATCCATAGTCTGCTTTCATATCCCGAGCAACTTCTAGCACCCAGTATTCAAAACCCAGAGTTCCTGTAAAGACAAGCCAAACCACTCCATCCTCAGCTAGGCGTTCTAAGTCTCGTCGGATAGCCTTTTTTATGATTTCAAGGCGGATATCCTTATCATTAAACAAACCCAAATCAAAGGCAGAGTAGCCCAAAATTAAAACCGTTGCCATTTTTAACCTTTCTTTGTAATTTTATGATATAATAAAGTGATGTTATTGTACCAATAAGGAGAACCATGGTCAACTATCCACATAAAATTTCATCACAGAAAAAGCAGGTCTCCCCTTCACAAACAAAAAATTTCGCAAATCGGGGGATGTCTTTTGAAAAGATGATCAATGCTACCAACGACTACTATCTGTCACAGGGAGTGGCTGTTATCCACAAAAAACCTACCCCCATCCAAATCGTACGTGTTGATTATCCCCAAAGAAGTCGAGCCAAGATCGTTGAAGCCTACTTCAGACAAGCCTCAACCACAGACTATTC
>CAUSRF010000135.1:0-2871 GCA_963534275.1 uncultured Streptococcus sp.
AATGCTCCAAGTCTTCCTCTTGACAGAGGACCTTGACATTGGGACCAGCATCCATAGTAAAGTAGCAGGCTTCCCCTTGCTCACGAAGCTGGCGGACAAAGTTCATGGCTTCATAGCTTGCATCGGTCAGATAAGAAAAGGCTGGTGATGCAGTTTTGGTCGTAGCGTGCATAGCAAGGGCGTTTTTCTCAGTCAACTTCCCAACCTTGGCAAAGTCATTCTCCTTGAGATAAACCAGCATCTCCTGATAATCCTTCTCAGACTGACGCACCCAGTCATCAAAGGTCGTCGAGGTTTCCACACAGAGTTTCATCCCATCTCGGCTGGAGATTGGTTTTTTCTTGTCTTCTAGCACCAACATAATCATAGCTAGTTTCAAGTCTGTCTCAACAGGATAAATCTCCCCACTATCCTTGTCCCAAGCACCAATCGGTCCATAAAAACTACGAGAGGAAGAACCTGAAGCGAACTTGGCTTCCTGCGCCAACTGACTCCGATTCAAACCAAGCTGGAAATAAGCATTGCAAGCCTTGACCAAGGCGGACAAACCACTGGAACTGGATGACAAACCTGCTGCGGTCGGCATGTTATTTTGGGTTTCGATACGGACAAAGCCCTCGCCTTCTGGACGGTAGCGGTTGATAATCTTACTCATTTTAGCATGCTCCACCTCATTTTGGAGCTGACCATTGATATAAAAGGCATCAGCCGTCGCATGGGCTGGTAGAGGTGACAAGGTCGTCTCTGTATACATATTTTCCAAAGTCAGAGAAATACTGCTAGTAGCAGGAACCATCTCTTTTTCTTTTTTCTTTCCCCAATATTTGATAATGGCAATATTTGCGTAGGAACGTACTGTTACAGGCTTTCGATCCATGTCTGAACAGCTCCTTTCTCTTCTAATCGTTTTGCTAGTTCTTGTGCTTGATCTAGATTGGCTACCAAGGCGATAATACAGCCTCCTAGCCCACCACCACTCATCTTGGCACCCAGAGCACCATGGTTAAGAGCCGTTTCAACAAGGGAATCTGCTTCAGGGCTACTAACACCAATTTCTTTTAAATGTAAATGCGCTTGACTGAGGATTCGCCCTAGTTTTTCAGCATCTTTTCGTCTAATCGCATCTTCTGCCCGCTGTGTCAATTCTCCCAAGGCATGTAAAAACGGGAGAGCATCCTTGCCCTTACTTTGAACCACTTGGATGGCTTCGCGTGTATGACCATAAACGCCTGTATCTGCAATCACCAAATAAGCGGATAGGTTCATCTCAAGTTCTGTAAATCCAACGTTTTTAATAAAGCGGATAGGATGGTCACTGAGACAGGTCTTGGCATCCAAACCACTTGGATTCATATGGGCAATCATCT
Organism: uncultured Streptococcus sp.; assembly: GCA_963534275.1. Classification (GTDB taxonomy): domain Bacteria; phylum Bacillota; class Bacilli; order Lactobacillales; family Streptococcaceae; genus Streptococcus. Next base: position 1,368 of record CAUSRF010000135.1, read on the forward strand.
CAGCCCGATTGACCAAGATTTCCAATACATGATGAGGCAGGTCGGCTTGATAGTAGTCAAAAACCGCACGAATGGCCGCTATGCTGATAGCTGCTGACGAACCCATTCCCCGTTTCTCAGGGATAGCCGAGTCAATCACACAGCGAATGCAGGCATCCTTGATATTTAGATGTTCAAGTGAAGCATAAACTGCCATGGACAAGGTATCTTCCTCATAAAGACGCCAAGGACTCGCTGCAGGAACTACCTTACAAATCACCTCCACCTCCAAAAGAGGCAAAGAAATAGCTGGATAACCGTAAACGACCGCATGCTCTCCTATTAAAATAATCTTACTATGTGCCTGACCGACACCAACTTTTTTTGTCATGTTTTCCTTCAACCAGACGAAAAGACCGTCTTACTTTTCATACAGTAGTATTTTCTCCTATCTATTTTATTATATTTTCACAAAAAAAGCGATTGTTTCCTTCACAATCGCCTCTTTCATTATTGGATCCATTCGCCATTATAGTTGACGTAGTAGCCATCTACTCTTGTACTAACTGCTAAAGCACCTGAGCTATAAGCATAGTACCATTTACCATTGACTTGGAACCAGCCTGTCTTCATATCTCCATTGCTTGCATGGAGATAATACCAAGTCGAACCATCTTTCACCCAGCCAGTTGCCATGGCTCCTGATGAACGAAGGTAGTACCACTTGTTACCGACATAAGCCCAACCTGTCTTCATATCACCATTTGGTTCATCTAAATAATACCAAGTGGAGCCTTCCTGGTACCAGCCAGTTGCCATGGCTCCTGATGAACGGAGGTAGTACCACTTATTACCAAGATATTTCCAACCAGTTTGCATTGCAGCGGCTGTTGGATCTAGATAGTACCAAGTCGAATCATCGTTTATCCAACCACGCGTTAGTTCTCCGACCTTTAAACTGTTGATACGAGATTCGAATCCGCCATTCTTTTGTAAATAATACCATTGCCCGTCGTCATATACCCAACCAGTTTTTAAGGTGTGATAACTTCGTTGGTCTTCAAAATAATAGACTCGTTTCTCTGCTGGGCTATCATATTGTTCACCATGATATTTATCGATATTTGTATCAGTTTTTGCTTCTAAAACTTGCTTACCAACAAACTCTTGTAGTACTCCATCTTGACCAAAGTAAAACCAATCTGGTCTAAAAGCAATATCTTGCCTTAGAGAAGAACCAATCGTAACCCCTTCGTGTGGAGCAGGTATATATTGCCAGCCGACAACCATCTCTCCAGATAGAGGATCAAAATAATAGTACTTACCATCAATCACTCGCCTGTAGGTTTCTTTGAGGTCCCCCTTCTTGTAGTAGGTTCTTCCGTTTTCTTGGACAAACTTCCATCCTTCTGAATCATCCGCCAATACTGTACTTGTCGCTAGCAAACCAAAGAAAAATACTGTTAGTCCAACTGTACTGACCCCAAAAAGTTAGACAATTAATTTATCCGAAGGATTTAGTTCT
>CAUSRF010000136.1:0-2864 GCA_963534275.1 uncultured Streptococcus sp.
TACTCATATAGAAAACACTTTTAGAAAGATGCCTATGCTTCCATATCCATTCTCGTATTTTACTAGTATCTGGGGATTTCGTAAGCCCCTGTCAAAACGTTTCGGACTCAACTGGTTTCAACTCCTCTTTACTAGCATTTTCCTCATCAGCTTGTCTATGGTTCCAATTGCTATTCAAAACAGCTCACAGGAAACCTATCCGCTGGATACTTTTATTGATAATGTCTACACTCCCCTGACAGATGAAGCGATCATGGACTTGTCAGAGAATGCGCAGATAGTAGATGGAAAACTGAGCTATTCTGGAACTAAAAATCGGCAAGCTTCTCTTCTGATTGGTCCAAGTCCAAGCAAGGAATTGCCAAAGGATTTGCAACTTCATTTTGATACTGAAGAACTCGTCATCAGCAAGGAAAACAAGGAATTGACCCGCATTCGCTACCACGCGATTCAAACGGAGAGTTTCCAGAGTAAGGAAGCTTTAACCCAGGCTATTTCTAAAGACTGGTACCAACAGAACCGTATCTATATCAGTCTCTTTCTCGTCCTTGGTGCTAGCTTCCTCTTTGGATTGAATTTCTTCATTGTCTCCCTTGGAGCTAGTCTTCTCCTTTATATCACCAAAAAATCACGCCTCTTTTCATTTAGGAGCTTTAAAGAGTGCTACCATTTTATCTTGAACTGTTTAGGATTTCCCACTCTGATTACGCTTATTTTGGGACTTTTTGGCCAAAATATGACAACCCTTATCACTGTACAAAACATTCTTTTTGTTCTGTATCTGGTCACTATTTTTTACAAGACACATTTCCGTGATCCAGATTATCATAAATAGGAGATTTTTATGCCCGTTACGATTAAAGATGTGGCCAAGGCAGCAGGTGTCTCACCTTCAACTGTTACCCGCGTTATTCAAAACAAATCAACGATTAGTGATGAAACCAAAAAACGAGTTCGCAAGGCTATGAAGGAACTCAACTACCATCCCAATCTCAATGCTCGTAGTCTAGTTAGTAGCTATACTCAAGTTATCGGCCTGGTGCTTCCTGACGACTCAGATGCCTTTTACCAAAATCCTTTCTTCCCATCTGTCCTACGAGGGATCGCCCAAGTCGCATCTGAAAACCACTACGCTATTCAGATTGCAACGGGGAAAGATGAAAAAGAACGTCTCAATGCCATTTCTCAGATGGTTTATGGTAAGCGTGTTGACGGTTTGATTTTCCTCTACGCTGAAGAAGAAGATCCTCTAGTCAAACTAGTCGCGGATGAGCAGTTCCCTTTCCTCATTCTCGGAAAATCCACTTCCCCCTTTATCCCTCTTGTTGATAATGACAATGTACAAGCTGGCTTTGATGCGACAGAGTATTTCATCAAAAAAGGATGCAAACGAATTGCCTTCATCGGGGGGACAAAGCGACTCTTCGTAACGCAAGATCGTCTAACTGGCTATGAATCCGCACTCAAACAACACCAACTTCCGATTGATACCAACTTAACCTACTTTGCGACCGAATTTCTAGAAGAAAAAGGGTATCAGTTCAGTGAACTCCTGTTCAATCACGATCCGCAGATTGATGCTATCATCACAACCGACAGCCTTCTAGCTGAAGGGGTTTGCGACTACATCAATAAACATCAATTAAATGTTCCTGTCTTGAGTTTCGACTCTGTCAATCCTCGACTCGATCTCGTAGCTTATGTCGATATCAATAGTCTGGAACTTGGACGTGTTTCCTTTGAAACCATTTTGCAGATTATCAATGATGCGAAAAATAATAGACAGATTTGTTACCGTCAGTTGATTGCCCACAAAATTATCGAAAAATCATGATCAATAGTCACATAAAAACCAGCTCCAGAGCTGGTTTTTTCATGTCTAATTGTCTGTCTCTACGAACCGTCCTAGGATATGGACGTTTTCGGATACAGAGACAAAGGCTGTCGGATCGACCTGTTTCATGATGTGTTTAAAATCATTAAACTCTGCTCGCGTGATAACAGTAATCAAGACTGCTTTTCTCTCATGATTATAGGTTCCTTCTGCATCGTGGATCATGGTTGCTCCACGGTGCAATTTTTTATGGATTTTTGCGATTACCTTGTCAGGATTATTGGTCACAATCATGGCCTGCATGCGTTTTTGCTTGGTAAAGACTGCGTCTGTCACACGGCTCGATACAAAAATCGTAATCATAGAGTAAAGGGCGTATTTCCAACCAAAGGTCAGACCTGCTATCAGCATAATCGTCCCATTGACCAAGAAAGAAATACTACCAACATTCCTCCCTGTTTTCTTGCGAATGGTCAGGCTGACAATATCTGTACCACCGCTAGAAATATTGTTACGGAGTGCAAAACCAATCCCCAAGCCCATGACAACACCCCCAAAAAGGGCATTGATGATGGGGTCCTCTGTCAAGGTCACAACTGGCACAAGCTGGATAAAGAGGGAACTCATGGATACTGTGATAAAGGTAAAAATTGTAAACTTATGCCCAATCTGATACCAAGCCAAAATCATCAACGGAAAATTGATAGCATAAAAGGTCAGCGATATCGGAATGTAAAACCCAAACCAGTGATGACTCAAGGCAGAGATAATCTGTGCCAAACCCGTCGCACCACTGGAGTAAACGTGTCCTGGTTGAAAAAAGAAATTGACTGCTACTGCTGACAAAAATCCATAGACCAGGGAAGCCGAGATTTTCTCATCATATTTTTCCTGAGAGATACTTTGTAAAACTCGTAAGATTTTTATCTGATAAGCAAAGCGGCGCAGATAATAGCGCCACCGCTTAATTCGTTTTGCTTGTTTCATCTTCTTCTACTTGTAAGCTGAGTTCCTCTAGTTGTTTGAGAGC
>CAUSRF010000137.1:0-2861 GCA_963534275.1 uncultured Streptococcus sp.
CTACAGGAGTGGAAACTCCAGGTATTCAAACTTTTGGACGCCTGGTTTTTCTTTTAACTCCCTTAAACTCCCTGTGGAATCTGGGTGAAGTGACTAGTTTTGGACAAGTCATTTGGATCTTTTTGCAGAACATTTTAAATGTCTTCTTGCTCTTCCCTCTGGTCTTTCAACTGCTCTACCTCTGTCCAAACTTACGAAAAACGAAAAAAATCATCCTTCTCAGTTTTTTACTGAGTCTAGGAATTGAGTGTATGCAACTAGTTTTAGACTTTTTCTTTGATTTTAATCGGGTCTTTGAGATTGATGATTTGTGGACCAATACCTTGGGTGGCTATCTAGCTTGGGTTCTCTACAGAAAATTAAATGTAACTAAACTTACAAAGGAATTATAATGAGTATTTTAGAAGTTAAAAATTTAAGTCACGGTTTTGGTGACCGTGCAATTTTTGAAGATGTCTCCTTCCGTCTGCTCAAGGGAGAACATATCGGCTTGGTCGGTGCCAATGGTGAAGGAAAATCAACCTTTATGAGTATCGTGACTGGTAAGATGTTACCTGACGAAGGAAAGGTGGAGTGGTCTAAGTATGTGACTGCTGGCTATCTGGATCAGCATGCTGTGCTAAAGGAAGGTCAAACTGTGCGTGATGTTCTCCGTACAGCCTTTGATGAGCTATTTAAAGCAGAAGCTCGTATCAATGAGCTCTATATGGAAATGGCAGAAGAGGGTGCAGATATCGATGCGCTGATGGAAGAAGTTGGCGAACTCCAAGACCGTTTGGAGAGTCGTGATTTTTATACTTTAGATGCCAAGATTGATGAAGTGGCGCGTGCCCTCGGTGTCATGGACTATGGTATGGATACAGACGTAACAGCCTTGTCAGGTGGACAAAGAACCAAGGTACTTTTGGCTAAACTCCTCCTTGAAAAGCCTGATATCTTGTTGCTTGACGAGCCAACCAACTATTTGGATGCTGAGCATATTGACTGGCTCAAGCGTTATCTCCAAAATTATGAGAATGCCTTTGTTCTGATTTCGCATGATATTCCTTTCCTCAACGACGTAATCAATATCGTTTACCATGTGGAAAATCAACAGCTAACGCGCTACTCTGGAGATTATTACCAGTTCCAAGAAGTCTATGCTATGAAGAAATCTCAGTTAGAAGCGGCCTACGAACGTCAGCAGAAAGAGATTGCCGACCTCAAGGACTTTGTCGCTCGAAACAAAGCCCGTGTTGCAACACGTAACATGGCCATGTCCCGTCAAAAGAAATTGGACAAGATGGACATCATCGAACTTCAAAGTGAGAAGCCAAAACCATCCTTTGATTTCAAACCGGCTCGTACTCCTGGTCGCTTTATCTTCCAAGCCAAGGACTTGCAGATTGGTTATGACCGTCCACTTACCAAGCCATTAAACCTCACCTTTGAACGCAATCAAAAGGTTGCCATTATTGGGGCTAATGGTATCGGGAAAACAACTCTCTTGAAGTCTCTCTTGGGCATTATTCCTCCCATTGCTGGGGAAGTTGAACGCGGTGATTACCTAGAACTTGGTTATTTTGAGCAAGAAGTAGAAGGTGGCAATCGCCAGACGCCTCTAGAAGCGGTCTGGAACGCCTTTCCAGCACTCAATCAGGCAGAAGTTCGTGCAGCCCTTGCTCGTTGTGGTTTGACAACTAAGCATATCGAAAGTCAGATTCAGGTCTTATCAGGTGGGGAACAAGCCAAGGTGCGTTTCTGTCTCTTGATGAACCGTGAGAACAATGTCCTTGTTCTAGACGAGCCTACCAACCACTTGGATGTGGATGCCAAGGACGAACTCAAACGTGCTTTGAAAGAATACAAGGGTTCTATCCTCATGGTTTGCCATGAACCAGACTTCTATGAAGGCTGGATGGACCAAATCTGGGATTTCAATGAGCTAACATAAAAAGAGAAACTCGCAAAACTAGAATAGGAAAAAGCCAAGTCTGTGTGACTTGGCTTTTTGGCTAGTAATTCAAATAGGTTTCAATATCAGATTTTTGGATTTCTTTACCGTAGTGACAAATCGGGCAAGAAACGAAATAAGTTTTTCCGTAAGGAAAGAGTGGAATCCAGTAAAGGGTATACTTACGTCCAGTTTCTGAAATTTCCCAAGTGTCGGCATTGTTACAATGACCACACTCGATAGTGGTTTGAGTATGTCCTAAGACCTTTTGGTAACCTTTCGAACCCCAGAATAAAATCATTGTCTCATCTCCTTATTTTGAAGTTATCCTATTTTTTACTGAAATCGTAGTCCTTAACAATTTCAATGCTGTCGATAGTGATAGCAGTAGTTGGTTTGTCTTTTTCGTCTTTTTCAGCCTTGGCAATCTTGTCAACAACATCCATACCGTCGATGACTTGACCAAAGACAGGGTGTTTTCCGTCTAGACTAGGGTTCCCACCTTCTTTGTAGGCTTCGATAATTTTCTTTGGATAGCTACTTGTAGGCAGTTTAGCAGAAATGTCTGTTGTATTTTGGTTGATGAAGAACTGGCTACCATTGGAATTTGGTTGGCCAGTATTAGCCATGGAGAGAGAACCACGGATGTTATAGAGATATGGAGAGATTTCGCTCTTGAAACCAGTTCCATGGTCTTTAGTCTTGTCCTTATCGTGCCAGATGGATTCGCCACCTGTACCATCTCCTTTTGGATCACCAGTCTGAACCATAAAGCCATCAATCACTCGGTGGAAGGTAACGCCATTGTAGTAGCCTTCCTTAGCGTGAGTTAGGAAATTTTCAACCGCAAGAGGGGCTAGCTTTGGAAAGAGTTTGATGCGGATATCTCCTTGACTTGTATGGAGAATGACTTCAGCCTCGTCTTCAG
>CAUSRF010000138.1:0-2827 GCA_963534275.1 uncultured Streptococcus sp.
TCCAAGCCTGCAAAGTTTTCTTTGTTCCACTCGCTGACGCTGGCATAGGCAATCATTCCCGCATTGTCTCCACAGAGACGCAGGGGTGGAATGATGACCTTGACATCTGTGATTTCGGCTGTCAAGCGTTCTCTGAGACCTTTATTGGCTGCCACGCCACCTGCCACAACAAGGGTTTTCACGGGGTATTTTTCTAAAGCCTTCTTGGTTTTTGCCATAAGAATATCCATGACAGCTGCTTGGAAGGAAGCACACAAATCCTCCGTAGACAGGCTTTCTCCCTTTTGCTCGGCATTGTGGTGAAGATTGATAAAGGCAGACTTCAAGCCAGAGAATGAAAACTCCAGATTGTCTTCCTTGATCATAGCACGAGGGAAGTCATAAACATCCTGACCTTGATGGGCCAACTCGTCAATCTCGCGACCTGCTGGATAGGTCAAGCCCATGACACGACCGACCTTATCATAGGCCTCACCAACCGCATCATCTCGCGTTTCCCCAACAATCTTGTAATCACCAGCCTCGGAAACATAGACCAACTCTGTGTGACCACCGCTGACCAAGAGGGCTAGCAAGGGGAAGTCCAAAGTCTCCACACTCTGAGCTGCCATGAGGTGACCAGCCATGTGGTTGACGGGGATAAGTGGCAGGCCATGCGCCCAAGCAAAGGCCTTGGCAGCTGACAAGCCAACTAGCAGAGCTCCAACCAATCCCGGTCCGTAGGTGACTGCAACAGCTGTCACGTCCTCTTCGGTAATTCCTGCTTCTGCTAGAGCCTCCTCGATACAGGCTGTAATAACCTCAACATGGTGACGACTAGCTACTTCTGGCACTACGCCCCCGAAACGCTTGTGACTCTCAATTTGACTAGCAATGACATTGGACAAGAGCTGATCATCGTTTTTCAGTACGGCGACACTGGTCTCATCACAGGATGTCTCAAATGCTAAAATATATCTATCCTTCATCTATTTCTCTCTTCATGATGATGGCGTCCTCAACTGGATCATGGTAATAGTCCTTTCTCTCAGCGATGACCGCCATCTTTTCTTTCTTGTAAAATGCTTGCGCTCGGTGATTTGACTTTCTGACTTCAAGGAAAATCTCCTTATCCGTCGGCAGTGTCGCAAACAAGGCTGACGCAATTCCCTGACCTTGATAGGCTTGTTTGACAGCGATTTGTAGGACTTCTGCTTCAAAGAGATTCTCCTGTACGGCTAGAAATCCAATCACTTCTGCTCCATCATAAGCCAGAGCATACCAAGTCTGGTCTTGGGACAGGTCTGCTTGGATTTGTTCCAGCGTCCAAGGGCTGACTGGATATACATCTACCATGACAGCGTAGATGGCTTGAGCCAAGTCAGGTTGCTGTTGGATTCGTTTGATTTCTATCATAGGCGTTTAATGTAGGACTGGCCAGACTCGGTGTGGTTCTTGAGCCAGTTTTCCTCAGCCTCGACACGCTTGAGGTAATTGGGCACAAAGTCGTGCAAGGAGTCCGCTTCCTGGTCCCAAGCCCAAAAAGCTAGATTGGCTGCATTTGGCAAGGTTTCTTGGTAGTTAGCTTGTGGCAGATGCTCTTGAATTTGTTCCACAAAGACACCAACTTCTCCGACAAAGGTTACCTGTTCAGCATCCTTGACTTTTTCTAACACCTCTTCAAAAGATAAATGCGCTTCTGGCAAGACAGCCTTGACATTTTCATAAAATCCTGCATAAACATTGTTGCGACGTGCATCCATGATAGGAACCACCAAGCCTTCTTGCTGACGTGGCACCAGAGCCAAGAGACTGGACATACCAACTAACTCAATGTTCAGGGTATGAGCCAAGGTCTTAGCAGTTGCTACCGCAATTCGCAAACCCGTGTAGCTACCTGGTCCCTCTGCCACCACGATTCGATCCAAGTCCTTGGGTTTCCAATCCAAACTCGCCACCAAAAAATCAATGGCTGGCATAAGGGTTATACTGTGATTTTTCTTGATATTGATCGTGGTCTCAGCAAGAACCTGCTTATCCTCTAAAATGGCTAGAGAAAGAGCCTTGCTGGACGTATCAAAAGCTAATACTTTCATAACACATTCCTATCTTTTGGTCTGTTTACTATTATACTACAAAAGCTGACGCATGGGAATTTTCTTTGTTTTGAAACAAAAGGGCCTGACACTTAGGACAAGCAATTCTGCACAAAAAATTAAAAAAAGTTGTAGCTTTTTTTAATAGAAAAGTGAACAAGGAAATTGGAAGGTTCTTCGTAAAAAAGTTTGGATCAGGCATATATGTTTCAACTCGATTTTCGATGCGAGAAATCAACATTGTAACAATAAAGATCTCATCTAAATATACAGAAAGTCCATCCCATCTATCAAGACGAGGTGGATTTTCTGTATATCTAGAGGAATAATTGACTTTAGGCATTTAAACCAAAGTAGAAAACGAGCCAGACAACATAGGTTACAAGGAGGAGAAAAATTGAATAGAGCGTCACAAAAGCAAGCTTCCAAAGGAATTTTGTTTTGCGGTGTTCCAGATGCACAAACAGGGTATTTCCCCCATAGACACAGGCTACAAAGACTATAAACATCAAGAGGCGAACCCCTACTGCAAATTCAAATAAACTAAACATCCTTAATCCTCCTTGTTTTAAAAGCTATAGGGAATGTTCCCGTCCATAAACTTCCCTTTCTCTTTCCATTATAACACCTAAGTGCTCTCCAACCAAATCCTATCTATCTTTTTGCCCTCCTTTCCCTCTTGACTTTCTCATTTTCTGTCTTTTACTAATTTTTCATTTTATGGTATAATTGAAATAATTGTAACGAATCAA
>CAUSRF010000139.1:0-2813 GCA_963534275.1 uncultured Streptococcus sp.
AGTAACTGCTCATTACCAAACATCCTTGCCATCATTTTTGCTTCTTCATACTTTTGTTTGGCTGTTTCATAATCCATCTGAATATAATATTTCCACTCCACCATCAAGACAATTGGTTGTTTTTGAAAATCTCGTGTTTTCTGTCCTATTTTATTTAAGGTCTTAACTGCTCTCTTAAAATAATGAAACAGCCCCATAATTTCTATACAAGCTAAAGAAGCTAACAAGGAATCTCTAAGCAAGTCCAAACAATCGAACTCTATCTTATCAACCTGAGAAATTAGTTTGTCATGAAAACAAAGAATGGTTTCATGCTCAGATTCTTTTATCTCACCCACATTTAAACCATCCATTAACTGACAGTTGAAATACAGTCTCAATTTCAAAAAGTCCTCGGCTTTATATACATCTCTGGATAGTAAGTCTTGAAGACCGCCCTCAATCACACTACTTCCGTATAAGGAATTACTAGTCGCCCTCACCTCATCTATAGCTTGAAGACAATCCACTATCACTTTCTCATCACGTGGCAAATCATCATAAAAACATTCAAAAATCTCATCAAAATATTCTTCCTTTTGTTCCTGCAACTCTTTGTCTCCATAGTCAGGATGATGAAGAAGAAAGTATTTTAATTCTTGGTAACGCTTGGGTAATTCCTTATAGTCTGGCATCAGAATATAGGTTGGAATATCTAGCCTATTCGCTATATATTCTAGTGTTTTTATCGTAGGACGAAATTCTCCTTTCTCGATGCGGACCAACTGACGGACTGATAATTCCGACTCATCCCCGCAAAAGACTGGACGACTAAGCCCTTTCTCCTCTCTAAGGCGTCTTACCTTTTCCCCTAAATCATTCATCTCTTACATTTCTCCCTTGGCTCGATACAAAAACTTTGATAGTCAAACAAACATATACGCTTATTATAACATTTTTCAAAAAAATGTACAAAAAAAGAGACAGGATAACTCCTGCCTCTAGGCTGATAAACGATTATTTGCGACGTCCTGGACGTTCTGCATAGCCATAGTAAGCATCTGCCATGATTTCTTCCATGTCAGCTACCATTGGCAAGCGTGGGTTAGCAGGTGAACATTGGTCTTCATAAGCAAGCAAGGCAATTTCATGCAAGCTGTCTTTCCAAGCTTTTTCATCGATTCCTTGGTCTTTGAAGTTCATCTTGATACCTACTGCAACACCAAGTTCGTAAACAGCTTTAGCGTATGCTTCAACTGCTTCTTCTGGAGTTGAGTGAGGCAAGCCAAGCATTTTCGCGATGTCTTGGAATTTCTCATCAGCTTTCCAGTAGTTGTATTTAGGCCATGTAGTCGTCTTAGATGGACGAGTTCCGTTGTAACGGATAACGTATGGAAGCAAGATTGCGTTTGTACGTCCGTGAACAGTATGGTGAACACCACCAATCTTGTGGGCCATTGAGTGGCTCATACCAAGGAAGGCATTGGCGAAGGCCATACCAGCCATTGTAGATGCATTGTGCATTTTTTCGCGAGCTTCTGGATCAGCTGTCTTAACAGATTTTTCCAACCATTCAAAGACAAGTTTGATTGTTTGAAGGGCGATACCGTCTGTGTAGTCGTTAGCGAAGTTTGAAGTGTAGGCTTCAGTCGCGTGAGTCAAGACGTCCATACCTGTATCAGCAGCGATGAAGTCTGGAACTGATTCAACCAAAGCAGGGTCAACAATGGCAATAGTTGGTGTCAATGAGTAGTCAGCCAATGGGTATTTACGGTTGTTTTTCTTATCAGAGATAACGGCAAATGGTGTTACTTCTGAACCTGTACCTGAAGTTGTTGGGATACCGATGTACTTCGCTTTCTTACCAAGTGATGGGAAGCGGAAGGCACGTTTACGGATATCCATGAATTTTTGAACCAAGTCACGGAAGTCGATTTCTGGTTGTTCGTAGAAGAGCCACATTACTTTAGCCGCGTCCATTGGAGAACCACCACCAAGAGCGATAATTGTATCTGGTTCAAATGCTTTCATCACTTCAGCACCACGTTCTACAGTTGTGATGTCTGGATCTGGTTCAACATCTGAGAATACTTGAATTGTCACACGGTTGCTACGTGCGTTCAATTGATCGATAACACGTTGAACAAAGCCAAGTTTTTCGATAGATTTGTCCGTAACGATCATAACGCGTTCAATATCTTCACATGTTTGAAGGTATTGGATAGAATTGCGTTCGAAGTAAATTTTTGAAGGAACTTTAAACCACTGCATATTATTTCTACGTTTCCCTACTTTCTTGATGTTTAGAAGGTTGATAGCGCTCACGTTATCACCAACTGAGTTGCGTCCGTATGAACCACATCCAAGTGTCAATGATGGAATGAAGGCATTGTATACGTCACCGATACCACCGAAAGTAGATGGAGAGTTCCAGATAATACGCATTGCTTTGATTTCTGTACCAAAGCGTTTAGCTAGTTCTTCGTCTTTTGTATGGATAGCTGCTGAGTGACCAAGTCCGTTAAACTCAACCATTTGACGTGCTTTTGTAAGACCATCTTCTGTGTCTTCAGCTTTTAGAACAGCAATAACTGGTGACAATTTTTCACGAGTCAATGGTTCTTTTGGTCCTACTTCTGCACATTCTGCAGCCAAGATGTTTGTTCCTTCTGGAACGCTGAATCCAGCTTGTTCAGCAATCCATGCAGCCGGTTTACCAACGATGTTTGCATTTAGTTTAGCACCTGCACAGTTTTTGCTGTTTGCTTTCACGCCGAAACAGAATTCTTCAAGAAGAGCTTTTTCTTTTTTGTTTACAAAGTAAGTGTGGTATG
>CAUSRF010000140.1:0-2733 GCA_963534275.1 uncultured Streptococcus sp.
CTCTTTCATCTTTTGGTGGTGTCAAACACCGTCTCCAATTTGTGGATGAAATCAAAGGTGTCAAATTCTATAACGATAGCAAGTCAACCAATATTTTGGCAACTCAAAAAGCCTTGTCAGGATTTGACAACAGCAAGGTCATCTTGATTGCAGGTGGTTTAGACCGTGGAAATGAATTTGACGAATTGGTGCCAGACATTACTGGCCTCAAGAAAATGGTCATCCTTGGTCAGTCAGCAGAACGTGTTAAACGGGCAGCTGAGAAGGCTGGTGTGGCTTACGTGGATGCGACTGATATTGCAGATGCAACCCGCAAGGCCTATGAGCTTGCGGCTCAAGGAGATGTGGTTCTCCTCAGTCCTGCCAATGCCAGTTGGGATATGTATGCTAACTTTGAAGTACGTGGCGACCTCTTTATCGACACAGTAGCGGAGTTAAAGGAATAATATGAAAAAAATTGTCTTTACAGGTGGGGGGACGGTTGGACATGTCACCCTCAATCTTTTGTTAATGCCTAAGTTCATCGAAGACGGCTGGGAAGTTCACTACATTGGTGATAAAAACGGAATCGAACACCAAGAAATCCTCAAGTCAGGTTTGAATGTGACCTTCCATTCCATTGCGACAGGGAAATTGCGTCGCTATTTCTCATGGCAAAATATGCTGGATGTCTTTAAAGTTGGCTGGGGAATTATTCAATCGCTTTTTATCATGTTGCGACTTCGTCCGCAAGCTCTCTTTTCTAAAGGGGGATTTGTCTCTGTGCCGCCAGTTATCGCTGCGCGTGTGTCAGGAGTGCCTGTCTTTATTCACGAATCGGACCTGTCTATGGGTTTGGCCAATAAAATTGCCTATAAATTTGCAACCAAGATGTACTCAACTTTTGAGCAGGCTGCTGGTCTTTCAAAAGTCGAGCATGTAGGAGCAGTGACCAAGGTTTCAGACCAAAAAACTTCAGAGCCAGATGAATTGGTGGATATCCAAACCCACTTTAATCCAAAATTGCCAACTGTATTGTTTGTTGGTGGTTCTGCAGGAGCTCGTGTCTTTAACCAATTGGTGACAGACCATAAAAAAGAGCTGACAGAGCGCTACAATATCATTAATCTCACTGGAGACTCTAGCCTCAATGAATTGAACCAAAATCTCTTTCGTATTGACTATGTGACGGACCTCTATCAACCCTTGATGGAGATGGCAGATGTGGTGGTGACGCGTGGTGGTGCCAACACGATTTTTGAGCTCTTGGCTATGGCTAAACTCCATCTCATTGTACCATTGGGTCGTGAAGCAAGTCGAGGAGACCAGATTGAAAATGCAGCCTACTTTGTTAAGAAAGGTTATGCAGAAGAACTTCAAGAAAGTGACTTGACCTTGGAAAGCTTGGAAGAGAAAATCAGTCACCTGCTTAGTCACAAGGATCAATACCAAGCTAGTATGAGGGCTTCAACTGAGTTGAAATCTCTTGATGATTTTTATGCCCTACTAAGAAAAGACTTATCATAAGGAAAATCAATGTCAAAGGATAAGAAAAAAGAATCAAACCCCAAGAAAGAATTGTCTGAATGGCAGAAACGAAACCAAGAATACCTGAAGAAAAAGGCTGAGGAAGAAGCTGCCCTAGCTGCGGAGAAGGAAAAGGAAAAACAAGCTCGAAAGGAAGCCAACTCGAAGCTATTGGAGGAGGCCAAGAAATCCTCGAGTCAGTCGGACGAGGAAGCTACAAGTCCAAGTAAGGAACCATCAGAAAAAGAAGAAAAACCTCAAAAGGATGACCATAAAGTCAACGAGGAAAAAGAGAAGAAGAAAAAAGAAAAACTAGCCAAGCCTAAAATCGCTCCAGTTCACATTTGGCGAGCTGTGAGTATCTTGGTACCGAGTGTCCTGATTCTCCTTCTCTCAGTCTACCTGTTGACTCCGCTCTCGACCATCAAAAATATCGAAGTTAAGGGAAATAGTAACACCCAGGCGGACGACATTAAACAGGCTTCTGGGATTCAAGACAGCGACTATACCTTAGCCCTGTTGTTGGATAAGGAAAAATATGCTGAGCGAATCAAATCCAACCATTGGATAGAGTCAGCAAAGATTGATTATCAATTTCCAACTAACTTTACGATTGAGGTTAAGGAATTTGATATTGCTGGTTACTATGTGACAGGTGAAGACCACTATCCAATTCTGTCTAGTGGAACAATTGACTCAAGCCCTGTCAACCTTTTGAACCTGCCTGAGACTTATCTGACAGTTACCTTTAACGACGAGCAGCAGGTGAAAGAGCTGATCACGGGATTGTCTACTATCAGTGAGGATATCAAGAGCCAAATCCAGAAAATCGAATTAGCGCCAAGCAAGGCAACAGCAGACCTTTTAAAAATTACCATGCTGGACACAGATGAAATATTGGTTCCCTTGTCAGAGTTAAGTAAAAAATTGCCTTATTATAGCAAAATTAAGCCACAACTAGCAGAACCGAGCTTTATTGATATGGAAGCTGGAATCTATAGTACTAGCCTAGCGGATAAACTTTTGCAAGAAGCTGAGGAAAAAGCTAAAAAAGAGGCACAGGAAGTTGAGAAGAAAAAACAGGAAGAAAAAGAAGCAGAAGAAAAGAAACAACAGCAACAACAATAAAGCCCAGTTTTTACTTGACAAGTTCCTATATAAATAATAGAATAGTAAAAAACCTTTAAAGCAGTCCAGAGAGGCAGCTAAGGTTAGACGGTGAAAGGG
>CAUSRF010000141.1:0-2717 GCA_963534275.1 uncultured Streptococcus sp.
CAGACTTAGAGAAGGTAAAAGAACAATTAGATCGCAAGACTGGTGACTACAATCAATTTTGGCATGACCGCAACTATCTACTCAATGCTCAAAAGGTTAAAGCTGAGGTAGTCTTTACGCATGGCTCCCAGGATTGGAACGTCAAACCACTTCATGTTTATCAAATGTTTCATGCTCTTCCTGACAATATTCGAAAGCACCTCTTTTTCCATCATGGTGCTCACGTTTATATGAATAACTGGCAGTCGATTGACTTCCGCGAATCCATGAATGCCTTGTTAAGTAAGAAATTGTTAGGACTTGCAACAGACTATCAACTTCCTACTGTTATCTGGCAGGACAATACAGCACCGCAAACATGGCAGAGTCTTGATGACTTTGGTAAAGAAGATGAATTGCATACTTTCTCACTTGGAACTGAAGAAAAAGTGATTCAAAACCAGTATAGTCAAAAAGATTTTGAGCGTTATGGCAAGACTTACCAAACCTTTAACACAGAACTTTACCAAGGAAAAGCCAATCAGATCACCATTGACCTTCCAGTAAGCCAAGACATTCATTTAAATGGCCGAGTGGAGCTGAAACTTCGGGTCAAATCAAGTACAAACAAGGGGCTACTTTCTGCCCAACTGCTAGAACTTGGACAAAAGAAGTACCTACAGCCTTATCCAGCTGTTTTAAGTGCTAGAACCATTGACAACGGTCGCTACCACATGCTTGAAAATCTCTGTGAACTGCCATTCAATCCAAGCGCCCAACGTGTCATCACCAAAGGCTACCTTAATTTGCAAAATCGAAGTGACCTCTTAAGGATTGAAGCAATTCAACCCAATGAATGGATGGATTTCAAGCTAGAGCTTCAACCAACTATCTACAAACTTAAAGAAGGAGATACTCTCCGTTTGGTTCTCTATACAACAGACTTTGAGATTACAATTCGAGATAATACAGACTATCACTTGACTGTTGATTTAGCACAGTCCACTATCATCATCCCCTCATAAAAGGAGGCAGCTTTATATGAATAAATCTGAACATAGACACCAACTCATCCGTGCACTTGTAGCTAAAAATAAGATTCATACACAGACAGAGTTGCAAGCTTTACTAGCTGAAAATGATATTCAAGTCACACAGGCCACTCTCTCACGCGATATCAAAACCATGAATCTATCAAAGGTTCGCGAAGCAGATCATTCTTACTACGTTTTAAATACTGGTTCCATCTCCAAATGGGAAAAACGCCTAGAAAACTATATGGAGGATGGCTTGGTCATGCTACGTCCTGTTCAGCATCAGGTTGTCCTCAAGACCTTGCCAGGCCTTGCCCAATCGTTTGGAGCTGTTCTTGATGCACTTGATTTTAAACAAATCATTGCCACCGTATGTGGTGATGATGTCTGCCTTCTTATCTGTGAAAATGCTGAAGAAGCACAGACTTGCTTTGAAATTCTTAAAAAATTTGCGCCACCTTTTTTCTTCAATGACTAAAAAATCCCCCGTGATGAATCCAATCACGGGGTTCTGTTTTATAACGGTATAATTTCTACAATATGCAAAACCAATGTAAGGGTTATAACCCCCTCTGTTACCATAGGAAAAAATCCCATATAATCTATAATGAACATGATCTCATGTTAGAAATGGCTTCAACTTTAAGAAATTGATTTTCATCACCTTAAGATAAAAGGGGGATCAAAATGTATTCTCTCAATATTATGCTTTCAGGCTCTATGCAAGTTATTCCACTTCTTGATTCTTTTCTTCATCTTTAACTGGAGCTGGTTCATAGGCCCGGATAATTTGAGCGACAACTGGATGACGAACCACATCCTTGGCTGAAAAATGAACAAAGTCAATTTGGTGAATGTTCTTGAGCTTTTCTTGGGCATCAATCAAACCGGACTTGACGTTACGCGGTAGGTCAATCTGACTAATATCTCCATTGACAATCATCTTAGAATTAAAACCTAAACGCGTCAAGAACATCTTCATCTGCATGATGGTCGTATTTTGCGCCTCATCGAGAATGACAAAGGCATCATCCAAGGTCCGTCCACGCATGTAGGCAAGGGGCGCAATCTCAATGATTTCACGCTCCATGAGACGAGTCGTTTGGTCTTTGCCGAGAATCTGATACAAGGCATCATAAACTGGTCGAAGGTAAGGATCCACCTTCTCCTTGAGATCACCCGGAAGAAATCCAAGACTCTCACCAGCTTCCACTGCCGGACGAGTTAGAATAATCCGCTTAACCTGCCCACGTTTAAGAGCAGTCACGGCCAAGGTCACTGCAAGAAAGGTCTTCCCTGTCCCTGCGGGTCCAATTCCAAAGGTCACATCATGCTGTTTGACACTATCCACATAAAGTTTTTGACCTAGTGTTTTGACACGGATAGGTTTCCCTGTATTGTCCTTGATAATTTCTTCTTCGTAAAGGGCGACAAACTTGTCGATTTCATCGTTTTTGACCATGCTAATCGCAGTCACCACATCTGGTGTACCAACGATCATCCCACGATTCACCAAAACCATCAAAGCTTGGATAACCTGACGGGCTTCCTCACAGGCAGTCTCTTCTCCCAAAACCTGGACAATCTCCGTACGGGCATGAATCACAACATCAAGCTCTTCTTCCATCAAACGAAGATGGCGTTCATTGGAACCAAAAAGATGAAACAGGTCATCTGGATGACTCAGTTGAATGTCTATTGAAT
>CAUSRF010000142.1:0-2686 GCA_963534275.1 uncultured Streptococcus sp.
AAAGTTCCTGAAAAATAATGGATAAAAGTCATTTCTTAGGAAGCGGCCATCGGTCGCTTCTTTAAGAATTGAGGCAATTTTTGTCTCAATAGAGCTTGTTAATGTGATTAGCAGGTTTTATTGAAATAAAATAAACCTCTGAAAGGAAGAGCATATGGCACACGAAAATGTCATTGAGATGCGGGATATTACCAAGGTGTTTGGTGAATTTGTAGCCAACGACAAAATCAACTTGCAACTGCGAAAAGGTGAAATCCATGCACTTTTAGGAGAAAATGGAGCGGGTAAATCCACTCTGATGAACATGCTAGCAGGACTTCTCGAGCCAACTAGTGGTGAAATTGTGGTGAATGGTCAGGTTGTAGAACTAGACTCGCCATCTAAAGCCGCTGGTCTTGGAATCGGGATGGTTCACCAACATTTCATGTTGGTTGAAGCTTTTACAGTAGCTGAGAATATCATTTTGGGGAGTGAAATCACTAAAAATGGTGTGCTAGATATAGCTGGTGCTACTAAAGAAATCAAGGCTCTTTCTGAACGTTATGGTTTGGCAGTGGATCCTTCTGCCAAGGTGGCAGACATCTCAGTTGGAGCTCAACAACGTGTAGAAATTTTAAAAACCCTTTATCGGGGGGCTGATATCCTTATCTTTGATGAACCAACGGCTGTTTTGACTCCATCAGAAATTGATGAGTTGATGGCTATTATGAAAAATCTTGTCAAAGAAGGAAAATCAATTATCTTGATTACCCACAAGTTGGATGAGATTCGTGCAGTTTCTGACCGCGTTACAGTTATCCGTCGTGGGAAATCAATTGAAACCGTCGAAATTGCGGGGGCTACCAATGCTGATTTAGCAGAAATGATGGTTGGACGCTCTGTCTCCTTTAAAACAGAGAAACAGGCACCACAACCAAAAGAAGTGGTCTTGTCTATCAAAGACCTAGTTGTCAATGAAAACCGTGGTGTACCAGCTGTGAAGAACCTTTCTTTGGATGTTTGTGCTGGTGAAATTGTTGGGATCGCAGGAATTGATGGCAACGGCCAGTCAGAACTCATCCAAGCCATCACAGGTCTTCGCAAGGTTGAGTCTGGTAGCATCGATCTAAAAGGTAAATCGATTGCGGGTCTGCATCCTCGAAAAATTACCGAGATGAGTGTAGGCCATGTTCCAGAAGACCGTCATCGCGATGGTTTGATTTTGGATATGATGATTTCAGAAAATATCGCTCTTCAAACCTACTACAAAGAACCACTCAGTAAAAATGGCATTTTGAACTATGCCAATATCACTTCTCATGCCAAGAAACTGATGGAAGAGTTTGACGTTCGTGCTGCTAGTGAGTTTGTTCCAGCAGCAGCTCTTTCAGGGGGAAATCAGCAAAAAGCAATTATCGCTCGTGAGATTGACCGAGACCCAGATCTCCTAATCGTTAGCCAACCAACACGTGGTTTGGATGTTGGTGCCATTGAGTACATTCACAAACGCTTGATTGAGGAACGTGATAATGGCAAGGCTGTTCTCGTTGTCAGCTTTGAATTGGATGAGATTTTAAATGTCTCAGACCGTATTGCTGTTATCCACGATGGGAAGATTCAAGGTATTGTGTCGCCAGAAACAACCAACAAACAGGAACTTGGTGTCTTGATGGCTGGTGGAAGCTTGGGAAAGGAGAAGAGTGATGTCTAAAAAATTACAACAAATTTCGGTTCCCATGATTTCCGTATTCTTAGGAATCTTGCTCGGAGCAATTGTCATGTGGATCTTCGGCTACGATGCTATCTGGGGTTATGAGGAGTTGTTCTATACAGCTTTTGGTAGCCTCCGTGGTATTGGTGAGATTTTCCGTGCCATGGGTCCCCTTGTTTTAATAGGGCTTGGTTTTGCGGTTGCCAGTCGAGCAGGTTTCTTTAACGTCGGTTTGTCAGGTCAAGCTCTAGCGGGCTGGATTCTCAGTGGTTGGTTTGCCTTGTCAAATCCAGATATGCCACGCCTTGTTTTGATTCCATTAACAGTGATTATTGCCCTGATTGCAGGTGGAATTGTTGGTGCGATTCCAGGTATCCTCAGAGCCTATCTCGGTACGTCAGAGGTTATCGTGACTATCATGATGAACTATATTGTATTGTATGTGGGAAATGCCTTTATTCATGCCTTTCCTAAGGATATTATG
Source organism: uncultured Streptococcus sp. (assembly GCA_963534275.1). Classification (GTDB taxonomy): domain Bacteria; phylum Bacillota; class Bacilli; order Lactobacillales; family Streptococcaceae; genus Streptococcus. The sequence goes on from CAUSRF010000142.1 coordinate 2,175, forward strand.
CAAAGTACAGACTCAACGATTCGTGTCAGTGCCAATGCTAGTTACCAGACACCCTGGTTATCAGAGTTGACTGGAAATTCTCGTATGAATATCGGGATTTTCTTTGCAATCATTGCTGTTGGGGTGATTTGGTTCTTGCTCAAGAAAACAACTCTCGGTTTTGAAATTCGAGCAGTTGGTCTTAATCCCCATGCTTCAGAGTATGCTGGTATTTCAGCAAAACGTACAATCATCCTATCAATGATCATCTCTGGTGCTTTGGCTGGTCTTGGTGGAGCAGTCGAAGGTCTTGGAACCTTCCAAAACGTTTACGTTCAAGGTTCATCATTAGCTATCGGATTTAACGGGATGGCAGTTAGTTTGCTTGCTGGGAATTCACCAATTGGAATTCTCTTTGCAGCCTTTCTATTCGGTGTTCTGCAAGTTGGTGCGCCGGGTATGAACGCTGCGCAAGTTCCGTCTGAGCTTGTCAGCATTGTAACAGCGTCTATTATCTTCTTTGTCAGTGTTCA
>CAUSRF010000143.1:0-2685 GCA_963534275.1 uncultured Streptococcus sp.
AATAAAACACCCCAAAAGTTAGATTTTTTCTGTCTAACTTTTGGGGTGCAGTTCAGGAGCCACTGGTTTTTCATAGGTGCTTAATGTGAAAATATAGCCAAACTCCTCTGGGGAAACTTTATTCTCCTTCAGCTCTTTTTGCAACTCTTCTCTCTTACCTTGATTTAAAAGTGATACATAGCGCTTATATCGTTCGAGAACTTCTTTATATAGGTCCTGTCCCGTATCATTTTCCCTTTCAACCGTAGTTGATGGTGCCGTTTTGGAAGAGCTTATGCTAGCTTCGCTATTTGATTTTGTAGCTATATCCTTTTGAACTTCTTTAGCTGAAGTGGTTGCTGTAGTTGACGTCTCTACATTTTCCCTACTTTGATTCCCTCCACAAGATGCCAAAATTGGAAGGCAAAGAGCTACGATCATCATCATCCAATATTTCTTCATGTTTCCCTCCTTATTCTCATTTTAAGTATTCTAAAATTAGCAATTTACTCAAAAAATCAGAAAGTACACTTTAGCATGTACTTTCTGAATCCTTGTTTAACGGAATCTCTTAATAGAACACTCTTACCAAATAATCACACGATCCTCTGGTGCACGCCACATGCCATCACCTTCTTTGACATCATAGGTTGTAAAGAAGTCATCGAAGTTTGGTACTTGGACATTGACACGGAGTTTAGCAGGCGCGTGCACATCGACACTAGCCATGAGTTTCATCAACTCCGGACGGCCTTTCATACGCCAGATACGAGCAAAGTTGTGGAAGAATTCTTCAGCAGAGAAGTCTGGTTCTCTCTTGGCAGCTTCAAGCGCTGCAGCAATTCCTCCCAAGTCGGCAACGTTTTCTGATACAGTTAGTTTTCCGTTGATTCTTGCGCCGTAAGACTCCAGTCCATCAAACTGGTCGATAACTTTCTGTGTTTTTTCTTTGAAGGCAGCATAGTCGCTTTCTGTCCACCAGTCTTTGAGGCTACCATTTTCATCAAAAGAAGCACCATTTGTATCAAAGGCGTGGGAAATTTCATGGGCAATAACTGCCCCAATACCACCGTAGTTGGCAGAAGACGACTGATGTAAGTCATAGAATGGAGCCTGTAAAATAGCAGCCGGGAAGACAATCAAGTTCTTCTGAGGATTGTAGTAGGCATTGACCATATGTGCTGGCATGCCCCACTCCTTGTAGTCAACAGGTTGGTTCCACTTGCTCCAGCTGTGCTTGATTTCCACACGCGCAAAGGCTAGGGCATTCTCAAAGAGGTTGGCTGTTTCATCCACTACCTTGTCCTTATAGCGGGCTGGCAACTCCTCCGGATAACCGATATAAGGTTTGATGACATTGAGTTTGACGATGGCCTTATCACGCGTTTCAGGAGTGAGCCAGTCATTCTTAGCCAAACGTTCCTTATAAACGTCAATCATAGTCGCTACTTTTTTCTCTACGTCTACTTTTGCTTCTGGGGAGAATTTTTCATGCGCATACCAGAGACCTAGGGCTTGCTTGAAAGGACCTTGGGCCAAGTGGTAAGCCGCCTTGACCTTATCCTGAGCTTCTGGAACACCTGAAAGAGCTCGCGCGTAGGCACCTGACAAAACACGAATCTCATCTGTCAAATAATTGGTTGAAAGATTGACCACAGCCAAAATCAAGGCTGCCTTGAGCAAAGGCCATGCTTCTTCACTATAGAATTGGTCTGCTGCTTGCCAGAAACGTTCTTCATCTACAATAACCTTGTCAGGAACTTGCCCAAGAATAGCTTGGAAGAAGTCATCTAGAGATAGGGCAGGGGCGAATTTCTTGAAGTCTTCATAAGCGTATGGATGGTACAGTTTGGCATATTCTGAGCTTTCTTCATTAGAAAGCACCACAGCTGCAACTCGACGGTCCAGCTCCAATCGTTTCTCTTGTAAATCTGAAATCTCATCCTCTGAAAAACCATAAACTCTGAGGAGGTTGCGATTTTTTTCTTTCCATAAAGTCAAGAGCTTTTCGCGTTGCGGATGTTCTTCCTCATAGTAAGTTGTATCTGGCAAAATCGTCCTTGGAGCACTGGCCCAAAGAACATTGGTTCTGGCATCCATAAAGTCTGGCGATACACCAAATGGGAGGAAGTTTGGCTTGCCAGCTAGTTCAAACTCGGCTAATTTGCTGGTGAAATCTGCAAAGCTCTCCAAATCTTGGTATTCCTTGAGCATAGGAAGGACAGGCTTGATCCCATCTGCTTCTCTCTTATCAAAATCGCGTACCATACGATGGTACTTAACAAAGTTTGCGAGGATAGCATCCTCTGGAACATCTTCTCCTTCCAGCCACTTGTCCGTAGTCGCCAGCATCAACTCTTCAATTTCCTCGTCAAGGTCAATAAAACCACCTGTTCGAGATTTATCAGCTGGAATCACAGCTGTCTTTTCCCATTCGCCATTGATTGCATCATAAAAATCGTCTTGATAACGTGTCATCTTGTTCTCGCTTTCATATTTTCACTTATTCTTAGCTTAGCAAAAAACACAGGAGAATGCAATTAAAAATGGTCTCTCTTTTTTCTTCATTTTTCAGTTATTATTTTAAATTTTTCAAAAATTAACTTGACTTAAATTTTTTTTTAATGTATATTAAAAGATAGGAGGAAAACAACTGTATGATACGTATCGAAAACCTCAGTGTCTCCTACAAAGAAACGTTGGCAC
>CAUSRF010000144.1:0-2653 GCA_963534275.1 uncultured Streptococcus sp.
TTCATGTGGCTAAAAGAGATCCTCTCTTGCGTCAGACCATTGCAGGTTTGGTCAAGCGTCAGATGACCTTAGTGCTCAAGGATCCTTATGCTAACTCTTTTAATATTGAGGAAAACTGGAAGGGTCACCATGAGACAGACCACACAGACCTTAACGGCTGGATTTGGGAGCGCAAGTATGAGGTGGATTCGCTGTGCTATCCTTTGCAGTTGGCTTATCTCCTCTGGAAAGAGACTGGCGAGACCAGTCAGTTTGATGACACTTTTGTCGCTGCGACCAAGGAAATCCTTCATCTGTGGACAGTGGAACAAGACCACAACAACTCCCCTTATCGTTTTGTTCGCGATACCGACCGTAAGGAAGACACACTGGTAAATGATGGCTTTGGACCTGACTTTGCAGTGACAGGGATGACCTGGTCAGCCTTTCGTCCAAGTGATGATTGCTGTCAGTATAGCTACTTGATTCCGTCCAATATGTTTGCCGTCGTTGTCTTGGGTTATGTCCAAGAAATCTTTGCAGAATTGAACCTAGCTGATAGCGAGAGTGTCATCGCAGACGCTAAACGTCTACAAGCAGAGATCCAAGCAGGTATTGAAAACTATGCCTACACCACCAACAGCAAGGGTGAAAAGATTTACGCCTTTGAAGTGGATGGCCTAGGAAATGCTAGCATCATGGATGATCCAAATGTACCAAGTCTACTGGCTGCTCCCTATCTTGGTTACTGCGATATTGACGATGAAGTTTACCAAGCTACTCGTCGCACCATTCTGAGTCCTGAAAATCCATACTTTTACCAAGGAGCATACGCTAGCGGTCTCGGAAGTTCTCATACCTTCTATCGCTATATCTGGCCAATCGCCCTTTCTATCCAAGGCTTGACAACAACTGACAAGGCGGAGAAGAAATTCTTGCTCGATCAGCTGGTTGCTTGTGATGGTGGGACAGGTGTCATGCATGAAAGCTTCCACGTAGATGATCCAACGCTCTACTCTCGTGAATGGTTTTCATGGGCCAATATGATGTTCTGTGAGTTGGTCTTGGATTACTTGGATATTCGCTAGTCAGTTCTTTAGTTAGATAGAAATAAAAATTTAAGTTAGAATGAGGTTTTACTTCATGGAAAATGTTGTTGTACATATTATTTCTCACAGCCACTGGGACCGTGAGTGGTACTTACCTTTTGAAAGCCACCGTATGCAGTTGGTGGAATTGTTTGACAATCTCTTTGACCTTTTTGAAAATGACCCTGAGTTCAAGAGCTTCCATTTGGATGGTCAAACCATTGTCCTTGATGACTACTTGGAAATTCGCCCTGAAAATCGCGACAAAGTCCAAGGTTACATCGACCAAGGCAAACTCAAAATTGGTCCTTTTTACATCTTGCAGGATGATTACTTGATTTCCAGTGAAGCCAATGTCCGCAATACCTTGATTGGTCAAGCAGAATGTGCAAAATGGGGCAAATCAACCCAGATTGGTTACTTCCCAGATACCTTTGGAAATATGGGACAAGCGCCTCAAATCCTTCAAAAATCAGGCATTCACGTGGCAGCCTTTGGTCGCGGTGTCAAGCCGATTGGATTTGACAACCAAGTCCTCGAAGATGAGCAGTTCACTTCCCAGTTTTCAGAAATGTACTGGCAGGGTGCGGACGGAAGTCGTGTCCTCGGAATCCTCTTTGCCAACTGGTATAGTAATGGGAATGAAATCCCTGTTGATAAGGATGAAGCTCTGGCCTTTTGGAAACAAAAACTGTCAGACGTGCGTGACTACGCTTCGACCAACCAATGGTTGATGATGAACGGATGTGACCACCAGCCTGTACAGCGAAATCTGAGTGAAGCCATTCGTGTAGCAAATGAACTCTTCCCAGATGTGACCTTTGTGCATAGTTCATTTGATGACTATATCCACGCAGTAGAAAGTGCCCTGCCGGAGCAACTATCTACGGTTACAGGTGAGTTGACCAGTCAGGAAACAGATGGTTGGTACACACTTGCTAACACTTCTTCATCCCGTATTTACCTTAAACAAGCCTTCCAAGAGAATAGCAACCTGCTAGAACAAGTAGTGGAACCATTGACTGTCATCACTGGCGGGCATAACCACAAGGACCAGTTGACCTATGCTTGGAAAGTCCTTCTACAAAATGCGCCCCATGATAGTATCTGTGGCTGTAGCGTGGACGAAGTTCACCGCGAGATGGAGACACGTTTTGCCAAGGTTAACCAAGTCGGAAACTTTGTGAAAACTAACCTTCTCAATGAGTGGAAGGGTAAAATTGCAACCCAGGAAGCTCAAAGCAACCATCTCTTTACGGTCATCAACACTGGCTTGCATGACAAGGTCGATACTGTCAGCACAGTGATTGATGTGGCGACTTGTGATTTCAAAGAATTGCACCCAACAGAAGGCTACAAGAAAATGGCAGCCTTGACCTTACCAAGCTACCGTGTCGAAGACTTGGAAGGCCATGCTGTAGAAGCGAAAATCGAAGATTTGGGAGCTAATTTTGAGTATGATTTGCCAAAAGACAAGTTCCGCCAGGCTCGTATCTCTCGTCAAGTGCGCGTGACAGTCCCTGTTCATCTAGCACCACTTTCTTGGACAACCTTCCAATTGCTTGAAGGAGAACAAGAACACCGTG
>CAUSRF010000145.1:0-2615 GCA_963534275.1 uncultured Streptococcus sp.
GTAGTGCCCTGCACATTGGTTCGTCTTGTTCAGTTTTCAAAGGTCTTTGTCACTCAATCTCTCTCAAGCGACAACTATATTAGTATATCACAGCTGCTGATCTATGTCAACACTTTTTTGAAACTTTTTTTACTTTTTTCAACCCTGCGATACACTCATAGTCCGTACGGGATTCGAACCCGTGTTACCGCCGTGAAAAGGCGGTGTCTTAACCCCTTGACCAACGGACCTGAGCTTTTCAACTCTTTCTATTATACCTACTTTTCCTACTTTGTCAAGGGGATTTTTGAGAATAGCTCATTTTTTTATTTTGTATATCTATTTCATACCTATCTTTTATAGCAAAACAACTTATTATCCCTTTTTCTTAACTAACTTCACGACCGCTTCTGTTCGTGCGGTGTGGGGAAACATATCAACTGACTGGATATACTGGAGATCATAGACTTTTACCAGTTTAACTAAATCTCGCGCCAAGGTCGAAACATTGCAGGATACATAGACCATTTTTTCTGGGACATAGGTCAGGATGGTATCCAACAGCTTATCATCTAAGCCTGTACGAGGAGGATCGACTATCAAGGCATCTGCTCGATAACCATCTTGATACCAGCGTGGAATAATCTCTTCTGCTGTTCCCGCTTCGTAATGGGTATTGTCAAATCCCATTCTTCGAGCATTTCGCTTGGCATCTTCAATGGCTTCTGGGATAATATCCATACCTCTAAGAGTTTTGACTTTCTTTGCAAAAGCGAATCCAATCGTCCCGACACCACAATAAGCATCAATCAAATGTTCTTCTTCGCTAACATCAAGAGCCTTAATCGCTTCACTATAGAGAATTTCGGTTTGCTCAGGATTAAGCTGATAGAAGGCACGGGGGGAGAGAGAAAACTCATAGTCGAGTACTCCTTCTTGAATACTCTCTTGGCCCCAGATAACTTCCGTCTTTTCACCATAGATTTCACTTGTTTTTGCTGTATTTGTATTGACCGCAACTGTGACGACTTCTGGAAAATCCTTGACTAGATCTTTGACTAGTTGATTTAAATTAAGCTGGCGATTTGTGACGACGATAATCTGGACTTGTCCAGTTTTTCTTGCTCGACGTACCATGATGGTACGAACACCTAGCGTTTTTCTCTCATCGGTGATAGGGATTTGATGGTAAGTGAGAAGCTCAGCTAGGTGATTCGCAATCACTTGAGTTTCCTTATCTTGAACCAAGCAGTCTTTCAACTCGACAAGGTAATGAGAATTCTGCGCATACAAACCTGCCTTGACCTGATTGTTGAATTTTCGAGTCTGAAATTGCAACTTAGCACGGTAGTACTTTGGTTCCTGCATTCCGATAGTTGGACGGATTTCATAGTTTTCATATCCTGCAGGAGCAAATTTTTTCAAGGCTTGGTGGAGCAAATCCGTTTTAAACTCTAACTGTTTATCATAGTGAAGGTGCATGATTTGGCAACCACCACATTCATTATAAATCGTACATGCTGGTACCACTCGAAATTTAGACTTCTTATTAACCTTTAGCAATTTAGCTTCAACAAAGTTGCGTTTAATAGAAGTAATCTGACAATAGATATCTTCTCCCTTGAGGGCGCCAGGCACAAAAACAAGGGTTTTCTGGTAAAAACCGATTCCTTCACCATTGATGCCCATCCGCTTGATTTTTAAAGGTATTTTTTGTTTGACTTTCAGATTCATACCCCTATCTTATCACATTTTAGGGTATAATAGAACTATGAAAATCACAAAACTTGAAAAGAAAAAACGCCTCTACTTGATGGAGCTAGATCATCAGCAAACCTTTTATATCACTGAAGATACCATTGTCTGTTTTATGCTATCTCGAGATAAGGTCATTAGCAAAGAAGAATTTACCGAGATTCAGGACTTTGCCCAGTTTTCTTATGGTAAAAATCTTGCTCTCTACCATCTATCCTTCAAGGCCCGTACAGAAAAAGAAGTCATAGACTATTTAGTTAAACATGAGATTGATGAGAAAACCATCCCCCAAGTCATTCAAGCTCTCAAGGAGGACAATTGGATTAATGACCATCAGTATACTTATTCCATCATCAATGCCAATCAACTCTCTGGAGATAAGGGGCCTTATGTACTCGCCCAGAAACTTGCTCAAAAAGGGATTTCCAAATCAACTATTGAAGATATTCTAAAGGATTTTGATTTTACAGAAGTCGCTCAACGTGTAGCGGATAAATTGCTCAAAAAATACACTGGAAAGCTTCCTGCTCGTGCTTTACAAGATAAGATTATTCAAAACTTGACTAACAAAGGCTTCTCCTATTCTGATGCTAAAAGTGCCTTTGATGGCTTGGATAGTCAAGTTGACCAAGAAACGACCCAGGAACTCATTTTTAAAGAGCTAGACAAACAATATGCCAAGTATGCTCGTAAATATGAAGGATACGAACTAAAGCAACGTTTGACCCAAGTTTTAGCTAGAAAAGGCTATGACTTTTCGGATATAGCCAGCGCTCTCAGAGAATATCTTTAACATTTTCGTGTAAAATTCAAAAAAATTAGACCAATTTATGATATAATAGTAAACGATAAACTTATAAATTGTAGAAAGTTGGTTAGTT
>CAUSRF010000146.1:0-2605 GCA_963534275.1 uncultured Streptococcus sp.
ATTGATGAAAATGGTATCGACTTCGACCTTCTAGCAGATGTGAAGAATAACCGTCGTGCACGTTTGACTGAGTACGCTGCTGAGAAACCAACTGCTACTTACCATGAAGGTTCTGTATGGACTTACGCTGGAAACTACGACATCGCTCTTCCATGTGCGACTCAAAACGAAATCAATGGTGACGCAGCTAAACGTTTAGTTACTCAAGGCGTTATCTGTGTGTCTGAAGGTGCCAACATGCCTAGTGACCTTGATGCGATTAAAGTCTACAAAGAAAACGGAATCCTTTACGGACCTGCCAAAGCTGCCAACGCTGGTGGTGTAGCTGTATCAGCACTTGAAATGAGCCAAAACAGCCTTCGCCTTTCATGGACACGTGAAGAAGTTGATGGACGCCTCAAAGACATCATGACCAATATCTTTAACACAGCTAAAACAACTGCTGAAACATACGGTCTTGGTACTGACTACCTTGCAGGAGCAAATATCGCTGCCTTCGAAAACGTAGCAAACGCTATGATTGCACAAGGTATTGTTTAACTAGTCGATTCATCCTATCGGAGGACAAATCATGAACTTACGGCCAATGGAAGTGAGAGACAATCCAGCTGTAGCCCAGCTCATTCGAGCCAGCCTAGAAGAATTCGGGCTTGACAAACCAGGAACTGTCTACTTTGATTCTCATCTAGATCATTTGGCCGACTTTTATCAACATCAAGAGAAGGCAGCTTACTTTGTTCTGGAAGATGAAGGGCATCTCGTTGGCTGTGGTGGCTTTGCACCTGTGTCTGATAAGATTGCTGAATTACAAAAACTGTATGTCGCTAAAAACAGTCGTGGCAAAGGTTATTCCAGTCGGCTGATAAAGCAGATCGTCCAAAATGTCCGCCTAGCAGGTTATGAACAGCTTTATCTAGAAACCTCTACTGAACTGGCTACGGCCGTGGCCGTCTATCAACACTATGGTTTTACACCACTGCAACAACCACTTTCTAACGCTACCGGCCACCCAGCTATGAATATCTGGATGATAAAATCTCTCTTATCAGATGAATAGAGGTCAGTATACTCTGGTCGAGTTGAGGTCATCAGTACCAACACCCTCAACACAGTTAAAACAACTTTTAAAAATGTAGCCAAGGCTATGATTGCCCAAGGTATTGTTTAAGATTCATTTGCACAATCCTCAATCATTATGATTGGGGATTTTTATGTTGGCTTCAAAAAAGCTCGCTATTTAAAATAGTAAGCTTAAAATCAAGATTTATTTTACTTCTACTAATGCAAAAGACAGGCATTCAACTATTTCATTTACTGTCTCATCTATATCTAGGTCCTCATTATCATTCAACATCATTGGAAGAATATAAGAAAGACTCAAGGCTAAAATATAGCGAACGATCCTTTCGTTTGACCAATTTCTGATAAGGCCCTTCTCTTTAAACTGATTCAGAATTGGGCTAATTGGACTAATAATAGAGTGAACAATAACATTCCCTAACTGGTTAGCAATAGTATTATCAATAAAAGAACGACTCAAGAGAATTTTAACTTGCATTTGATTCTCCTGAATAAAAACTAGTCTATCACGAACAATACTTCTCAAAAACACTGAAAAAGTCTCTTGGTTTGCTGTAAATTTCTTCTGAGAAAAATCAGCAATGACATCTGGGATAACTTGCTCAAGAAAAACCGATAAAATTGCTTCTAAGATGCCTTCCTTAGTCTTAAAGTAACTAAAAACCGTCCCTTCTGAAACTCCAGCTTCCTTGGCGATAAGACTGGCTGTTGTGTTTTCAAAACCAATTTCTGAAAATAACTTTAGACTTGATAACAGTACTTGACGTTGTTTTAAACTCAAATTGCTATTTTCTAATATCTGGGCATACTTTTGTTTTAAACTTTCCATCACTAGCACCTCCCTGCTACTCTCTTACTTTTACGACTTTCTTACCTCGAGTGTGTCCCAACTTCAGACTACGATATGCTTCTCTAACAGACTTTAAAGAAAAGTCATATACTTGATCAATATTTAGTTGAACCTTTCCATCTGAGACCATCTCCGCTAAAGTTTTAAAATCATCATATGTAGAGTGTCTCGGACCCGTGAACTGAGCTCCTCTTATCATAACATATGGAGAAGGTACTAGAGTTCCGATCTCACTCCCCTTCAAACCTAGACTAAAAGCTAACTTAACGTAATCACTTCCATAACAATCCAAGAATTTTGTAATCTGTTTTGGAGTTGCTGATAGAGGAGCATTTTGAATGTTCTCTTCGTAAGCTACTGGTATGGCACCTAAGGACTTGAGATATTCTGAATTCTTCTTACTTGCAATTCCGATAACCGTTGCACCCTTAGCAACTGCATACTGTACTGCAATACTACCAATACCACCTGTCGCCGCTGAAATAACTACAACATCTTTAGAATTTAACCCAATTTTTCTAAAAGCACCACCCACAGTTAGAGAGGCTACACCCATAGTAGCTGCGTGGTTCATATCAATCATCTTTGGTTTCAATACAATTTCCGATTCATTGACACAAATTTCTGTTGCCAAAGCTCCCCTCTTGGTCCCCAATCCAGGGTCACTGATCATTG
>CAUSRF010000147.1:0-2593 GCA_963534275.1 uncultured Streptococcus sp.
AGATTTTTCTGGCATAGGGATTACCTCTTTTAGTGATGTGTTCCTTGGCGAGAAAGTCCCCAGATTCATAGTGTCTGAGGTCAATGCCGATAAAAGCATTGATTTGATTGGCAGAGTGAAATCGACGAATGTCACCAAGTTCGCCAATAATACTTGTCGCTGTGGTTTCAGCTATTCCAGGAATAGAGAGAAGAATCTCGTATTCTGGCAAAGGTTGAGCCAATGTTACCATCTCCTCTAAAACACTTTGTCTATATTCAGAAAGCCTAAGTAACTCCCCTGCATAGTATTTGACCTCTTCCATCATTGGAGAGGTTTTCTTGACCGCACAATAAGACTGATTAGCTAGTTTTGTAAGCTTATCTACTAAGTAAGTCACACGTTTTTCAGAGATGCGTTTTGATGTAGACTGACGGATGATAGCTCTTAATGCGGCGTCATCTGACTCCAGTACAAAACTATTACATGGAAAAGTCATGACCAAGTTCCAATATTGTTCCCCAGTTGGTGCCGACAAGATGTTTTCCAATTCAGGAAAAGTGACCTGTAAAACCTTGTGCAGACGGTTTTTAGCGCAGACAATATCCTCAGTAAGATTCTGATAGAAACGGCTGAGATCGCGTAATTCTTGATAAAGCGCTTCTTGGACATAGCTTGGTTTACGATTGAGGATGAACTGAGACGTAGCTAGTTTTTCAGCGTCAATCTTATCGGTTTTACGTACTCGTAAGCTATCTAGTTGTTTTTTGGATTCTAAGGGATTGAGCCGTGTATAAGCGTAACTATTATCCTCAAAGAAGGCCTGAAGACGACGAGAATAGACACCAGTCGCCTCGAAGACAATCTCTGGCTCGTGAACAGTCTTCAAGTCCCCAAGTAGTCGATTAAATCCGATGGCATCATTGGGTATGGTATAGCCATGTACTTTTTCTCCATTGACCAAGATGGCCACTTCTGAACTTGCTTTACTCACGTCAATCCCAAAAACTACTCGCATGATATTACCTCTTTGTCTTGTATGATTCCTTGCTTTAGTGATGTCATTTTCAATACTCGACGTTTTTCGTCCCACATACTTTGATAACATTCTTCCTAAAACAGGTGTCTTGTCAGTTTTAGTTACGACGTCTAGCGCCAAAGGACTCATCGACTTAACAAGACACCTCTACTTTAACATAACGAAAAAAGTAGTGAGTACTTTCTCCCGTCGGAGATTTTCTCACTACTAATCTTAGTATGTTTTAGTTTTACCTTAATTCGTTTGTTGTTGTAGTAATCAATATAGTCTACAATAGCTTGTTCCAAGTGCTCAAGTGACTGAAACGTATTCTCATAACCATAAAACATCTCAGACTTAAGAATGCCAAAGAAAGATTCCATCATACCGTTATCTGGGCTATTTCCCTTACGTGACATAGATGGTTGGATTCCCTTATTCTTTAAAAAATGATGATAGAAATCGTGTTGGTATTGCCATCCTTGGTCACTATGGAGAATTGTATTTTCGTAATGGTTCTCTGTAAAGGCTTGTTCTAGCATAGCTTTCATTTGTACTAAGTTCGGCGAAGTAGAAAGATTGTAGGAGATAATTTCGCTGTTAAAGCCATCTAAAACTGGTGATAAATAAAGCTTTTGGCTGCTTGCTGGAATGGCAAATTCTGTCACATCTGTGTAGCACTTTTGCATTGGTTTGGTTGCTTCAAATTGACGTTGAATAAGGTTATCTGCTTTCTTGCCAACCTCTCATTGGTATGAAGAATACTTCCGTTTACGGCGAATTCGAGCCGTTAAACCAAGTACTTTCATCAGACGCTGCACCTTCTTATGGTTCACTACGAAGCCACGATTTCGTAATTCTAGAGTCATGCGACGATAGCCGTAATTTCCTTTATGCTCAGTATAAATTGACTGAATTTCAGCTTTAATATCATAATCCTTATCACTTTGATCCAGCTGTTTTAAGTGGTAATAATAGGTTGAACGGGCAAGCTTAATAATCTTTAGAAGGATATCTAAAGAAAACTCTGTTACCAGTCCTTGAACAATTTCCGTTTTTCTTCTTGCTCCTTTTCGTCCCTCAATCGGAGTTCTCTCAACTTTTTTAGAATGGCATTCTCCGCTCTCAAGTACTCATTTTCTGCTTGAAGACGTTCTAATTCTGTCATATCTTCAAATCTCTTCTTTGGCTCACGTCCCATTTTAGGTGGTCTCCCTCTTGTTTTCTCAACAATAGTATACCTGTTTTTCTTATATTGTGCCAGCCAATTCGAAAGTAATCCACTACTTGGAAGAGCATAATCCAGAGACACCCTAATTTGTGAATGCCCCTCAAGAAGAACTTTATCAATGATCTCTTGTTTTAGTTCAGGAGAATAGTAACGATTCTTTCCTTTTTTGACGATTTCTATTCCATAACGATCAATCAATTTAATCATGTACTGAAGATTAGAAATGTTTAGCCCAAATTGATTTGAAAGTTGTCTAAAGCTCTCTCCTTTCTTTCTTAATTCATATATTTGAACTTTATCTTCATAAGTTAATTTCATAATAAAAACACCCCAAAAGTTAGATTTTTTCTGTCTAACTTTTGGGG
>CAUSRF010000148.1:0-2530 GCA_963534275.1 uncultured Streptococcus sp.
CGCATACGAGTTTATTCTCCCTTTCGTTATACACTTTATTCTATCAAAAAAAGAAGAAAAATCCTACGAGAAAACGTAGGATTTTTAGCTTCCATAAATTCCATTTTAGAAATTGCGACCTGACTTGTTGTAGCCATATTTTTCCACAAAATACTCACGGAATTCCAAAAGATTGTCATCCATGATGGCTTGACGGACCTGCTTCATCAGGTTAAGCAAGAAGTAAAGATTGTGGTAGCTAGTCAAGCGGATACCAAAGGTTTCATCTGCCTTGAGTAGGTGACGAAGGTAAGCGCGTGTGTAGTTCTTACATGTGTAGCAATCGCACTCAGGATCCAGTGGCGTAAAGTCCTCAGCAAACTGGGCATTCTTGACAACCAAACGCCCTTGGCTGGTCATACAGGTACCGTTACGAGCGATACGAGTCGGCAAGACACAGTCAAACATATCCACCCCACGAATGACCCCATCAATCAAGCTATCGGGCGCTCCCACACCCATCAGATAGCGAGGTTTATTTTCTGGCAACAACTGAGTTGTGAAGTCCAAGACCGCATTCATCTCCTCGTGCGTTTCTCCAACGGCCAGTCCACCGATAGAGTAGCCTGGAAAATCCATGCTGACAAGGTCATGAGCTGACTGACGACGAAGGTCTTCAAATCCTGCCCCCTGCACAATCCCAAACAAGCCTTGGTCATGTGGACGACGGTGAGCCTTCAAACCACGCTCAGCCCAACGGCTAGTACGTTCAATTGATTTCTTAACGTAGTCGTAAGGTTGGTAAAACTGAGGACATTCGTCAAAAGACATCATGATGTCTGAGCCTAGATTGTTCTGAATAGAAATGGCTTTTTCTGGCGATAAAAACATCTTAGAACCATTGAGATGGTTTTTAAAGGTTACTCCTTCTTCTGTGATATTTCTGCTATCTGCTAGGGAATAAACCTGAAAACCACCACTATCCGTCAAGATGGGCTGATCCCAGTTCATGAACTTGTGGAGACCACCTGCGCGTGCGATGAGTTCGTCTCCTGGACGGAGCCACAGATGATAGGTGTTTGACAGGATAATCCCCGATCCCATCTCCTTCAACTCCTCTGGCGACTGAGTTTTGACCGTAGCTTGGGTCCCAACTGGCATAAACATAGGTGTCGGGAAGGTGCCGTGCGGGGTAATGATTTCCCCCAGACGAGCTCCTGTGTGTTTTTCTTTCTTAATCAAACGGTATTTGATTGGTGAAACTGACATTTTTTACCTCCGAAGCTGGGAAAAACAGTCCCAGTTCATACTTTGTGCCCAAAGGCATACCGTATGATTTTATCAAAAAAAGCTGGAACTGTCACGAACTATGGTATAATGAGAGAATGAAATACTCAAAAATTGATTTAAAAACTATTCGTCTAGATGCTAAACAATTTCAGACAGACAACCCAAGACTTATTCTCATATTCGCTCTACCTAGTATGTTACTAATTTTCTCAAGCTTTCTGAATCCCTTGGCTCGTCTAAGTAACGATATTCTAAACCAATCATTTATCAGTATGCTGGGGCAAGTGCTTCAAGCCTATCTCTTCCCACTACTAGTATCTTTTATTGTTACAATCCTTCTATCAGGATCTGCCTTTACAACACTTAAACTTATCAAAAATCCCGAAACGGAACTCTCTCTAAAATCATGTCTGACTCTCTTTGATGAAAAATATTTTTCTCAAACTTTTCTAACCTTGCTTCTCAAGCGTCTCTATCTCTTTTTATGGAGTATTCCTAGTTTGATTGGTGTCTACTTTCTCTTTTATAGTAACCTCCTAGCACGGAACTTTGTTACCCTACATCCTGAATTTCCCAATCTTGACCTCTCATCACTTGAAACCAAACAGTTCCTTATGACCTTTGGACTCTACTTTTTAGCGAGCCTCATCTTGATGATTGTGGGCAATATCCTATACATCCCGCAACATTACGCCTACTCGCAGGTAGAATTTCTCCTCTGCGACACTCTGGATTTAGGACAAGCTAAACCAAGGCAAATCCTAAAAACCAGCCGTTTCTTGATGAAAGGATATAAGTTTCAGCGCTTTCTCCTCGACTTCCAGCTACTCCCTTGGCACTTCCTCAATTGGATTACCTTTGGGATTGCTAGTTTCACAATCCTTCCCTATATCCAAAACAATCAAATCTTCTTTTACAGAGCCCTACTAGCCCGTAAACGCCGAAATGGATAAAAAAAACTAAAAAGGTAGCATCTTTGCACTGAACTTAATCGTCACAAGCGTAAATTTTTTCTTTCCCCAATTGTCAAGTCAAGTGCAACAAAGTTGTTCCTCTGATTAAGCGAATATCTTTCAAGCTATTTGAGTTAGTTCAAACAGCTTTTTTGCGGACTGATAGCTATGGATTCGTCTGGGTCTTTCATTGATAGCCTTTGTATAGTCCTCTAAAAGTGTCGGATTTAGTTCTTTTAGTGAGATTCCCTTTGGAATGAACTCTCTTAATAATCCATTGAAATTCTCATTTGTACCTCGTTCATAAG
>CAUSRF010000149.1:0-2508 GCA_963534275.1 uncultured Streptococcus sp.
ATTTATGATATAATAGTAAACGATAAACTTATAAATTGTAGAAAGTTGGTTAGTTATGAAACTTCCAAAAGAAGGCGACTTTATTACAATTCAAAGTTATAAGCATGATGGGAGTCTTCACCGTACTTGGCGGGACACCATGGTACTAAAAACAACAGAGAACGCCATTATCGGCGTCAACGACCACACACTTGTTACCGAAAGTGACGGTCGTCGTTGGGTAACTCGAGAACCGGCTATTGTTTACTTTCACAAAAAATATTGGTTTAATATCATTGCCATGATTCGTGATAATGGGATTTCCTACTATTGCAATATGGCCAGCCCCTACTATCTAGATGAGGAAGCCCTGAAATACATTGATTATGATTTGGATGTCAAGGTCTTCACTGATGGTGAAAAGCGTCTCTTAGACGTTGAGGAGTATGAGCGTCACAAACGCAAGATGAAGTATTCTGATGATTTAGACTATATTTTGAAAGAGCATGTTAAAATCCTTGTTGATTGGATTAACAATGGACGCGGTCCTTTCTCAGAGGCCTATGTCAACATTTGGTACAAACGCTACATAGAACTAAAGAATCGGTAAAGTTGTCAAACTGGGGTGAGAACCCTGGTTTTTTATTTGAAAAACCCAGCTTTTCAGCTGGGTTGATTTCTATATATCTAATTTAGTAACAGTAAACTTGATGTGGGAATAGTCTTTCTCAACATCCTTGTTCAACAAAAAAGCCGTGGCATTCTTCTTAACCTGAACCAGATCAATGTTTTGGGCTTGAGCTGCATAGACGCATCCACAATAACATTGACGATAGATATCATACTCCTCGCACATCTCCACCGAACGCTTGTAGCCTTGATTTTTCTTGAAATCACTTGGAAGATAGTGGGTGGTATAAATCTTTTGCACATCGATCCCAATACTGTTGATTGTTTGAGAATTCTTATGGGGACTGATGGTCAAGGCTGAACCAAAGAAGTCAAAGCCCAAATCCATAGCCACTTGCGCTGTTTTGTCCAAACGGTAGTCAAAACAAACCTTGCAACGGTCGCCACCTTCTGGTTCTTCCTCTAGTCCCCTAACTAATTTTCGGTATTCATTTGGTTCATAGGGAGCTTCTAGATACTGGACCGTATTTCCTGTTCGCTCATTGAAATCACTGACAAATTTCTTGGTGACATAGGCGCGCTTGTGGTATTCTGCCTTAGGATGAATATTGGAATTAGCAAAATAGATGGTCACATCAGCGTATTTGGTCAGGTATTCTAGGGTATAGGTACTACAAGGAGCACAGCAAACATGCATGAGAATAGTTGGCCGCTGCTCATTCTTTTCCCAAACCTGAACCATTTTCTGCATAACACGGTCATAATTAATCTTCTGATTGGGATTCATCTTGCTCAGAATTTCTTCTACATCGATCATGTTCTTCTCCTTTTTCTAGTCTTATTTTATCATATAAGTTAGGAGAGCTCAAATCTATTTAGAAGTAAATATCATAAAAAGGAGGGATAGACATTCCCTCCTTTTGTGTTTTTTATGAATTGCTTAGTATAAGCAGCTTACATCATCCCACCCATCATGCTTGGATCCATGGCTGGAGTTGGGGCTACTGGTTCTGGTTTATTAGCTACGACTGCTTCTGTAGTCAAAATCAAGCTGGCTACAGATGCTGCATTTTGAAGGGCAGAACGGCTAACCTTAACAGGGTCGATGATTCCTGCTTCAATCATATTAACCCACTCACCAGTTGCTGCGTTGAAGCCTGTACCAAGCTCAGCATTCTTCAAGCGATCGATGACGATTGACCCTTCGAATCCTGCATTGTGAGCGATTTGACGAACAGGTTCTTCCAAGGCACGGAGAACAATATTGCGGCCTGTTGCTTCGTCTCCTGTCAATTCCAAGGCAGCAACAGCTGGAATCACGTTGGCAAGAGCTGTTCCACCACCAGCAACGATTCCTTCCTCAACGGCTGCACGAGTAGCGTTAAGGGCGTCTTCAATGCGGAGTTTCATTTCCTTCAACTCAGTTTCAGTTGCAGCACCGACCTTGATAACTGCGACACCACCTGACAATTTAGCCAAGCGTTCTTGGAGTTTTTCACGGTCGAATTCAGAAGTTGTGGTTTCGATTTGTGACTTGATAACTGCAACACGGTGGGAAATGGCTTCAGGATTGCCAGCACCTTCTACGATAACCGTACTATCTTTGTCCACAGTCACTCTCGCTGCTTGACCAAGCGCTTCAATCGTCGCGTCTTTCAACTCAAGACCAAGATCTTCTGTGATGACAGTTCCACCTGTCAAAATAGCGATGTCTTCCAGCATAGCTTTACGACGGTCACCAAAGCCAGGTGCCTTAACTGCTACCACGTTGAAGGTTCCACGAATCTTGTTCAAGACAAGGGTTGGAAGAGCTTCGCCGTCCACATCATCTGCAATAATCAAGAGTGGACGATTGCTTTGGAGAATGCTTTCTAGAAGTGGCAAGATTTCTTGGATATT